>JADZFZ010001215.1 GCA_020854145.1 Deltaproteobacteria bacterium | reverse complement strand
TTCATCCCGATGAAGTACCTCGGGCTCACGACGAACATCATGTCGCTCGGCGGGATCGCCATCGCGATAGGAGAGCTCGCGGACGCGGCCATCTGTCTCGTCGAGAATGCCAATGTCCGGCTGTCCGAGGCAGACCCGAAAGCGGACCGCAAGGCGATCATCATCCAGGCATGCAAGGAGGTCGGGACTCCCATCTTCTTCTCGCTCCTCCTCATCACCGTCAGCTTCGCGCCCATCTTCACGCTCGCGGGTCAGGCGGGGCGCTTGTTCCGACCGCTCGCGTTCACGAAGACGTTCGCGATGCTCGCGGCTTCGCTGTTGTCGATCACGCTCGCACCGCCCCTGATGGCGCTTCTGCTCCGTGGGAAGTTCCGCCGCGAGGAGGACAACCCCGTCAGCCGATGGCTCTCGCGCGCCTACCGTCCGGTCGCGAGAGCCGTGGTCCGCGGGCGCTGGATCGTCGTCGCGCTCGCCGTCGCGATCTTCGCGGGGACCGTTCCCATCGCCTCGTCGATCGGGTCCGAGTTCATGCCTCCTCTCGACGAGGGATCGCTCCTGGTGATGCCGACGACTTTCCCTGGCATCTCCATCGAAGAAGCTCGAAGAGCGCTCCAGGCGCAGGATCGGATCATTCGATCTTTCCCCGAGGTGAAGTCGGTGCACGGCAAGGCGGGGCGAGCGGACACGGCCACCGACCCGGCGCAGCTCGACATGATCGAGACCGTCGTGATGTTGCACCCCCGCGACCGCTGGCCGACACGACCGGCCGCACGTTGGTACTCGAGCTGGGCGCCGGGATGGCTGAAACCAGTGCTCGCGCCATTGTGGCCGGAGGAACGGCCGCGCACGACCGACGAGCTCGCGAGCGCGTTGTCGGAGGCATTGCGGACTCCGGGATTCCAGATTGCCGTCGCGCCGCCGATTCGGACGCGAATCGACATGTTGACCACGGGTGTTCGCACGCCGGTGGGCGTGAAGGTGATTGGCGAGAACCTCGCGGAGATCGAGCGCATCTCGCTGGCGCTCGAGGGGCTGTTGCGCGACGTCCCCGGGGCGCGAAGCACGTTCGCAGAGCGGCAGACAGGACGTGAGTACGTCGACATCGTGCCCGACCGTCGCCGCATCGCGCGTTACGGGCTGACGGTGCGCGACGTGAACGACGTCGTCGAAGCGGCCGTCGGCGGCATGCAGGTCTCGACGGTCATCGCGGGTCGTGCGCGCTTCTCGGTCAACCTTCGCTACGCAGCCGACTTTCGGGGAACGCCCGATTCGTTGCGGAGGATTCTCGTTCCCGTGCCGTTCGCTCCTTCTGCGCTCGTGCTCGGCGGCGCCGGCACGGGCAGCGGCGAATCCGTGTCTGGCGGAGGTGCGATGGCTCCCTCGCGGGGTGGCGGAAGCGGCGGCATGGGTATGGGCGGATCGGGTGCCTCGAGTCGCTCCGGCTCGAGCGCGATGGGTGGAGACAGCGGGATGGCGGACGCGTCCGGAGGCGGGACCTCGGCCACCGGTGCACGAGGCGGAGGTGACCCGTTGGCGCGATGGGCACAACAGCGTCCGACCGTGCAGCTCGGCGAGCTCGCGAGCGTGGAGGTCGTCTCCGGGCCGCCGATGATCAAAGACGAGAATGGGAGCCTGGTCGGGTACGTGTTCGTGGACGTCGACACCAGCAGTCGCGACCTCGGCGGCTTCGTGCGCGACGCGAAGAGAGCCGTGGCGGGCAACCTGTCGCTGCCTCCAGGGTATCGGCTCGTGTGGACGGGCCAATACGAGTTCCTCGAGCAGATGGAAGCACGCCTCCGCTACGTGTTGCCCCTGACGCTGCTGCTCATCGTCATTCTTCTCTACATGTCGATGAAGGGATGGCAGCAGACCGCTCTCGTGCTCTTGGCGCTTCCCTTCGCGCTCGTGGGCAGCTTCTGGCTGCTCTTCGCGATGGACTACAACCTGTCGACGGCGGTCTGGGTGGGCCTCATCGCCGTGGCGGGAGTCGCCGCCCAAACTGGCATCGTGATGATCGTCTATCTCGACGAAGCGTTCGAGCGTCACCGCGCGAGCGGCAAGCTGTCGTCGCCATCCGACGTGGACGCGGCCGTGATCGAAGGTGCCTCGATGCGCGCGCGCCCGCTGCTGATGACCGTTGCCACGACGGTTCTCGGTCTCGCGCCTCTGCTGTGGGAGAGCGGCGTCGGTGCCGACGTGTCCGCACGGACGGCAGCCCCCGTCGTCGGCGGGCTCTGGTCGTGCATGTTCCTGACACTCCTGGTGTTGCCCGCCGCGTACACGATCTGGCGTCGCCACCAGGTGGCGTCGTCGGGCGGCCGGCCATGAGCGTTCGCGCCGCGGCCTCGCGGGACGGTCGCGCGCGCTGAGGATGGCGCGCCAGCTCAGCGGATCAGACCCTCGAGCCAGCGCCAAGGTGACCAGATGGGTCACACCCGTAACCGGCGGAGTCACAAGGATGGGACCTGTCTGGGGTGGTTTCCGGCCAAACGCGCGAGCCTGGCTCCGCGCGGCAGCGTGCGTCGGTCTCGGGCAGCAGGTGTTCGTGGTCCTGCGCAACCAGTACCTGCTCGAGCTGGGTGCGGGACCAGAGATGGTGGCACGCGTGCAGGGCGCGGGCGGCGCGGCCGGCATCGCGGCGGGGCTGCTCGGGCTCTGGCTGCTCCGGCACGTTCCCGCGCGCACCGCGCTCGCGGCGGGTGTCGCCCTGAACGCTGCGGGTTTCGCAATTCAGGTCGCCGCGACGGAGCCCGGATGGATGATCGCTGGGGCAGCGGTCGCCGGGCTCGGGATCCAGTCGCTCACGATGGTGACCGGACCCTTTCTCACCTCCGAGTCGTCCGATCACGAGCGGGTGCGGCTCTTCGTCGTCCACACGTTGTGGATCCAGGCGATCCCGGGCGCGGTGGGCGCGCTCGTCGGTGGGCAGGTGCAGCAAATCGCGGGCGGCGCGCTCGCCTCTACGCTGGGCGGGTACCGAGTCGCGCTCGCCGTGGGTCTGCTATCCGTCGCAGCGGGGCTCGTCCCTCTGCTCGCGTTGCGACCGTCCGTGGGTGCTGGCGCGCCATGCGACACCGCGGAGCGTGCGCCCGTACGCCGCCTGCACGATCTCCTGCAGCTGCGCCGCCCTCTGCGCTCTGCCGCCCTGCTCGCTCCCGACACGCTCGTGTTCTTCGGCAACGGCCTGATCGTCCCGTTCCTCCAGATCTACTTCAAGGAACGATTCCACCTGGCGCCCGCCGGCGTCGGCGGGCTTTATGCCGTGCTTATGATCGCCGGCGGCGCGGGTCATCTACTGTCGCCCACGCTCGCTCGGCGGTTCGGGACGTGGCCGGTGATCCTTGCCACTCAAGCTCTCTGCATCCCGCTCTTCGCGGAGCTCCTCTGGACCGACCACGTCCCGCTGGCCGCAGGCGCGTTCGTCTTGCGGCAGTCGCTGGTGAACATGTCGGCCCCCCTCATGACGAGCCTGATCCACGGCTGCACGTCACCTTCGGAGTCGGGCCCGATCGCGTCCTACCGCATGCTCATGCAGTCGATCGCCTGGGCGGGCGGGAACTTCCTCGCGGGGCCACTCTTGGCAGCCGACGCCGGCGGGTTCGGTGGCGTCCTCGTCGCGACGATGGCTGTGCACACCACTGCCATCGTGACGGGCCTCGCCGTTTTTCCGCGAGCAGCCAGCGCGACATCGCCGGGAAGTTGATGCCCGTCAACCAAACCGCGTGAACGCAGGCGGCGGGCTCGTGTGTTGCTAACTCGCTGCTGCGCGCGTGCCGAACGCGCTTCTGCAGATGGAGGTGATCGCACATGAAGATGCTCGAGACGAAGACGCGACTCCGGATTCGCGTCGAGAAGGGGACACTTCGCGCCAAAGCCGCCCGCCATCGTGGGGGTCGCGGGCACTGCGGTGGACCGAAGCACTGCGGTGGACCGAGCCACTGCGGAGGTATCCGGCACTGCGGCGGCTGAAGCCAGAAGGGGGGAGTCGCGCCGCCTGGCCGCCGGGCGGCGCGACATTTACTCCCCGATTCGGATCCGGCGCTTCGCAATTCCCCAGACCCGAAGGGTGGAGACCTGCTTCGGGGCGGAAGAGAGAGGGAGCCTTGCGCCGAGAATCCGGAGAAGGATAGTCGTGTCGCGGATTTGGGACACCGTGGTGGTGGGCGCAGGTCCGACTGGCTGCTTGGTGGCCGATCGCCTGCAGCAGCGCGGACTCGGCGTGCTCGTGGTCGACGCGGGACGGCGGCCCCGCGTGGGCGAGCGGGCCGCGGAGATAGATCGGCGCATCTGGTCCTATCGTTCGGTCGGCGGCTCCTACGACTGGTATCGCGTCCGCGCGGTCGGCGGACGGACGTTGCTCTGGGGCGGCTGGTCTCATCGGTTTCCGGCTGCCAGCTTGCGGCGCTCCGGGTGGCCATACGGCGAAGACGTCCTCGGCCCGCTCTACGACGAGATCGAGGCGGATCTCGGCGTCGTGGAAGGCACGCTCGACGCGCGTTACGAGCGCGCGGCACGCACGCTCGACGTGCGGATCGTTCCCAAGCGTGCCCCGCTCGTCGAAGGGGGAGCGGTGTGGACTGCGTTGCGAACGTCGGTCGCCCCGCGAGCTCGCACGCTGGCCGCGGTGCTCGGGCTCGAGCACGAGCGGGGCAACGCGACGGCGGCGCGCTTCATCGACCTGCGCGACGGAATGCACAAGCGCTTTCGCGCTCGCTCGTTCGTGCTCGCCGCGTCGCCGATCGAGACCACTCGTATCCTGCTGCAGAGCGAGCTCGGGCGTGCCGGCAAGGGCATCGGGCGCGGCTTCGTCGACCACATGGTCGCGAGCTACGTCCTGCTGGAGCCGGTGCCTGCGCCGCCGCCGGGTGGGCGCGGGCGATTTCCCGGAGCTGCTCTCGTCGAGTGTTTCGTCAACACGGGAGCACGGACCCGCCGGAGCTACCGAGGTGGCTTCTCCATCGAGGTCGCGGGACCGGTGCCGCTCGACGTGCTGGGGATCGAGCGGACCGTGCCCGCTGCGGAGGTCGAACGTTGGAGCGCTACGCTCATCCATGCGCTCGGCGAGACGTTTCCGCACCCGCGACGTTTCGTCGATCTCGACCGCGAGGTGCGCGACGTTCTCGGACGGCCGATCCCACGCATCCACGTCGCGTGGTCGCGTGAGGAACGCCGCATGGCGGCGGAGATGAAGACTGCGTGCGTGCGATTCGCGGACACGCTCGGCGCGCCGGGGAGCCGGCTGATATCGTTCGTCGATCCGCTTCTCGCCGGCGCAGGCCACGAGGCGGGGACGGCCTCGATGGGCGACGACCCAAACCGGCCATGCGACCCGTGGGGTCGTCTGCGTGCTCTCGGCAACGTCTGGATCGCCGATGCCTCGGTGATGCCCACGGCCGGCGATCGGCACCCCACGCTGACGCTGCTCGCGCACGCCCGGCGCGCGGCCGATTCCGTCGCGGCCTTCCTCGCATGTGCTGCAGGCGCGTCCACGCAGCAGGGTCAGCCGTCAGGCTCGCCCCGATAGTCGTCGGGACGCAGGCCGTGTTTGCGCAACAATCGATAGAAGCTCTCTCGCTCGATCCCCGAGTGGCGAGCGGCGTCGGGCACGCGACCGCGGAACCGCCGGAGAACGGACTCGAGGTATCTGCGAGTCGCCTCCTCCTTGCCTGCTTCCAGCGCATCTTGGTAGCTGACGGCCGAGAGGTCGGCGGTCGCCGCAGTTCGGACCCCGAGCACCTCCGGCGGTAAGTCCCCTACGTCGATGCGCTCACTGCGCGCGACGATGGTCGCCCGTTCGACCGCGGCGCGCAGCTCACGGACGTTGCCGGGCCACCCGTGCGCGCCGAGCGCATCGAGCGCGGCGTCGGTGAATCCCTTGACGGAGGTACCCGCCGACACCGACGCGGCCTCCCGTAGGAAGTGCGCGGCGAGCAGCGGGATGTCCTCGCGTCGTTCGCGCAGCGGAGGGAGGCGGATGACCGCGACCCGAAGGCGATACCAGAGATCCTCACGGAATCGATCGGCCCGCACCATCTGTTCGAGATCGCGGTGGGTCGCCGCCACGAGCCGGACGTCGACCGGACGTTCGCGGCTCTCGCCCAATCGCCGAACCGCTCGCTGCTCGAGCGCGCGCGTCAGCTTCGCCTGGAGCGACGAGCGGAGCTCTCCGATCTCGTCGAGAAACAGCGTGCCGTGGTCGGCCTCCTCGAAGATGCCGGCGCGATCGCGTTGTGCTCCCGTGAAGGCCCCTCGGGCGTAGCCGAAGAGCTCGCTCTCGAGCAGCTCGGACGGGATTGCGGCACAGCTCACCGCGACGAACCGGCGCTCGGAGCGACGCGAGAGATCGTGGAGGGCGCGGGCCACGAGCTCCTTGCCGGTGCCCGTCTCACCGAGGACGAGCGCCGTCGCGTCGGACGCGGCGACTCGGCGCACGAGCTGGGCGAGCTCCGCCATCACGGCCGAGCGTGCGATGACGCCCGGTAGCCGTTCGGTCGGGTCGCGCTCCGCCCCGGTGGTGTCGAGGCCTCCGCGGGCGAGCGCGCGGAGCACCACGGCTCTCAGCTCTTCGGGCTCGAAGGGCTTGGTCACATAGTCGTAGGCACCCAGCTTCATGGCTTCGATGGCCGTCGGCACGGTGGCGTGCGCAGTCATCAACACGAAGGTCGTGCTCGGGCGCATCGAGCGACAGGCTCGCAGCACGTCGAGGCCGTCCATGCCGGGCATCCGCAAGTCACACACGACGACGTCGATGCGCTCGTGCTCGAGCAGGCGCACCGCCTCCTCCCCCGTCGAAGCCGTCAAGACACGCGCGTTCTTGCGGAGCACCTTGCCGATCAACGACAACATGTTCGGCTTGTCGTCGACGACCAGCACCGTGGGTCGTGTCTCGCTCATGGGGTCTCGCGCGGCAAAGTCACGACCATCTCCGTTCCTCCACCGTCTCGGGGTCTCGCTTCGATCCGACCGCCGTGCGCGCGCACGATGCCTGCGCACACTGCCAGGCCGAGCCCCGTTCCCCCGGGACGCTTCGACCAGAAAGGCTCGAACACGCGCGCACGGTCGTCCTGCGCGATCCCGGGTCCGCGGTCCGCGACCGTCACCACGTAGTCGTGCTCCCGAGCTTCGCCGGTCAGCTCCACCGGCTCCCCCGGGGGCGAGACTTGCGCCGCGTTGCGCACGAGGTTCGAGACGACTTGGCGCAATCGGCCTTCGTCTGCCGCGACGACGACGTCGTCGACACGCGTGTGGACACGAGTGGACCCGAGCTCACCGCTCGACTCCAGCCTTCTCGCAGTCTCGGAGAGGAGCGCTGCGATTGCGACCGGATCGACGTCGAGCTCGCGGGCGCGTGCAAAGGCCAGGAGATCCTCGACCAACCGCTGGCAGCTTCGCGCTTCCTCGTCGAGGATCTCGAGCTCGTTGCGCTGCTCGTCGTCGCGAGCTTCGGGAATCATCGTGCGCAGGTATCCCCGGATGATGCCAATCGGGTTGTTGACCTCGTGGGCGAGACCTGCTGCGAGCTGACCTATCGCGGCCAGCCGCTCGCTGGCGAGCAGGCGTTCCTCGCGGGCCCGCAGCTCTTCGGCCATCCGATTGAACGCGTCCGAAAGCGCCCGGATCTCGCCTTTCGCCGCGACGTCGACGCGGGTGGTCAGATCCCCCTCTCCCATCCGGCGTGCGGCGGCGGCCAAGGCGCCGAGCGGTTGGAGGACGTCGCGCCGGAGCCCTGCCACGATCACGAAACCGACGCCCACGAGAACCAGCATGCTCAGTCCCGTCGCGCCGAACGCGACCCTGGTCAACTGCGCCGAACGCGACTGAGCCTCCGCCATGCGCGTCTCGAGCGCCGCCGCGACTGCGTCGGTGTCCCCGGCGGTCCGTGCCACCAACGCGTCCACGGTCCGGTGCGCGCTGCGGACGGCATTGCGGTCACCCCGCTCGACGGCAGGCACGATGTCGATCTCGAACAGCCGCACGAGCGCCGCGCTCGTCTCCGCCGTTCGGTCGAGCCGCCAGCGCTCGCCCGGTGGGACCGCGGAGGCGAGCCTGCGGGTGTCGCGTCGTACGCGCGCGACCCAGTCCCCGTGGTGACCGAGGTGCGAGCGGTCCCCTTCGATGATGGTGTGTGCCTCGTGGATGTACTGCTCGCGCACCGCGACTCCCAGACGGAGCGCGTCGAGCGCGAGCCGCTCGTCCCGTCGCACGGCATCGACGTTCTCGGCGAGCTCACGGACGAGCACGAGCAACGTCGCGCAGACGCTCATCGCGAGCAACGTCGTGGCGCCGAACGCGATCAGCAGTCGCCGCGCGAGCGAGGAGGACGAGCGCGCGGCGCCACGTTGCGGGAGCATGGCCGCAGTATGTGACCGGACGGGTCACAATGCGAGAGCGTGAGCCTAGT
>JADZFZ010001214.1 GCA_020854145.1 Deltaproteobacteria bacterium | reverse complement strand
TGTACTGGATGTACGAGTGATAGACGGACCAATACGGCAGGTGATTCGCCTCGCGGCCCACCGTCATCCACGTGCGCGTCGGCGACAGCACCAGTCGGTCGAACGTCGCCTCCGCCAATCGCGGAGTCTCGCGGTGCAATCGCCGAATGTCCCGCCGGTACATCGCGATCAATCGATCCCAGTACCGCCCGGGGTTCGCAATCGCCTTGAGCACGAGAAACGGGTCCCGCGGGAAGTAGAAGTCGATTGCCCCTTCGGGGTCACCCTGCTGGATGGCCGCGAAGAGCCGCCTCGCCCGCTCTTCGTCCTCCGGGCCGACCGGCGGCACGGCGGGACGACGCCGCAGCTCGCGCGCATTCTCGGCCGGGATTGCCACGCTCGGCGGAGGGTCGGCGCGCACCATCCGGCTCGACGCCGTCAGCGCGGCGACCACGACCAGCAGCGTGAGAACGGGGGCGGACTTGCGCATCACGGCCGCCGCTTGTCACGCCCGCGCGCCCGTCGCAAGCGCTTCGCCTCCGCGCGTCAATGCGAGGAGCCGCGCTACCGGGCGTCGAGGAACTCTCCGACCCGCGCGAACACTTCCGTCTCGACGCGCGCGCCGGCCGCAAGATCCCCGTGGCCGTAGTCCTCCATCTGACCGTGGGCCCGACCCAGCAGCACGAGCTCCTTCTCGACTCCCTCGCGCGCCGCTCCCCACGCTTCGAACGCGGCGCGGACCGCCGGCGCGGGCGCCAATCGATCGGCGCTGCCGGCGAGGAACAGCACCGGAGTCTCGACCTCCCCGAGCGCATCGAGCACCGCGTCCCCTCCGATGCGCAACGTGCCGTCGCCGAAGCTCCACCGCGCGAAGTCCCGCGTCAGCGAACCGGGCACGTCCTCGATGCAGTTCACCAGCGCGCGCGCCATCGCCCCCTTCGCGAAGTTCCGAGGATTGCAGGTCGCGTGGTGCAGCGGCGTGTGCACCCAATCGGACGCGAACGCCGCCAGTCGCGCCAACGACCTCAAGGGCAGCCGCGGCAACAACGACGCCGGGAGCAGCCGCAAGACCGGCAGCAGCGGCAATCGCGGCACGAGCTTCCCCGGCGAGCCGATGGTCGCCGCGCGGCGGACGCGCTCGCGGAAGGCCTCCCGACCCATGGCCGCGTACAGCAGCATCCCACCCATCGAGAACCCGACGTAGTCGATCTGACGTCGCGCCGTTCGCTCGACGATGGCAGTGACTCCCGCGTCGAGATCGAACGCCGCCATCGCCGCGAACCGCACCTTGGCGCGCGACCTGTGATGCCAATCCGCCAGTCCGCTGCGCAACGTGAGCAGCCAGACGTCTCGGCCGCTCGCCGCGAGGCAACGCGCGAGCGACGCACCCGGCCACGCGTCGTGATTGCGATGGCTGGACGCCAGGCCGTGCACCAGCATCACCGGCGGCAGGTCCTCGCGCCGATCGATGCCCTCGGGAACCACCACGCGGCGCAGCTCCACGGCCGACCCATCCGCGGTGGGGATGCGCTCCTCGATCTCGTACGTCATGGCGACGCCGAGCCTGCGCGACCAGTAACGAAGGTGCGCCCACGCCGCCAGCGCGATGGCGGCGATCGATCCCGAGCCCACGAGCGCCCACGACCAGACGGTCACGCCGACACCTTGGGCGAATCGCGCCGCGCGAGCAAATCGCGGCTCCCGACGGCGATTCAGCGCGACTCGTAGACGATCATCGCGGGCAGCTCGACGGCCGTGAGGAAGCCGCCCTTGCCGCAGCCCGTGTCGATCGCGAGCACGTTCTCGCCCTGCCAGAGGTCCGTCGGATCGTCGGGCGTGTACATCGAGAGCTCGGGCGGCAGCATGTCCGTCGTCGTGTGCCCACAGATGACCATCTTGCCGCGGTACTGCACGAAGAACTCCTCGGTCCGGATCCACAGGAGAACGAGCGGCTCCTCCACCTCGCTCGGATGCAGCCATCGCCCTTCTTTCCAGGGCAATCCCGCGTGCACGTAGATCGCGTGCTCGTCCTCGTACCAGAACGAGAGCGTCCGCATCCAGGCGACGACCTCGGGCGGGAAGAAGCTGCCCTTCATCAGCTCGTCGACCTCGTGCTTGCCCGGCCCCTCGTTCTCCCCCGGATAGTCGCCGGCGTGGAACGACCTCAGGCACGCGAGGCACCCGTTTCCCGGCGGCAGCACGAACTCGGGCCATCCGCGATCGATGACGCGCAGCCACGCGTCCTCGTGGTTGCCCCGCAGCGCCACGATGCGCGCGGGCGTCCTCGTCGGCAGCTTCGTGCGAACGAGGTCGATCACCTGCGCCGACTGCGGCCCGCGGTCGAGGTAATCGCCGAGGAAGACGAGGGTGTCGTCCGCATCGAGCGGCGGCAGCTGCCCGAGGATCCGCTCGAGGTGCCACACGTCACCGTGAATGTCGCCAATCGCAATCGTTCGACCTGCCACGCTTGTCCGCCTGCAGGCGCATCCTCACCGCGCGAGCATCGGCGTTCAAGCTCGATTGCTGCGATTGCGGCGATTGCAGCCGTGGCCCGCGGCTGCGATGCTCCGCGCCCGCGGCGTTGCCGCGTTCGTACGGCGCCGCGCGGAATCGCGGCCAGGGAGGGTGATCGAGATGGCCGCTGCTTCGAACGACCTCGATTGTTTCGTCAACCCGAGCTCCGTCGCCGTCGTCGGAGCGAGCAAGGACGAGTCGTCCGTTGGGCACGCGCTGCTCCGCAACCTGCTCTTCGGAGGAGCGGGCCCACGCGAGCGGAAAGCGGGCTTCGGCGGGCCGGTTCACGCCGTCAACGCGAAGGGCGGCGACGTGCTCGGTCAGGCCGCCTTCACCAGCCTCGCAGCCATCGGCGAGAAGGTGGACCTGGTCGTCGCGGCCATCCCTCCCCGCTTCATCCCGGGGCTCGTGGACGAAGCGGCCGCGGTGGGAGCGCGCGGCATGATCGTGATCTCCGCCGGCTTCGGCGAGATGGGCGACGAAGGCCGCAAGCTCCAGGACGACATGGTCGCGCGCGCCAAGGCACACGGCATCCGGCTCATCGGGCCCAACTGCCTCGGCGTGTTGCGTCCCGCGACCGCGCTCAACGCCAGCTTCTCCGCGAAGGCCGCACCGCGCGGTCGCATCGGTCTGCTCTCGCAGTCGGGCGCGCTCGTCACCGGCCTGCTCAGCTACGCCGAGCGCGAGCGATTCGGCTTCTCCGCTGCCGTGTCGCTCGGCGGCAAAGCCGACGTCGACGACGAGGAGATGTTGCGCTTCCTCGCCGACGATCCCGAGACGCGCGCCATCGCGATCTACCTCGAAGCCTTCCCGGAGCCGCGCAAGGTGTACGAGGTGCTGCGGGAGGTCGCGGCCAAGAAGCCGGTCGTCGCGATCAAAGGCGGCGCGACCGACGCGGGCGCCAAGGCCGCCTCGAGCCACACGGGCAGCTTGGCCGGCTCGCACGCGGCGTACTCGGCGGCGTTCGCGCAAGCGGGCGTGCTCCAGGCACGCACCTCGAGCGAGCTCGCCGGCTGGGCGCGTGCCCTCTCGTCGCAGCCGATCGCACACGGCAACCGCATCGCCATCATCACCAACGCCGGCGGCCCGGGCGTCCTCGCGGCCGACGCATGCGGGCGCGAGGGGCTCGCGTTGGCCGAGCTGTCGGCCGACACGAAGTCCGCGCTCGACAAGGTGTTGCCTGCCGTCTGGTCGCACAACAATCCGATCGACGTGATCGGCGACGCGACCCCCGAGCGCTTCGAGCACGCGCTGCGCATCGTGGGCGCCGCGCCCGAGGTCGACGGTGTCGTGTTGCTGCTGACCGTCCAGGCGATGACCGATCCGCTCGCGACCGCTCGCGCGGTCGAGCGCGTCCACGCCGAGCCCACGTGGACCAAGCCCCTCGTCGCCAGCCTCGTCGGGCTCGTCGGCACCGACGTCGGCAGCTACCTCGACGAACGCGGCATCCCCGAGCTCAACATGCCCGAGCAAGCCGTCAACGCGATGGCGGCCCTCGTACGGCGCGGACGATGGGTCGCCCGAAAGCCTGTCGATGCTCCCGCGATGGCCAAGCTGCCCGCGCCCGATCTCGACAAGGCGCGTCGCGCCGCCAAGGAAGCCCAGGCCGCGGGGCAGAAGAACCTCGACCTCGGCCGCGCGCGCGCCGTCCTCGAAGCCGCGGGCATTCGCTACAACCGCGGCGGCACCGCGGCCGACGAAGGCGAGGCAGTGAAGCTGGCCGAGTCGATCGGGTATCCCGTGGTCGTCAAGGCGGTGAGCGCGGACGTGGTCCACAAGTCCGACGTCGGAGCCGTCGTGCTCGACGTCGTCGGCGAGGACGGAGTGCGCGCCGCGTGCGCGAAGATCCGTCAGCGGGTCGCGCAACACGTACCGCACGCACGCATCGAGGGCTTCACCGTCGACGAGCAGGTCAAGGGCACCGAGATCATCGTCGGGACGTTCCGCGATCCCGGCTTCGGCCCGCTCGTCATGGTCGGACTGGGTGGCATCTTCGTCGAGGTCTACAAGGACGTCTCCTGGCGCCTGGTTCCGCTCGATCGCCTCGATGCGCTCGAGATGATCGGCGATCTGCAGGCGCAACCTCTCCTGAACGGCGCGCGCAAGCGACCGGTGCTCGATCGCGCAGAGCTCGCGGAGGTCATCCTCCGCATCTCGAACCTCGTCGATGCCGTCCCCGAGATCGTCGAGATCGACCTGAACCCGTTGGTCATCACGAAGTCCGGGCTCGTCGCGATCGACGCCCGCGTCATCGTCGGCTGACGCCCGCCGAGCCGTGGACCACGCCGCGCCCTGGGTGCTGCTCCACGGCTTCCTCGGCCAGC
>JADZFZ010001213.1 GCA_020854145.1 Deltaproteobacteria bacterium | reverse complement strand
GTCACCTGCACCGCCGCGGAGCCCGACCGATGCGACCTCGTCTGCACGGACGCGACGACGCGGTGCTCTCTCGACTGCGGTGGGCGCGCCGCGGCCGACTGCGCGCTCGACTGCGGCGCGCGACCCGGGACGCGATGCGACGGCGGTGTCTCGACTTGCGGGTCGCCCTGTCCTTGATCAATCGTCTCCATGGTATCTAGGGCCAGGGCTCTCCAGCGCACGCGTCGAACTGATGGCTGCGAGCTTACACTCCGAACGACGCCGTGCAGGAAACACGAGTGAACGCTCGCCGCGAGGAGGGGCCGCAGCCGTTGGCGCGGAGCGTGCGATGGAGCCGCACATGGACAGCGCCCACCGATCGTCATCCTCGCTGCTCGTCGTCCTGACGCTCCTCGCGTCGCCGTCGCTTGGCGGCCTCGCAGCTTGTGACGGCTCGTCGTCGGGCGAGCGAGACGCCGCGTCGTCCACGCCGCCCCACGCCGACGGAGGCGTCGCGCCGCCGGGCTCGGGCGGAGAGGTGGCCGCGATCTACGGCGGCTGGCCGACGCTCTCACAGCCTTTCTCTGTCGCGCTCGGCGACGACGGCGACGCGTGGGTCGCGGACACGGGTAACCGCCTGGTGCGCCGAGTGAGCGCGCGTGGCAACACGACGCTGGCCATCGGGGCGAGCGAAGGCACGTTCTCGCTCCCGATGGGGATCGCGCTCGATCGCTCCGCGGGTCGCGTCTGGGTCGCGGATCCCGCCGGCCGTGTCGTGGTCGGCTTCGATGCGAGCGACGGCACGCGGGTCGCGGTGATCGACGGCGGAGCCGCCACGCCCCTCGAGCGCCCCTTGGGTTTGGCCATCGACCGCGATGGCAACGTCCTCGTCGCCGACGTCGACGGTGGCGGACGCGTGCGTCGCTTCGCGGGCGCCGACGGCGCCGAGCTGCCTGCGCTGGTGCCGCTCGACGCGTCGGCGTTCGCCTCGCCGATCGGAGTCGCGCTCGCACCGACGGGCAACGTCTGGGTGCTCGACTCCGCCGAGGTTCGCGCGGTGGAGCTCGACGCCGCGGGCACCGTCGTGCGCACGGTCGACGGCAGCGCCGCCGGTGCGACGCAGTTGCGCGCACCCGTCGCCATCGCCGTCTCGGTTACCGGTGACGTATGGATCGCGGACGCCGCGGACGCCGCGCTGCAGCGGTTCTCCGCAGACGGTGCCTTCGTCGCGCGCATCGTCGACGCGGCGACGGGTGTGCCGCAGGGCATCGCGCTCGACGCGGACGGCGCGCCGTGGATCGCCGATCCGGTCGCCGGCGTCCTTCGACGCTACGATGCCTCGGGAGCTGCGCTCGAACCGATGCGCGGCGCGCCGCCAGGGCTCCGGAGCCCGCGCGGCATCGCGCTCGACGGCCGTGGCAATCTCTGGGTCGCCGACACGAGCCACGCGATCGTCCACGGCTTCGCCCCGAGCGGCGCTCCCATCGCGGCGCTCGACGGCACCGAGACGAACGACGCGCTCGCGTCGCCCTTCGGGGTCGCGGTCGGGGCCGACGGCAGCCGATGGGTCGTCGAGTCGGTCGCCGGAAGGGTGCGCCGCTTCGATGCAGCCGGCGCCGAGCTCGCGCGCATCGATGGCACCGCGGGCGGTGGTGCGGCGTTCGACGGCCCGACCAGTGTCGCGCTCGATCGCGAGGGCGACCTGTGGGTGGCCGATCGCGGTAACGGCGTCGTTCGCGAGCTCGCGTCCGACGGTACGCCGAAGCTCACGATCGACGGCAGCGCCACGGGAGCGCGGCCTCTTCGCGCCCCGCAGGCGGTCGCGATCGACGCGTCGAACGGCAACGTGTGGATCGCCGACTCGACGGTCGTGCAGGGCTTCGACGCGACCGGGCGATGGCTCCTCGCGATCGACGGCGGGACGCCCGGCGCGACTGCGTTGACCGGCGCCGTCGGCGTCGCGGTCGACGGCAGCGGACGCATCTGGGTGGCCGATGCGGAGACGGATCGCGTGCAGGCATTCGCATCCGACGGCAGCTGGGTGACCACACTTCGAGGTGGAGTGGAGCTCCCCCTGGAGTCACCCGAGGCCGTGGCGATCGACGCCGCGGGCGACGTGTGGGTCGCGGACACGGGCAACCGCGCGCTCCGCAGGTTCACGCCGGAGGCCGCGGTCGGGGGCGGCGACGACGGGCTCGGTCGGGGATCACAATCGCTCGATCCGCCGCTGCCGGACGGCTACCAGTTCGTCTTCTCCGGCACGCTGGCCTTTCACTCGAAGCGCTACGACCTGCGACGCCCCGGCGAGACGACGTACACGCAGGACGGCCAATCGAGCTGGACGGTCGTCTTCACCTACGACGCGGCGATCGGGATGTTCGTCGCGGATCCCACGCAGAGCTCGATCGAAGGCACGCGCACCGACACGGGCCCAATGGGGTTCCAGGGCTGCACGGGCCCGGCAGTCGCGGACGTCGAGGCCTCCGTCGTGCAGGGTCACTACACCTTCGTCCCCCCCTACGACGAGGGCGACGGCCGCGCGCGCCTGCAGCTGCCCGTCACGCCCGTTCTCTCGCTCGCCCAACCGTGCGCTTCCGGGAGCGGTGGGCCGTGGATCATCGGCGGCCGGCCCGAGGACTTCGGCGTGAGGATCGGGCCGGAGCTGCCCGAGGAGCCCTCGGAGTGCCCCAACCGTAACGCCGACGAGAACCGTCCTCCGCCCACGAGTCGCATGACGACGCTGCCCTTCGGTCTCTTCGAGATCGAGATCGACGTGGCGCAGCTGCACCGTGGCGGGTCGCCCGTGCTGTGGCGATTCGACTCCATCGATCGCGTGCCGCACGACGAGGAGCTGCCGCCCGCGGCCGGCAGCACGCAAGGCGACTGCTACGAGAGCGACTGGACGCTGAGCGCGCAGCTGCAAGGTGTCTCGCCCGGTGCGCACGTGGCGCTCGGCGACTCGTTCTCCGCGGGCACGGGCGCTCCGCCGCTCGCCGGCGCGTGCATGCAGTCGGGCGAGGCCTGGGGTCGCGCGTACGACCAGCGCACGCCGCGTAACACCGTCTTCGCCGCGTGCGTGTCCGCCGTCACCGACGCGATCGACCGCGTCGCGTTCCGACAGCAGTCACCGCAGATTCGCTACGTCCCGACCTCCGCTGCCGACGTCGCGCTGACCATCGGCGGCAACGACGCGCACCTCTTCGACTACGTGGCGTACTGCGTCTATTCGAGCTTCATCGCGTACCACTCGGAACTGGTACCGTGCGCCCAGGTGATGCCGCGCGCCATCGCGGTCACGGCGAACATCCGCGAGCCCGTCGTGCGGGTTCTCTCCGCACTCCGTGGGCGCGCGCGCTCGGCGACGGTGGCGATCCTCGAGTACCCGGATCCGTTCCCCGCGACCACGACGTGCGACCAGACCCGTGTCGTGCCCGACCCGTGGGTACCCGACGACATTCGTTCCGGTGTTCGCGAGATCGGCATCCGCGACGAAGCGCTCCCGCTCCTTCACGAGCTGGTCGCAGCGGTGAATCGCACACTTCGCGACGCGGCAGCCGAAGCCGGCGCGACCTACGTGCCGATGGATGGCCGATTCGCGGGCCACGACGTGTGCGCTACCGAGCCCTGGTTCGGTCCCCTCTGGCCGCGCGGCCCGGGGACGCTCCATCCCAACCGCGCCGGCAACAACGCGATGGCCGATGCGCTCACCGCTGCCATCGGCCCACCGCGCTGACGCGAGCGACCGGGCAAGCGAGCTCCTCGCCCGATCGTTGCGACAGCGTCGGTAATCAGCTCGCGGGCCCGAGGACCTCGCCGCGGACGCCAGACGTGGTGTGCACCCGCACGCCGGCTTCGACCGCGTTGCGCTTGAGGATGCCCAGCGCCAGCAGCGCATCGTCGGTCGGGCTCGAGACGACGCTCGTCACACGACCGATGGGGTCGTCGTCCACGCCGTCGCGCCAGATCTCGTCGCCTCGCGCCGGCGCCTCGGTCCCTTCGAAGCGCACGCGCGTCGAGATGCGTTTGACGTGACCGCGCATCTCGAGGGTGCAAACGACCTCTTGGCCGACGTAGCAGCCTTTCTGGAACGACACGGCGCGCGGCACGAGGCCCGCCTCCTGCGGGTAGAGCGTGCCGTCGATGTCGCGTCCCCATCTGCCGCGTCCCGCGCGAACGCGCGCGATCTCGAGCGCTTCGTCGCTCACCCGGCCGCCACCCGCCGATCGGGCGGCCTCGACGAGGCGGGCCATCGACGTCTCGTACGACGCGGCGTCCAGGAACACGTCCGTGCCCGAGACGCCGCTGCGATCGTTCGCGAACGCCGCATCGGAGAGGCCCGCCGCAGCCACCACGTCACTCGCCATCGGGCCGCGCACCGACGTGATCCGCAGCTCCTCGCACGCCGCCACCGTGACGTCCTCCATCACGATGTAACGGTCGAAGAACTCGCGCAGCGCGTCCGCGGTCTCGCGCGGAACGGCCATCCACCGCGCTTCGCCCCGTGCGTAGACCCACGCGACCGCGAGGAGCTTGCCCTTCACCCCGACGACGGCCGTCTCGATCGCGCCGTCTCGAGCGTCGAGCGGTCGCAGGTCGTTCGTGACCATCCCGTGGATCCACGAGCGCGCATCGTCGCCCGTGATCGCGAGCAGGATCTCGTCGTCCACCGCGGCCACCCCGACGGTCCGCGCCAGCCAGCCCAGCTCGGTGCACAGGTCGCGCGATACGTCGTCTCCGGCCATGCGCGCTTCATAGGGCCCGACCGGGGCGACAACAACCGCAGGCTTGACCCCGTGCACACCCCGCCTATCCTCGCGCTCACCTTGCCGCGCGTCGTATTCGTCCACGAGAACCAAGCCGTCGAAGTCCCGCGCGGCACGAGCGTCCGCAAAGCCGCCCTGTCGATCGGCATCGAGCCGAATCGCGACTTCGCGCTCGGCGTGCACTGCCCCGACATCGGGTTGTGCGGGCAGTGCCTCGTCCACGTCCGCGCCAAGCCGGGCGCGACCAACGAGCGCAACTTGCGCGAGCGCCTCCTCGGCGCGGGCCGCGGTTGGTCGCGTCTCGCGTGTCAGGCGATCGTGCTCGACGACATCGAGGTCTGGACGCAGCGTGGCGGCAACCTGCGCGCCGGCCTCGACCGCGAGCTGCTGCCTGCACCGCGCCCGAGTGAACTGCTCAAGAAGGACGAGCCCGCAGGCGATGCCGGCGCGGCGCCCGCGGCCGATGAAGAGGCCGCTGCGGACGGCTGACCGCGTTTCGCCCGAACCGTCATCACAACGATTCGAGGAACGCGACGAGCGCGTCACGGTCCCGCGACGGCAGGCCCGCGACGAGCGTGCCCATCGAGCCACCGTCGAGCACGGCCGTCAGATCGCGCGCGCGTCCGTCGTGCAGGTAGGGCGCACCGAGCCGCAACGAGCGCAGCGACGGTACGTCGAGCGGCTCTCCCGGATCCTCGGCGGTCCCCAACATCGAGTATCGCCGTCCGTCCTGATAGCCGAGCCCGGGATCGTGGCAGAGTGGGCAGCCGAGCGTCGCCGCTCGGGTCGAATCGGACGTCGGTGGGATCGAGCACGTCGATCCGTTCCGCCGACGGACGTCGCGCGCCACGCCCGAGCGGCAGGAACGCGAGCGCTCCGGCGACGGGTGGTGGCGCGTCGAGCGCGCGGCAGCCGTACCCAGCGCAGACGATCCGAGGGCGGATCTCTCCGGGATCGACGCGACGACGAGCGCGCGACGCCGGAGATCGACGACGGAGACTCGCGGCGCCCGCAGGTGCGCGACGTAGGAACTCTGGCCGTCGGCCGAGACCACGATCCCGCGCGCGTCGTCGTCGCGGAGCGGTGCCACCCACCGTGTCGTGAGGTCGCTCGGATCGAGGACGAAGAGCCGGCGACTCTGGACGTCGGTGACGTAGAGCTCGCTGCCGTCGGGCGAGAGCGCGAGCCCGTACGGCTCGATACCGAGCTCGATGTCGTGCGTCGTTCGCAGCGACGCCGGATCGATCGCGCCGAGCCGCGATGCTGCACGTCGCGTCACCACGAGCCGCCCGTCCGGCAACAGCAGCACCTGCTCGGGCGCTCCGGGCAACGGCACGCGCGTCGTGCGGTCGGCTTGCTCGAGCTCCACGCGAACGAGGGCGCGGTTGGACAGACGAGACGGCTCCGAGCTCCGAGAGTCCTACGCTCGACGAACGCAGCGATGGACTCCGGGCAGCGTGCGCCGAACAGCCACGGCTCGGACCGCGCTCCCGGTCGTCAGTCGTCGCTCACGGGGAGCTCGAACCAGAAGATGCTGCCACCCGAGCTCGGGCAATCCACGCCGATGGTGCCGCCATGCGCTTCCACGGCGAGCTTGCAGAATGCGAGGCCCACACCGGCGGAGTGATAGCCGCTGTCCTTCCGCGCTTGGGTCATCTCGAACTTCTCGAAGATTCTCGTCCGTGCTTCGGGCGGCACGCCGCCACCTTCGTCCTGAACCTCCGCGCGCACGCGACGGCCGGCGGCCGTGGCGCGGAGCCGGAGACGGCTGGAAGCGGGTGTGTGCTTCAGACCGTTGCTGACGAGGTTGTCCAGCACGCGGGCGATCAGGGCACGATCACACGAAGCCACGACGGGCTCCCGACTCTCTACCAGGATCTCTCGTTCGGGCTCGAGCGCGCCGAGCTCTGCGGCAGCGACGCCCATCATCTCGACGAGATCGCACCTTGCCGGGCGAATCGGCATCTTCTGGGCCTCGAGCCGACTGAGGTCGAGAAGGTCGTCGGTCATGCGCACGAGCGAGCGCGCCGCTTTCGAGGCGATACGCAGATCCTCCACGGCGTCCCCGGGTAGGTCGGCTGCCTGACGACGCAGATCTTCGATACCCGAGTTGATGAGCAACAGGGGTGAACGCATGTCGTGAACCATCATGTGAACGAGGTTGTCGCGCAGCTTCTCCAGATCACGCAGCTTCTCGTAGCTCTCGTTCAGGCGCGCAGTGGCGCGCCTCAACGCGACGTGAGCAGCGACGCGCGCGAGAATCTCTTCGACCCGAAACGGCTTGGTGACGAAATCGACGCCACCGGCCGCGAAGGCGCGAACCTTGTCCTCGGTATCCGTGAGCGCAGTCAGGAAGATGACCGGGATGTCGCGGCTGGTCTCCTGCTCTTTGAGACGGCGGCACACCTCGTAGCCGTCCATCTCCGGCATCTGGATGTCGAGAAGGACCAGATCGGGCGGGTCGTGCTCGACCGCCTTGAGCGCCTGACGTCCGTTGGTGAGCGGGCGAGCCTCGTAGCCCTGCTCCGTCAACATGGCAGCCAAGACTCGTAGGTTCTCGACCGTGTCGTCGACGACGAGGATGCTTCCCCGGTTCGCCGTGCCGCTCGTGGTGCGCGTCGTCTCGGTCATTGGGGCCTCGTCTGCAGAGCGGCCAGCAAGACGTCGTATTGATAGCTCTCGGCGAGCGCGCGAAGGCGTGCTGCGGCCGCCGCGGAGTGCGGGGCGACCTCGTCCGCGAGCTCCAGGATGCGCGCGGAGCGACCCTCGAGGGCAGCGGTGCAGAGCTGCGCGGCGAGCGCTTCCGGCAAGCCCGAGAGGCTCGCGTCGGGCACGCGGGCGTCCGGCGTCGAGCGCCGCTCGCCCGCGGCTCGCGCATCGCCGTGGACGTACCGCACGGCCAACGCGCGTGCGATCTTCGCGAAGAGATCGGCTTCCTTGAACGGCTTCCGCAAGTAGTCGTTCGCGCCGGCAGCGAGCGCCTCGGCCTCCGAGTCGCTGAGACCGCTCGCGCTCGTCGCGATGACCGCCGTCGGGGGGGTCTTCCCGCGCAATCGACGTGTCGCGTCGAGGCCGCCCATCCCGGGCATCCGCAGGTCCATGAGCACGAGATCGGGATGCCACTCGTCGTAGGCCCCGAGCGCCGCCTCACCGCTCTCTGCGACGCGGGTTCGGAAACCCACTTGCGACAAGAGGTCCTGGAGGAACGCGCGATTCGTCTGCACGTCGTCGACGATCAACACCTTGGGAGCCGCTCGGCCCTCGTCGAGCAAGAGGCCGGTTGGCGACGCCTCGGGGAGCCGCGCGACGACTGCGTCCGAGGGCGCGGCTTGGAACGTGAACGTGAACGTGCTGCCCTTTCCGACGGTGCTCTCGAGGGTCACGTCGCCGCCCATCAACCGCGCGTAGTTGCGGCTGATCGCCAAGCCCAGCCCGGATCCTCCGATGCGCGCGCCCGCCTGCAGCTGATCGAAGGCGTCGAAGATCCGCGATTGCTCGCTGGCCTCGATGCCGGGCCCCGTGTCCGCGACGACGATCTGCACGGCCACGCGGCCGAGCTCCGACGTGCCCGATGTGGCGGCGTGAACCGCGATGCGCCCGCTCGTCGTGAACTTGGCCGCGTTGCTCAGCAGGTTGATGACGACCTGTCGGACCTTGCCCTCGTCTCCCTCGAGGACGCGTGGCACGTTCGAGTCGATCTCGAACGTCAGCTCCACTCCTCGGGCGGTCGTCACGGGCGCGAACATCGGCTCGATGTCACGGAGCACGGATGCGAGCTCGAATGGTGCCGAAGTCAGCGTCGTGCGACCGGCTTCGATCTTGGACATCTCGAGGACGTCGTTGATCAGCGTGAGCAGGTGATTGCCGCTCGCTTGGATGACGTCGAGCTTGCTTCGTTGATCGTCGCTGAGCGCGCGGTCTCTGCGGAGCAGCTGCGCATACCCGAGTATGGCGTTCATGGGAGTTCGGATCTCGTGGCTCATGTTCGCGAGGAACACGCTCTTGGCCTGATTGGCAGAACGCGCTTGGCCGACCGCGACCGACAGTGCCGCAGTCCGGTCGGCGACGAGCCCTTCCAGATTGTCGCGGTGCTGGCGGAGCTGCCGGAAGGAGTCGTCGAGCTGACTCGCCATGTCGTTGAACCCGTGCGCCAACGCGTCGAGCTCCGTCAGGCGGCTGCTGGGCACTCGTTGCGCGAGGTCGCCGCCCGCAAGCGCCGCAGTCGCGCGAGAGATGCGCTGGAGATGACGTGTCACCATCGACGCGAGCACGGCGGCGACCCCCAATGCCAGCAACAGCGCCACCGTGATGACCATGGCCGATTGGCTGTTCGAGCTCTGCACCCCGGAGAGCAGGTAGGGCTCCGGCAACGTCGTCACGAGGATCCAATCAGCGTGTCCGCCTCGTCGGTCTCGACGCGGGGTGAGATGCGTGTTCCATGCGACGATCGAAAGCGGCTTGACCGTGACGTGCTCGAAACGGAGCTCGATGGGCCGCGACAACGACTGCAGCGGAGCTTCGCGGCGGATGGTGGCGATGGCGTCCGCGACGACGGGGTTCTGCCGTTGTGCCGAGGAGGCCACGAGAGCCCCCGAGCGGCTCACGACGAAGACGTGCCCGTGCTCGGCGATCGACGCGCTTCGCAACGCGCGCTCCAAGGAGGAGGCGATCGGCGCTGCACTGGCGCCGTGAGGGCTCACGTCCACCGGCTGCGAGAGGATCTCGTCGATGCGGTGCTCCAAGCTGACCGCGACCTCTTGATGCCATCGCTGCGCGAGACGTGTCGCGTCGCTCGCGGCGCCTCGTGTCGCCACATAGGCAGTGACGCCGACCAGCAGGAGAACCAGAGCCACGAACGGCGTGAGGATGAACATCCGCATCGGCAGGCCTTGCTCGATGCCGCGCGGTCTGGACTCTCCCGTGCCAGCCACCCAGACCCATTCGGGTCTTCCGATCGCTCGCTCGCTCACGTGTCCCGTGATCTCGGCCCAGAAGAGACCGAAGCGTCGTGCGATCGGCAGAGCCCCCAACATCGCGAAGGGCGTGATGATCCACGTGATGCCGGTGGTCATGCAGAGCGCAGGAGTGATGTATCGATAGGAGACTTCGGGAGTGAACTTGCCTGCGCAGAGGTAGCCCCACAACGGCGGCTCGAGCGCCAGGAAGACGGCCACGAATGCCAGGTAGCTTCCCCACGTACGCAGGCGCCGGAAATCGGGGTTCTTACCGATGAGCTGATAGGCGACCCAGAAGCACGCAGGGTTGACGAAGTATCCGGGCAGCCATGCGAGCAGGAACTCCGGAGGCACTCCCTCGAAGAGGACGTCCGAGAGCCCGTATGCGAACGGGACCGTGACGAGCGCGGGGTACCCGAAGAGGACGATGCAGAGGAAGACGCAGAGGTCCTTGAGCGATTCGAGCGTCTGCGCCCCCGGCACCAGCACCGCGAACGAACCGACGTACCCGCTCACGAGGATGAGCACGAACGTCAGAGGGATGGAGAGAACCGCTTTGGCGTCCCAGGCCTGACGCTCGCGGCCGAGGCCCCAACGCCCGCCCGGTCGGAACGTGAAACCGGTGAACGCGAAGAACGCGAGCGCGAGGCCGAGGAAGAAGCTGGTGCGGCCCCAAGCGTCGAGCACCGGGAGCGGGATGCGGTCGAACAGGGCTTCGATGAGGGCGAGGGCTTCGCTCATGGCCGAGCTCCGAGCACGCTCCGAGGCATCCCCACCACCTCGCCCGTGCCCACGATGCGGGGGAGTGTCGCACGAGCCCGCTTGGGCGCGTCCCTCTGCCTTCGGGATCGACCCCGACGGCCGCATCGCGCGGCGTGAGGTCGAGGGCACCGCGGCCGTCAGGGCATGCAGCGGCTGCCGTCGAGCGCGACGGATCGCACGCGCGGCGTCTCGGTGCCGTCGCCCGTGAGCACCAACCGGATCTGCACGAACGCCGCGTAGGGTCCGCCCGGGATCGAGAGCGTCGAGGGGTCGATGGCGGTCCACGGCGCGGCTGCGAGCCCGGCGGCCGTGCTCGACCAGCGCACCTCCGGCTGCACGCGCGTGCCGAAGCGCGAGTCGAAGCCGAGCG
>JADZFZ010001212.1 GCA_020854145.1 Deltaproteobacteria bacterium | reverse complement strand
GAAACCAGCGCGTGGCGAGCGTTGATCGCGAGCCGCCGCCTCGTGGCCGCCCTCTTCGACGCGCTCGCAGAAGCCGGCGACGAGCGCTGGTTCGCCGTCGAGCCCGTGGCCACCACCGGGAGCAGCACGCCCGAGCCCCAGGTGGGCCCGCCGCCCGCGACGCCCGACGCGCCGACCCGCGCTCCCGCGAAGGCCGCCGCGATTCTCTCGGAGCTCGAGGAGCGGGCCGAGCGGGACGGCCACGATCTGGGCGCGCGGAGTCGATCGGACGTCGGCCGGTGGCCGAGCTCCGACCTGGAGACGACGCTGCGCGAGCACGAGGGCCTGCGCCTGCACGGCGGCGCGCTCGAGCTCTTCCCGACACGGGGCCGGTGCTCGCTCGCCAACGCCACCGACGCGGCGCGCCGCCTGGGCGCCGAGCCCCGTGAAGGCGAGCGAGTGTTCGCGGTGTCGCCGGGGCTCGGCGTGTTCTGGGCGGTCACGCCGGAGGGAACGGTGCGCGGGCTCGCGCGAACTGGGCTCCGGTACGGACCGGGAGCTCCGTTCGCCCAGTGGCTCCGCGATCTCGCGGCCGACCTCGACGAGGCTGTCGAGCACCCCGATCGACCCTGGGCGGCATCGCTGCTGGGGCGGTGACCGTCTCGGACTGCCGGTCACCGCTTCGTGCCGTTCCAGGACACCTCGTGCGCCTCGGTGCGATCGGGCACCTGCCAGCGGGCGAGCATCCGCTCGATGGCATCGTCGGGGACGGGGCGGACGCGGCCGCGATTGCGCGCACGTTGCTCCTCGAAGGGAACCTCCAGGTAGACCACGCGGACGCGCGCTCCGTACGACGAGAAGAGCGTCACGAGACCGGCGCGCAGCTCGCGGCTCAGGTTGGTCGCGTTCCACACGAACGGGCGTCGCGCGCGCAGATGGACCTTCGCCGCGTCGCGCGCGGCCGCGACGACGGGACCTTGCGCTTCGTCGGGATCGACGTCGAGCGCGGCGCGCAGGGCGTCGAGCGAGACGACGGGCAGCCCGGGCGCCTCGCGCGCGAGCCACGTGTCCTTCCCGGCGCCCGGCAGCCCCGAGAGCATCACGACCTCCGACCACGTGTCGTCGTACGCGACGTGAGCGGGATTGCGCCCCGGCGTGCGGAAGTAGAGGAACCGCGTGTGGTCGGAGGCGAGCTCGAACGGGGCGTCGAGACACCCCTGCTCGGCGGCGAGCTCGCGAAAGAGCTCGATCTGATCGAGCAGACGCGCGCCATCTCGAGCGACCCGCCCGCGCGCGTCGGCCTCCGCGACGAGCGCGACGAGC
This sequence comes from Deltaproteobacteria bacterium, assembly GCA_020854145.1. Lineage (GTDB taxonomy): Bacteria > Myxococcota_A > Polyangia > Polyangiales > JADZFZ01 > JADZFZ01. The sequence continues at coordinate 6,993 of JADZFZ010001212.1, read as the reverse complement.
GCGGGTCGAGCGACCTGGCTCATTCGATGGACCACGCGCGCCGGGTCCTGCGCGTCGATCGCGAAGAAGGGCACCTGATGGACCTCGACGATCCGGGCGACCTCCTCGCGCGCGAACGTGTCCGCGCCGAGCTCGTAGAGGATCCGTCGCGCGAGCACCTCGCCACGGCCCGAGTGACCGCGGCTCGTGATCCTCCCGTCGAGCGTGCGTGTGCAAGCGGGCTTCGCCACGTCGTGCAGCAAGGCTGCTGCGAACGCGATCGAGCGGTCCCGCGTGTCGAGCGCGCGCCACGCGGGCAGCGCCACGAGCGACTCGCACACGAGGCGCGTGTGGACCCAGACGTCGCCTTCGGCGTGCCACTCGGGATCTTGCGCGCAGCCGCGCATCGCACGGATCCAGGCGAAGCGCTCGTCGAGCCCGTCCCAGTCGAGCCGGTAGTCGGGCGGCGCCGGACAGACGAACGGGAGCCCCGTCGTCACGGGTTCGCTCCGCGCTGCGCGAAGAGATCGACGCCGTCCGCGAGCACGTTCGGCAGGATGGGCCGGCTCAGCCAGTGCGAGCCGCTGTCGAGCACGGTGGTGAGGAAGCTCGATCGCACGTACTTCGCGCGCGCGGCGACGACGCCATCTTCCTCCACCTTCAGGTAGAGGCCTTCCCCTTCGTCCGACGGGTCCGTCTCGCGACGCGCTCGCTCCACGTCGAGGCCGTGCCGCGCGGCCTGCTCGAGCAGCCGCTCGCGCCACGCAGTCGTCTTGAAGACCGAGCGCCCCAGCCGATCCGTGATCTCGCCGATGGAGCGCACGACGGACGCCGCGAGGACCGGGACCGATTGGACCGGCGCGTCCGCGAGCAGCGTGCGGCGCTCCGCCGTGCCGAGGAACACGCCACGCTCGGTGTCGAGCACGTCGAACTCCAAGAGGTGGTGCGGCAGCGCGTCGTAGAAGATCGTGTGCTTGGCGTAGACCCACTCGCCGTAGAGCACGTAGCGGGAGCCGAGCGCGGCGTGCAGCGCGGCGCGGTGCGCGGCGGCCCAGCTCTTGAGCAGCTCGAAGTGCCGCTCGCGGTAGCCGCCCGCGAGGTAGTGACCCCGGCTCTGCAGGAGGAGCTCGCCCCCCGGGGTGAACGACACCGCCGCGTTGGCGCCGTCGATCTTCTCCTCGACGACCACGAACCGTCCCCGGATCGACTCGAAGGCAACCGCGTCGAGGTCCTCGTCCCCCGGCTGGAGACGCGAGCCCTCGAGGTGGTGCGTGCGCGGGTACTTCCGGATCGCGGTCATCGGGATGCCTCGGGCGCTCGCACGCTCTACGGGCTCTGCCCCAGCGCGACGACGGCCACCCGATGGTTGAGCACCGCGTCGAAGCGCAGGCGCGTGGCGCCCGCAGCCGCGAACATCGCTCGCAGCGCCTCTTCGTCCAGCAGGTGCAGGTGCTCGGGGTTGTCGTCCTCGTGCGCGGGCACGCTGAGCACGACGAATCGCTGCGCGACGCGCACCGCCTCGCGAATGGCCACGGAAGGATCCGGCATGTGCTCGAGCACCTCGAGCAGGGTCACGCCGTCGAACGTCCGATCGGCGAACGAGAGCGCGGTGGCGTCCATCCGAAGGCCCGTGAGCCGCGCCAGCCCACCACGCGTCATGGCCTCGAGGTCCGACGCACGTTGCGGATCGCGATCGATCGCGGTCACCGCGACGTCCGGGAGCTGGTCGAGCAACGGCCAGAGGAAGGTCCCGCGTCCGCTGCCGACGTCGAGCAACGAGGTCGGGACGAGCCCGCGCAGGGCGCCGAGGACACGACGCACGCGAGGCAGCTCGGCGTTGCGCTTGAACTTCGACAGCCGGAGCCCCGCGCGGCGGCCCTGGTCGAGGACGTCCTCGATCGGCGCGTCCGCGCGCAGCCCGAGCCGCCCGCGGCAGAAGCACGCCGCCAGCTCGACGTAGTAGTCGTGCGGATCGAGCGTGGGCACGCGGAGAGGCCCGCGGTCAGAGGCCGAGCGCGCCGGTGATCCGGTCGACCATCGTGCGCTCGTGCGGGCTGATCTTGCCGTCGACCAACACGGCCGCGAGCAGCACGTCGAGCAGCTCGCGTCGTCGTGGCTCGGGGAGCGTGGCGACGACTCGCTCGGCCTCGTCGAGACCGTCCAGATCGGTGACGAGCCGGCGCGACGCGTCGTCGAGGCCCATCTGATCCATCACGTTGCGGAGAAAGCCACGCTCGAGGTCGCTCATCATCCCGTCGGCGACGAGAACGTTTGCAACGAGGAGGCATTGAGCGACACGCTCGTCCATGGCGCGTGATGATCGAGCTGAACGCGGACGACCGCAAGCTGCTCGCAGCAGCATCTCGTGCTCTGGCGCGCGTCGGCTTCGAGGCCTTCACCCTCGAAGCGGTCGCGCTCGAGGCCGGCGTGCCCGAAGCCGACGTGCGAAAGCGGTTCGACTCGACGCGGACGTTGCTCTTCCGGCTCGTGGAGACCTCGATGTCCGACGTCGCCGACGCGACGATCGCGTCGGTCCAGTTGGCCGCGGACGGGCCCGACGCGCTGACCCGCCTCGTCAGCGCGTGGGCACGACACTACATCCCGCGGATCGACGAGTTCCGGCAGGTCATGATGCTGCGCCAGATCGTCGGCGGGGAGCGGTTCGGCGTGGGCGCCGAGGAGATGAAGCACGTGGTGCCGCACGTCGTGCGCGCGCTCGACGTGGTGGAGGAGAAGCTCCTGCAGGACGCGAACGGCGAGCTGCCCGGCGGCATCGATCGCCGGCGCCTCGTGTTCGGCGCCATGGCGACCGCCGTCGGGCTTCTCACCATCAAGGGCATCGCGTTGGCGTCCGACACGCCGACCCGTCACGCCGACGACGCGATGTTGCGCGACACGAGCCGCGCGCTCGGCGCCAGCATCACCTCGATGCGACAGCTCGCGGCGCTGAACGAAGCATCCACCGACCTCGCGCGGCTGCGCAGCGAGCAGGAGCTTCGTTCGCTCGTCCCCGCCGCCCTGCGACGTGTCCTCGGCGACGTCACGACGGGCCTCGTCCTGGGCGACGGCGAGACGACCGGCGCTCCCGCGGAGGTGCGGGACGCGATCGCCGCCGGGCGCACGGTCCTGGCCCTCGACGGAACCTCCGCGGCCGTGCCCATCCGCTACGAGGGGCGGCTCGACGGCGTCATGACCGCGAGCGGGCGCCCGTTCGACACGAGCGACGTGGCGCGCATGGAGACGTTCGCGACGATGGTCGGCATCGCGCTCGAGAACGTGCGCCTGTACGGCGACCTCCAGGCCCAGCTCGATGCGCGCACGGCGAACCTGCGCGAGGTGCTCGTGAGGTTGGGCGAGACCGAGAAGATGGCTGCGCTCGGCAAGCTGGTCGCGGGTGTCGTGCACGAGGTCAACTCACCCGCGGGCGCGGTCACGAGCGGGGAAGCGACCTTGTCGAAAGCGGTCGGCCGACTCCGGGAGTCTCTGCGTGATCCCGATGACCATGCCGATCGAATGCTGGGGATCGTCGAGCAATCGGCGGCCAACGTCGGGACCGGGGTGCGTCGATTGTCCGAGATCGTCGCTCGCCTGAAGCGATTCTCGCGGCTCGACGCAGCCGAGCTCGAGCGCGTGGACGTCGCGGCTGCCATTCGCGACACGATTGCGGTCGTCGAGAGCGAGGCGGGTGCCCACGGACGGATCGACACGACAATCGACGCAATCCCTCCCGTGCTGTGTTACGCGAGCCGCCTCAATCAGGTCTTTCTCGACGTCATTCGCAATGGCGTCCAGGCCGTCGCGCCCGCGCCCTCCCCCGCACCCGATGGCTCGAGCGCGGGCGTGGGACGTGTGCGAGTGCGCGCGAGCGCCGAGGCGACCGGCCACGTGCGCGTCGTCGTCGAGGACGACGGTCCGGGCATGACGCCCGAAGAGCTCGCGGTGATCTTCGAGCCGGGATTCTCGACCAAAGGAGGCCGCGTCCGGGCCGGATACGGCCTGGCCATCGCGTATCTCGTCGTTCGGGATCACGGCGGCGACATTCGCGTCGAGAGCACGCCGGGGCGTGGGACGTGCGTGACGATCCGGATTCCCCACGAGCCGACGACGAGAGGTGCGGAAGGACCATGAAGACGCAGAGGATCGTACCGAGGGTCGAGTGTTCGACGAGTCTCCGACGCGCCGCCGCGATGATCGCCGCGCTCGCGTGCGGTTGGCTGGAGGCGCACGCACGCGCGGAGCCGGCACCCGGTGCCGAGCCGGTGCCGAGCGCCGAAGGACCTCCGGTGGCGGAGGAGGTGCCGGCCGACCAGCGCGCCGAAGGGCGCGGGATCCAGTACGGCGGCCACATCGTCGTCGCGATCCCGGCGCACGGCGTGTTCGCGCAGGACTTCGGCGTCGGCATCGGCATTCACGGACGAATCGGGTGGGAGCTTCCTTCGGGCCTCAGCCTCGAAGCGAACCTCGGGTACCTCTTCATCTCCGTGCTCGACAACGACGTCGGCGGAGTCGACGGCGACGACGGCATGGGCGCTCTGTACCTGGGAGGCGGCGGACGATTCGCGTTCCTCAACCCGTCTGCCCTCGTGCCGTTCCTCGGCGCCGGGCTCGGCATCAATCTGTGGATCGTCCCAACGGAAACGGAGTTCCGCGGGCGGTCCGGCCAATATTATTGCGGCAGCGACTTCGCGTGCGAGCTCGTACCGGGCGGCTCGGACGAGACCGGGTTCGGCGGGCTCAGCCTGCTCGGCAACGTGAGCGCCGGCGCCATCTACGAGGTGACGGCGAACATCGCGATCGAGCTCGGCGCGCAGTACAACGTCGTGATCGTGCCGGGGCCGTTCCACGCCGCGAGCGGCGCCAACTTCGGCTACGTGACGCTCTTCGGCGGGGCCACGCTCTACTTCTGACATCCCGGCGAATCGTCAGGGACAGGGCTCGAGGAGCATCACCTCTGCGGCGGGCAACGCGCCGAGCCGGAGGCTGACGGTCCCGTCGGTGGGCGTCACCGCGAGGAAGCCGACGGTGGCTGGGTTGGTCAACGAGGAGCTGCCGTCGTCGAGCACGAGCGTTCCGCTGCTCGGCAGGCAATCGCCCATCGCCCAGAGGAGGTCGGTCGCCGTGAACGAGCCGTCGAGCGCGCTCGACTCGAGGGTGCCCGAGCCGGTGGCGCGGGTCCCGCTGGCGTCGTGCTCGACCGTCGCCGTCAGCGACACGGAGACGGGAGCGCCGCCGGCCGCTGCCACCGTGACGTCTCCCTGCAGCGTGCGTTGAGCCTGCGTGCGCGCCATGCACGTCGCGTCCACGTCCCGACACTGGGTGCAGGTCGGGTCGCCCGCCGCGCAGGAGCCGCCGAGGAGCAGCTCGAGGGTCCCGTCGATCGACGAGCTCCCGACGGTCAGAGCCTCGAACGAGATGCCGATCGCGGTGGGCGCGAACGCGACGCGCAGGCGAACGCTCCCGTCGAGCGACTCGCCGGTCGCCTCGAGCACGCAGCCGGCGAACGTCACGGTCACCGAGAGCCCGCTCCAGTCGAACGTCGTACACGCGGGATCGGTGACGACCGAGTTGCCCGAGACGCCGTTCTCGATCCGGTCCCGTGTCGTCGTCTCACGCGAGTCGAGCCCCGTGGGCCCGTCGCGCAGCGCCTCCCCGTCGGCCACGAGGGGACCTGCGATCGCGACGGCCGTACCCACGGCGCGCACCAGAGCCGCGGTTGCCATCGTGGTCTCCGAGCTCGGTCCGGCGTCCGGCGGCGGCGGCGGCGGACCCGCCGCGTCGATGGGCGTCGGCCCGGAGTCGGGCACGCGCGATCCCCCGTCCGTCTCGTCGTCGTCTCGCCGCGGGCAGCCGACGATCAGCACCACGAACACGAGCGCCGCCCAACGCCATCCGTTCTCGCGCATCTCGCCCTCCCCCACCGAGGTTACGCCGTCCGCATCCTCGGGACCTGCCGATTCTGTGCTGGTTGCCTGGGCCGCTGCGTCCATGGCCATCGGCTCCGCCGCTTCCGCGCACTCGACGACGGGCGGTTCGCGCTCGGCGCAGGGTCGTGTGGCGATGGCGACACTCCGGCGTGTCGCCCGCGGCTCGACGGCAGCAGCCGCGTGCGCGGGTCCTGCTCGACTTCGAGGCGCTCTCGGCACGGTGAGCGGTGGCGCCGAACGTGCTGACGAACGCGCATGCGCGATGCGGCGACGATTCTCTGCGGCGTGTGTCTCTGGCTGATGGGTTGCGGCGAGATGCTCGTCGCCGACGAGCTCGCACCCGACGAGCCGGCCGTTCGCGCCGATACCGACGCCGACGGCGACGCCGACGCGTCCGACCGGGTGGGCGCCGCCGGGCCGAGCAGGGCCGCGCCGTGCGCGCCCTCGTCGCCGTGTCTGCCCGCATCGGAGCCCGGACGTGCGGCGTGCGCCGCGGCACTCGCCGTCCTCACGCGAGAAGAGCGCGTCTACGAGGCGAGCGGTTGTGTGGTGCTCGCGTCGGCGAGCGCGGACGGCGGCGACGGGCGTCCGCGTCGTGCGCTGCTGGTCGAGGTCCTCACGGCGACATGGGGCGGCCCCTCGCGCTCGTCGTCGACGACGCCGAAGGCTTTCGCGGCGTCGTCCGAGTGCTCGAGATCTGGGAGGGCATCAACGGCGACGAGGACGCGCGCGTCGACGAGCTACGCCTCGAGGACGTCGTCGGAGACGCGGAGCCGGAGGCCTTGTTGCGCACGACGAGCACCCTCGAAGACTCGGCTTGCACGGAGCCGCTCGCATGGGACACGCGTCGGAGCGATCTCGTCGTGTGCACGTTGCCGGCGCGCGCAGCGCCCACGTGCACCGATCGGATCCCTCTGCGATTCCACGAGATCGAGAGGTCGTACGACGACGGCGATCGGCCACGCGTGCGTCGGGTCACGCGCTACGCGACGCGCGTCGTGCTCGAGCGCGACGGCATCGTCGTCGTGCGCGAATCGGGACGTGTACCGAGGGCCGCACGCGGCGTCATGGGTCGATACCGGATCACCGG
>JADZFZ010001211.1 GCA_020854145.1 Deltaproteobacteria bacterium | reverse complement strand
GCTCGCCGAGCCAAGGTTGCCCTGACTTCGAGGCATCGGATGCTAGCGTGAAGACCATGAGCAAGAGGAATCTCGCCGTCCTCGGCGCCCTGGTGGTCGCCGTGGGTCTCGTGTCCGTAGGCGTGCGCACGCTGCGGTGCCGGAGCGCTTGCGGCGCAGGAAGCGCGGCGGTGGCGACGAGCCCAGGAACCCAAGCGGGCTCTGCGGGCAACGCGCCGTACGCGAACGAGCGCGAGCGCTGGCTCGACGAGCCGACCGGGCGCGTGATCGTCGACATGGACGACGACGCGTCGCCCGACGAGATCGCGCGCGTCGCAGCAGAGATGGCGCGCTTGGATCCCGGGCCCACGCCCGCGAGCGAGATCCTCCCCCTCGTCGACGCGGACGCGGAGCCATACCAGATCCGCGTGACCCCGCGGCTCGACGGCGACCTCGAGCGGCTCGCACGCGAGATCGCGGACGAGCCGGGTGTCGAGGTGGCCGAGGTCGAGCGTCGCGTCGCGGTGCCCGAGCTGTCGCAGCCGACGGCGATGACACCGCCGGACGGCGAGACGCCCGAGACCGACGATGGCGGTGGTTGGCGTCCCAACGATCCGATGTACCGCTATCAGTGGCACCTCGATCAGATCAACATGCCGACTGCGTGGCGGCGCGCGAACGGCCGCGGCGTCGTGGTCGCCGTCATCGACACCGGCGTGACCGCCGAGGATTCGGGGCGATTCCGCCGCGTGACCGACCTGCGCGACGTGCGCTTCGTCGCGGGCGCGTCGTTCGTCAGCGACGGTCCGCCCAACGACGACCACGGGCACGGCACGCACGTCGCCGGCACCATCGCGCAAGCGACCAACAACCGCGTCGGCGTCGCGGGCATTGCGATGGAAGCGTCCATCATGCCCATCAAGGTGCTCGACGCGGGCGGCAGCGGCTCGTGGGCCTCCGTCGCGGCGGGTATCCGCTGGGCCGCGGACCACGGAGCGCGCGTCATCAACATGAGCCTGGGCGGACCTCGGCCGAGCGAGGTCATCCGCCAGGCCGTCGAGCACGCGCACAGCAAAGGCGTCGTCGTCGTCGCTGCGGCGGGCAACACCGGGCGCGAGCCGGTCGAGTACCCGGCGGGCCACGACCACGTGATCGCCGTCGGCTCGGTGCGATTCGACCGCTCGCTCGCGTGGTACTCGTCGCGCGGACGTGGGCTCGATCTCGTGGCGCCGGGAGGCGACACGCGCGTCGATCAGAACGGCGACGGCGTGCCCGACGGCGTCGTGCAGAACACCATCGTGCCGGGCGATCCGTCGCGCGACGACTACTTGCCGTGGCAGGGCACCTCGATGGCGTGCCCGCACGTCGCGGGTGTCGCGGCCTTGCTGGTCGGTCGCGGCGTGCGCGATCCGGCGGTGGTCGAGCGCATGCTGACGTCGTCTGCCCGCAAGGAAGGGCCGGACAAGGAGCGCATCGCTGCGGGCATCCTGGACGCGGCAGGCGCGGTCAAGATGACCGAAGGCACGGGCGGCACCGCGAAGGGCATCCTCGCGATGCTGATGACGCTCGGGCTCGGGCTCTTCCTGCGACGCAAGCAGCGCCTCGAGCTCGCCGGGCTGGCGACGCCGACGGTGACCGCGGGGCTCGTCGCGGGTGGGCTCGCCCTCGTGCCCTGGCTGGCGTTCGGCGGCATCGGCGACGTCCTGTCCTCGACGGTGGGCTCCGGCCTCTCACCGATGCTCGCGGCGCCGCTCGCGGACGTGCCGGTCATCGGCAGCGTCACGTCGCTCGCCGCGTGGAGCGTGCTGCCCGCGTTGGGAGCCGTCGTGCTCCTGCTCGGTGTGAAGCGGATGCGCGGTGTGCTCGTCGGGTTGGCGATGGGCACGGCGGCAGCGCTCGCCGGCGAGGCGCTTTGGCCCACGTTCGGCCCGAGCACGCTCGGCGCGCTCACGGGATTGTGGCTCCTCGTGAATGCCGCATGCGCCCTCTGGCTCGGCCGATTGCTGATGGTGCGCCCGCGCTGACCGACTCCCTCCTCGCCGCGCCTCGCGCTCACCGCCGACTCCGTGGCGATCATCCGACCAGCTTCCCTGATTCTGGGGGTTGATCGTGCAAGAACGCCCTGGTCGTCGTGTGCGTTGCTGCGCGGCGCCGAGGCAGTATGATCTTCGTATGCAGAAGGCGCGGGTGACGGTGACGGTCCGGCGGGAGGTTCTCGCCAGGGCCGAGCGCCAGGTGAAGAAGGGCCGGGCGCGGTCCGTGAGCGCCTGGGTCGATTCGGCGATGCAGGAGAAGGCCAGTCGCGAGGATCTCGCGGCGCTGCTCGCCGAGATGAAGGCGGAGAGCGGTCCTGCCACTGCCGAGGACGAAGCGTGGGCGCGCGCCGTCCTCGGCCTGTAGTCCTCGACGGCGGCGCGCTGATCGCATTCGAGCGCAACGACGCCAAGGTGCGGACCCTCGTCGAGCTGGCGATGACTCATGGAGCCCCGCTGCACGCGCCAGCCGGCGTGGTTGCGCAGGTCTGGCGGGATGGGCGGAGTCAAGCGCGCCTATCCCGGCTTCTCGGCTCGGGACTCGTCGCCGTTCGAGCGCTCGACCAGCACGAAGCCCAAGCAGTCGGCGCTCTCTGCGGCATGAGCCGGAGCCGCGACGTCGTCGATGCCAGCGTCGCGCTGCTGGCGCGCCGTCACGCCGCGATCGTGGTGACCAGCGATCCGGACGACATCCGTCGTATCGACTCGACGCTCGACCTCGTGGTCTGTTGACGACGGGCGAGCGGGGCGATTCCCCTTCCGAGCCTCCTACGCCTCACAACCGACGCACTGGGGTCGGATTGTGCGATTGTCGATTCCTTGACGGCTTCGGAGCCGCGGGCTACCCGGGGCGCGATGCTGCGTAAACGCGTGATCCTGGCGGCGCTCGCTGGCGCCGCGCTCGGTCTGCTCTTGCTGCTCGTCGTGCACGGCGGCAGGACGAGCGAAGCGTCGCCTGCGGACCCGGCGCCGCGAGCACAGGTCGTGGCCGACGCGGGCCCGCCGACGTTGGTGGCGC
>JADZFZ010001210.1 GCA_020854145.1 Deltaproteobacteria bacterium | reverse complement strand
GCCTCGATCCTCCGAACGGGGCGGGAACGTTCCCATCGCGTGTCGAGGTCGGCGGAGACGCGAATCGTTTCCAGGCGCGCTACGCGATGCTGCACCGGTGGGAGGAGCCCATCGCGTGCGAGAGCCCGATCGCGGGCACGTGGCACGCCCCACGCGGCGCGCGCCCGGAGGCTGCCGTCGAGCTGCTCTCGGCGGCGTCCGTGGCGACGCCTCTCGAGCGTCTGCTCGCGTCGCCGATGTCGGCAGTGCGTGCGCGACGTCTGGGCGTTCGGGCGCGATAGCCGGATCTGCGATGATGGCGGCATGCGGCCATCGCGCGCGGCATCGCTCCTCCTGGCACCGCTCCTCGTCGCCGTGCTCGGGCAACCTCCGAGCGCGCGCGCTTCGGGCGCCACCGACGCCATCGAGCATCTGCTCGGCGCCACCAACGTGCACGCGATCACGGGCAACGGCGGCCTCTCGGTCGGCGTGTCTCGGGAGGGGGACCTCTCGGTCCTCACGTGGCCGAGCCCGAGCTACTGCGATCAGCTGACGTACGTCTCGAGCAACGCGTTCGACGCGCGCGAGATGCCGCGCTTCGGCGCGACCGAGTCGATGGGCTCGTTCCTGGGCCTCGTCGTCGAGACGGCGGGCTCCACGCGCGTCGTGTGGCTGCGCGACCTGGACGAGGTCGAGGCGCAACGCTACAGCCGCGACGACTCGAGCGTGCCCGTCACGCGACGACGCGACGACGCGCTCGGCCTCGAGGTCGAGGTGCTCGACGTCGTGCCCGGAGACCTCGACGTGCTCGCGCGCGGAGTCCGGGTGACGCGCGATGCGGCGTCTCCCGTCACGTCGGTCTCGCTGCTCGTCTACGCGAACCTGGGCCCGAGCCTGTCGCGCGTGCCCGAGATCCCGCTCGCCGACTGGGCGCTCGACGCGCGCAACGACTTCGTCGCGCTGTGGGACGACGAGGCCACGGCGGTGATCCACTTCCAGCCGGGCGACACCGGCGTCGTCTCCGCGCTCGGCCACATCCTGACGCCGCCCGTCCCCGACTTCGGTCCGGCGGGTGCCCTGCTCGGCTCCGCCACCGTCGCCGACGAGGACGTCGCGTCCCTCGCGCGCGAGCTCGACGGGCGCTACGCACCCGGCGTCTACCTCGCGCTCTCGACCGAGCCGGCGCCCACGTCGTTTCAGATCGGCTACGACCGCACGCCCGTCTGCGCGTCGCTCGATGCGCTGCTCGACAACCTGAACGCGTTGCCCGATCGGCTGCCGGGCCTCGAGCTCCCGGTCGATCCCGCGGCATTCGACGTGGCGCGTTGCACCGATCCGCTCGGCGAGACGCGAACGCGCGAGGGTTGGATGCACGAGGCCGAGAGCGCGTTCGCCGACGCGGCCGATGGCGCGCTCTCGGGATCGCGCATCGCGGCGGGCGCCGTGGACGAAGCCCTGCTCGTGCCGCTCGATTTCGATGCGTCGGGCAACGCCTCCGCGACCGTGCTGCTCGCCGCGGCCGCGACCGCCGACGCAGCGCGTGCGGCGCTGTCGGACGCGCGCGCGCGCGGCTTCGAGACGATGCAGGGCGACGCGGAGGCCGACGCGGCCGCCTGGCTCGCGGACCTCGTGATCCCCGTGGACGCCGACCCCGCCGTCCTCCGGACGGCGACGCGCGCGCTGCTCAACATCCGCATCGGCATCGATCGCACGACGGGCGCGATCGTCGCGAGCCTGTCGCGGCAGCCTCCGTACGGAGAGGACTGGCCGCGCGACGGCGTCTTCTTCAACGTGCTGCTGGACGTCGCGGGGCTCACCGATCTCGTCTCGCAGCGTCTGCGCTGGTACGCGACGCTGCAGCGCCCGTCGCCGATCGCGCCGACGCCGCTGGTCGATCCGCCGCCCCCCGTCGATCCCGACACGGGGCAGGCGCGTACCTACCCGGCCGGCGCGTGGGAGATGAACTACTACGCCGACGGGATGGTCGGCGGACAGATCCGCTTCGAGATCGACAACACCGCGCTCATGGTCTGGTCGATGGTCGCGCACACCGGCTACCTCCCCGAGAGCGAGCGCGAGGCGTGGCTCGCCGAGATGTGGCCGTCCGTGTCCACGGGTGCCGACCTGCTCGCGCGATGGCGCGATCCCGAGACGGGCCTTCACGCGCCCGCGCAGGAGGACGACAACGCGGGTCACACGCAGACGCTGCACGGCGCGGTCACGGTGTTCGGCGCGCTCGATCTCGCGGCGCGCGCCGCACGAGCGAACGGGGACGACGCGCGCGCCACGGCGTACGAGACGCGAGCGGCCGAGCTTCGCGACGCGATCCTCGTGCACTTCTACCGCGACGGGCGGTTCGTCACCGGCGCGGGCGCAACCGTCAACCCGGGCTCCGCCGCGAGCGGTCCGACGGCTTGGCTGGCGTGGCCTGCGCGCGCACTGCCGTTCGACGACGCGCGCATCGTCGCGCAGGTTCGCAGCGACCTCGACGACGTCCTCGAGACGTTGCGCTTCGAGAGCGAAGGCGGCGCGTACGTGCTGAAGAACACGGCCACGGCGGCGCTCGTGCTCGGTGACGATCCCGATGGGCGCGCCGACGTGGAGAGCACGCTCGCGACGCTGGCCGGCAGCGCGACCGAGGGCACCGCCCACTTCGGCGAGGTCTTCGTGTCGATCGGAGGCGGGCGCGTCGATCAACGCGTGGCGACGCCGCACCTGTGGGAGGGCGCGCTCTT
>JADZFZ010001209.1 GCA_020854145.1 Deltaproteobacteria bacterium | reverse complement strand
TGCCGTGTCTCGAGAGACCACCGGTAAGCCGTGTGCGGGAAATCCGCATGCACGGTTTGAAAGGGGGTCTTGCTCTCTTGCTCTCCGCGCCCGTGGCGGAGTGGAGATAGAAGGATCTACCAATGGATTCAGGCTTTGGGATAGCACGAATCCCGATGGGAGCCCCGTAGTGCCTACCAATTCCGTCAGCTACCGCGAGCGGGTCGAGAACTCGTCGGTCGGATTCGGTGTAATCCGTTTTCGTTGCGTCTATTGACACGATGCCCTTGCGGCGTCGCTCTGCTCCTGCGGCAGGCCTTCGCGAAACGTCTTCCAGCTCGCGCCGCCGTCGTCGGTGCGCGCCACGAACAGACCGCCGCCGACGCTCATGCGCTGGTCGTCGGACTTCGCGGGCACGACCCACGCGGTGCGACCGTCGCGATCGTCCGCGGCGATCGGGAAGCCGAAGTGCACCGCCACGTCGGCGTTGCTCACGCGCTTCCACGTGCGCGCGCCGTCCTCGCTCGTGAAGACCCCGCAGTGGTTCTGCTGCCAGAGACGGTCCGGCTGGCCCGCGCACATCGAGACGAAGTGCGGGTCGTGGCCCCACTCGACCTCGGGGTTCGGCAGGTAGTCGTTGAGCATCCCGCGATTGCGCCCCTCCCACGTCTTGCCGCCGTCGCGGGTCTCCGCCACGCCGGCGCACGAGACGGCCACCAGGATGCGGTTCGAGTCGCGCGGGTCGACCACGACGGAGTGGATGCCGGGGACGAACTCGCCGTACGCGACCGCGGCCGGCGTCCCGCCCCAGTCGTTGCGGCTCGTCGCGTCGCCCGCGAAGAGGTCGCCTCCCCGGCTCGGGTGGTTCCAGAGCGGCCGGTTCAGCTCCCACGTGTCGCCGCCGTCGCGGCTCGTGAAGAGCCCGCCCGGCAGGGTGCCCGCGTGGATGGTTCCCGGCTGATCGGCCCCACCGAACGCGAGCACCCACACCTGAGCAGCGTCGCCGGCTTGTAGGTCGTCGGCTTCTCGACGCTCGGGTCCTCTCCGGGAGACGGCAGGTGCTGCTCCACGAAGCGCGCGCCCTCGGGGTACGCGATCTGCGTGAGCATCTCCCAGGTCGCTCCGCCGTCCTTCGAGCGCGAGAGCTTCGGCCCCCAGTGGGCGAGGTCCATCGCCGCCCACATCGTGCCGTCGCGCGGGTCGCGCGCCGCGTAGCTGATCGACATGCCGGCGTGCGCGATCGGGCGCGGCTTCCAGCGGCCGTTCTCGCGGTCGAGCACGACCGTGCCTTTGCGTGTGCCGAGCAGGATGAGATCGGACATCGGTTCCTCCGGAGCCGGACGGTATGACGAAGCTCGCGCGGAGGCGAGCCCAGCCCCCGCCGGCCAGCACAGCGCTCGTCAAACGACGTAGCGCAACTCGTCGCGCGCTTCGCGGCGTGTGGATTGCTGCGCAACGCGCCGGAGGGAGGAGATGATGCACACTGCGCCAACCCTCGAGGATCGCGAGCGCGTGGATCGCAACGACTGGAGGCCCCGCAACTGCGTGTGGGAGCTGACCCTCGCGTGCAACCTGCGCTGCGTGCACTGCGGATCGCGCGCAGGCCTTGCGCGCGAGCGCGAGCTGACGACGGCCGAGTGCCTGGACGTCGTGTCGCAGCTGGCGGAGCTCGGCTGCGAGCTGGTGACGCTCTCCGGCGGGGAGCCGACCCTCCGGCGCGACTGGGACACCGTCGCACGGGCGGTCGCGTCGCGCGGGCTGTTCGTCAACATGGTGACCCACGGCGCCTACCCGCGGCCGGGTCAGGCCGACGACGTGGCTCGCCGCGCGCTGGACGCCGGGCTGTGCAACGTCGGCGTGAGCGTGGACGGCCCGCAGCCCGTGCACGACTCCATCCGTGGGGAAGGGACGTTCGCGCGGACGCTGCACTCCATCGATCGGTTCCGTGCGGCGGGGCTGCCGGTCACCGTCATGACGACCGTCGGCCGGCGCAACCTCGCGCACCTCGAGAGCGTCCGCCGGATCGCCATCGACGCGGGCGCGGGCACGTGGCGCCTGCAGCTCGCCAAGCCGATGGGCTCGGCGCGCGACGAGGTCGGCTTCGTGCTGCAACCGCGGCACCTGCTCGAGCTGCTGCCGCTCCTGGCCGAGCTCAAGAGGCGCGGGGAGATCGCGCTGCGCGTCGGCGACTCGATCGGATACTACGGTCCCCACGATCGCGAGCTGCGCGGGCGCGGCTGGCGCGGACGTGACGAGTGCTGGCAGGGCTGCCAGGCAGGGATGCAGGCCATCGGCATCGAGGCCTCCGGCGACGTGAAGGGCTGCCTCTCGCTCCAGGCGAAGTGGGGTCATCGCGACCCCTTCGTGGAGGGGAACCTGCGCGAACGGCGGTTGACCGACCTCTGGTATGGGTCGGGCGCGTTCGCCTACAACCGAGACGTCACGGCGGACTCCCTCACGGGACACTGTCGCAGCTGCCGTCACGCCGTGCTCTGCCGCGGCGGTGCGCGCTGCGTGTCCGCGGCCTTCTCGGGCCTGCTCACCGAGAGCGACTACTGCTACTACCACGTCGCGCGCGAGCAGCTCGTGCCGCGCTGGCGCTCGGCAGGGCAGGGCGCGCTGGCGGCGGCGGCGATGGCGATGGCCGCGGCCTGCGGGGGCGACTCGAGCAGCCCGGCGACCGACGCCGCGGTGATGGACGGCGTGACGACGGACCTCGGGAGTCGGGACGCCGGACCCGCCGACGTGGGCACCGACGCGCCTCCTTCCGCGGACACCGGGCCGACGCCGGACGCGGGCACGGACGCGGGCACGGACGCGGGGATCGACTGCTCCGCCGTCTGCTGCGAGTGCGAGTACGGGATCATCCCTCCCGAGGTGTTCGAGCAGTGCTGCGCGCCCGACCCTTGCGCGGGTGTCTGCTGCGAGTGCGACTACGGCGAGCCGCCGCCCCCGCAGTGCTGTCCGTGAGCCGAGGCGACTCCCTCGAGTCGCATTGACGACCATCAATACCGCTCGATAGGCTGGCCGCGTGAGGCCTCCCAAACCGCGCTCTCTGTGCGAGCGCTCGCTGATCGAGTACCCTCGGCGAACGAGGTCGCCCATGAGCTTCCAAGCATCTGTCGCGAGCTTCCGGGTAGCTGTCTCGACCGCTCTCGTCCTGTTCTGCTCGACTTGCGCCGCCTGCGGTTCCGACTCTCCCGCAACGTGCGTCGAGCCGCTGGATCCGGCGGGAACGCACTACGGGCGAACTGCAGGAGAGTGGCTGGCCGATTGGAGCCGATGGCTGTACGAGACGCCCGCGTCGCAGCACCCCGTCACGGACACGACGGGTGAACACTGCGCTGTCAACCAGCCGGGCGGCGAGGTGTTCTACCTCGCGGGTACCTACGGTGGACCCATGGTCACACGAACCTGTGCGGTGCCCGCCGGACCGGCTCTCTTCGTCCCGTTCTTGGTCTGGTTCAACGACAACGGTGGGGTGCCCATGCCCGTGCCCGACGAAGAGCTGCCGCAATTCGTCGAGCAGCAGCTTGCCAATGGCGTCCAGCTCTCGGCCGAGCTCGATGGCTGCCAGCTCTCGGGCCTCGAGCGCCACAAGACGAGCATCGAGGAGTTCAGCTACGACTGCCCCGAAGGGGACTGCATCTACTCGGAGT
>JADZFZ010001208.1 GCA_020854145.1 Deltaproteobacteria bacterium | reverse complement strand
GCGGCGCCGCCCCGCCACCCGGCAATACCTGTCGCTACGACGGCTGCGCGACCGACGCCGATTGCGGGGGCGGCATCTGCCTCCCGCCCGGCGCAATCGGCAATCTCAACGCCGCCTGCGTCGCCGCTCCCTGTCGGTCTCCGGCCGATTGCACCCGTCGCGCGGGCGGCCAATGCGTGCTCGCGCGGACCGGCGGATTCTGCCCGTCCCCGGCCGTCTATTGCGTCTACGACGGCGACCCGTGCCGCACCGACGCCGATTGTCGGACTCCCGACCGCGCGCAGATCTGCGTTCCCAATCCCGACGGCCACGGCACCCGCTGCGAGGACCCGCCTCCGCCTCCGCCGTGAGCACGGCGTCGCTCCGCCAGCGTGTGCCCGACATCGCAACGTCACGGACGGCAGCACCGCGCCGCGGACGTCATCCCCGGAGCGTCCTACCCGCTTCGCGGCGTGCGAGCCCCCATGACCACTGCGCAGCCCTCGCGTACCCACCCGCTGTCGATCAATCCCATCCACTGCTGCGCGAGGTGACGTGCAAACGCCGCGTCGTGCAGGAGCACGCCTGCTTCGATGTTGTGCTCCTGGGCGCGCAGGCTGAAGTTCGCGCTGGTCACGAAGGCGCGCTCGCCGTCGACGACGACGCACTTGGCATGGAGGCTGGACCACGGCGGGCCTGGCGATATCGCGCGTTGGTCGTAGTAGACCCGCGGTCGGGGATTGCCGAAGGGCCAGGCGGATTGCAGGAACGCGGCGATCTGGGCCTCTCCGTAGGCGTGCGGATCGTCGAGCGGCTTCTGCGCTTGCTCGATGTGGACGAACATGCGGACGTCGAGGTTGCGCGCCTGCATGGTCTCGTGCAGCGGCTGGAGCACATGACTTCCGCGCTCGAAGCTGAATCCGGCGAGGATGACTTGGTGCCTGGCGCTCTCGAAAAGGGCGCGCAGCACGACTGCGGTGTCGCGCGCGTGTGCGTTGGTGCGCTCGGGTCCCGTCCAGACGAGCTCGGGGCTGGGGCGCGCGGCGGCGGCGCGCTCGGCGAGGGTGACGTCGAGCACGCTCAGGCACGCCAGCGCGGAGTGTCCCGTCAGCGCGGCTTCGAGCGCTTCGAGCTGGTGCTTGATGCCGAAAGCCAACAGGCCGGCGCGCGTGATGGGCGTCGAGACGCGGCGCTGAGCGAGAGCGTCACGTAGGCGCTCGAGGGTGGAGGTCGGGACCTCGGAGAGATCGGCTCTGTCGCTCGTGTCGCTCACGGCCGGTTCGCGAAGAATGCCAGCGACGGATCGTTGCCGACAGTGGGCACGACGAGCGCGCGATCGAGATAACGATTGAAGCGCTCACAGGAGCACTCGGCGATGTAGAGACAGCCGTGACAAGCGGCGCCCTCGGTTCGTCGATCGCTCGATTCGGCCGATGGGTCGTGCGCGGCGCAGACAGGATCGTTGGAGCACAATCGCCCGAGATCCCAGGCTTCGCACAGGTGATGGCGCAACCGCCGGCCCTCTTCGACGAGCCCTCCGAGCGTGCCTTCACTCCCGGTGGTGCCTGTCGTCAGCATGATGGCCGCCATCGGCGGCTCACCCGGGATGCCCGGAGCTTGGCAATAGATGCGCTCGCGGATCGCGCTCGCCGCGTACCCACATTCGAGGCTGATCGCCGTCAACAAGAGATGCGCGAGCGAGTGGAGCAGATAGAAGCGTGCTCCCGGAAACTCACCGCGTCCCTCCGCCTCGAAGGCACGAAGCAGCGCGGTCGTGCGCTCGATGACCTTGGGACGATTCTCCCACTCGACCACCGACTTCTCGTCGAGCTCGACGAAGATGCCCTCCCCGCGGACCTCTGCTGCCGGCAGCCATTTTTGATTGCCGCTGGGCAACGTCAGGGGCGCGGGCTTCAGGCGCACGTTCTCGAAGTCGTACTCGCCTTGAAGATTGGCGCTGACCGAGTCGAAGCGGCTGAAGCTCACCTGGACGCGAACCTCACGCAGCTCGGGCACGAGCACCACGCCCCGGACTCCGGCCGGCAGATCGATCCGAGACTTGGGAACTCGATAGGCGGCAAACTCGACGTCCTCGTCGGCCACGTCGCCCGGCTTCTCGTCGGGAGCGCCGACGATCTTCTCGTACTCGACGGTGCGAAGCGGCCGCGCGGTCTCGTCGGCCTTCGCCGACTGCTCGGCCTGGATTGCCGCGATGACGGCGGCGGGGTCGAATCCCTTGAAGGCGCTCTCGACCTCCTCGACCATCTCGGCCAGGCTCGCGAGCTGCTCCGCGCTCTTCACTTTCTGCACGAGCTTCCAGATCTTCGGCTCACGCACCGTCCGCACGACGGGGCTCGGCTCGATCGGGGGCAGCCGGAGCGCGCTCACGACCTGGGAGAAGTACGCATCGGAGGCCGTGCGCACGAGCAGCTCGCTCTTCTGGTCGCAGGCCTCGCGCACTGCCCGACCGCCGAGCCACGGGCTCTCACCCTCGCATCCGTAGATGGGAGCTCGTGCGACCGACATCGCCTGAGAAGAGCCGCAGCTCGTGCACCGCAATCGAATCTTGCCGAGATCGCCCGTAGAGCCCTCGTCGAGATAGAGCTCCGGTCTGTCGCACACACCGTCCTTTCGGTCGTGGTGGGCGAAGAGCCGCCATTGGAAGTCCGATAGATGCCCACGCCGGCAGGCGAACACGAAGCGCACCGGGATCGCTCGCGCGGTCTTGTTCGAACGACATTGGTGCTGATAGCCGTGCTTGTGCTTCTCGAAGACGTCGCCCGGGCGGCCCAGACGCCGGCAACCCTGACAGACGAACCACCGCGGGAACTCGAGCGCACGCACACCGACTCGTGTGGACGGGTCCTGGGGCTCGCACTCCGGCGGCTTCCGGAAATAGCCCTGCTTGTCGAGATCGAGATCGGGCGAGAGCGCCTTCAACCGCGGCAAGAGCGAGCGACGCAGGCGCGCGTCGTCGAGCGCCTCGTACTTGTTGTCGAGCCACTGCCAGTGCTCGAGCCCGCCGATGACGACGGCGCGGTCCACGAGGTCCACCATCGAGCCAGGCCCGAAGGTCGTCACGAGCTGACTGAGGCGGATCTGCCCGTCCGGATGGACCTGGCTCGCCGTCTTTCGCGCGGGTCGTTTGCCGGCCATGGTCATTTCTCGTCCAGCGACTTGAAGCGCGCCCAGATGTGCGAGGTCGCTTCCACGTCGCGCATGGAGGTGGGCGCCTCGAACTTCTGCGCGTCGGTGTCCGCCGGCTCGTCGTCGGTCGCGGTGTAGAGGAGCGCCGGGCCGAGGTGCTTCGAACGGTCGTAGGGGCTGTAGGTTCGCTGGCCTGCTCCCCCGAGCGCGGCGGCGATCACCCGCTCCCACGCGTCGAGGAAGTTCCGCCCGCGGCTGCGGACGTGGTCCTGGATCCGCTTCTCGGCATCATCGTCCCACCACTCGCGGTGGTCGCGCGCCCTGCGCACGAGGTGCTCGAGCAGCAGCTCGGCCGCGGGCCGGTTGGGGTGAAGCGCGTTGACCCCCTCCGGAGAGCCCATGCCCGGAACGCCGTGGCGAATCATGGAGACCAGCGTGCCGACGAGACCGCGATCGAGCGTCTGATTGCTGAAGGGTGTGACGCTCGTGGCCTCGACGTCTCGATAGAAGCTCTCGTGGTACGCGACGAAGCGCTCGTAGTGCGAGCGATCGCGCGGGCGCATGACGTTGAGGCACGTGACGACGAGACCGGGATACGCCCGCCCGACGCGGCTCGTGGCCTGGATGTACTCGCTGGTCGTCTTCGGCTGCCCGGTCACGACCATGAGACCCAGGCGATCCACGTCGAGGCCGACGGAGATCATGTTGGACGCGAGCACGACGTCGAGCGCGTTGGCGGCTTTCGCGGCGTGGCGGATGCCCAGCTCGGCCTTGGTCCGCTTGAGCTCGTCCGAGCCCACACGGGACGTGAGCTCGGTGGGCTGGCGGAGATCGCGGTTGGCCGCCCACGGATGCTGGCCCACCCAATCGTGGGGACGCTTGTCGCTGCCGAACTGCGAGACGCGGTTGCGCACCTCGTCCTGCACCAAGCGACGCATGCCGCCGAGCTCGCGTAGGCTGTTGAAATAGCCGATCAGCGTCATGTACGGATCGGCCGGCTGCTTGGGCTCTCCCTTGGGATCGAAGCTGCGCTGCGCGGCCGCGAGGAGCGTCGCGTAGGTGCGGACGGAGACGGCGCGAAGCGCACGCCCCGGCGCGCCGATTCCCACGTAGAGGCGGCCGGGCTTCTCGCTGAGCGGGGCAGGACGCGCGAAGAAGTTGTCGCCTTCGTCGATCCCACGCGGCGGGAAGAGCGACATCTCACGTCCGAAGAGCGCGCGAATCTGCTCCTTGGCCCGACGCGCGGTCGCGGTGGAGCACACGACCTTGGGCGCGCGACGCACCTCGTCGACGGTGCGCTCGGCGAGGTAATCGACGGCGCTCTCGTAGAGCCCGACCATCGTGCCGAGTGGTCCGCTGATGAGATGGAGCTCGTCCTGGACGATGAGCTCCGGCGGGAGAAGCCCTTCGGGCAGGGCGAGTGCGGCCTTGGGCGGCGCATGCATGACCCCGTAGGCGCGAATGCCGGTCAGGTGCGTGGCCCGGCCGAACAACATCCCAGCCTCACCACGCCACGGCATCATCGCGAACTTGTCGACGGTCGCGACGAGGAAGTCCGGAAGCTCCTGATAGAGCTGCTCGTCCACGAACAAGACCGGCAATCCCTGACCCGCGCGCTTGGCCTCGGTAAAGAAGCACTGCTGGCCATCGCAGTAGACGACTGCCCGCGTGTACTTGGTCTTGCTGATGACGCCGTCGTCGTCGACGAGCTTGATGTTCTCGATTCGGATGTCGTTGCCGCACCACGGGCACTTCGTGAGCGGGAAGGGCGACTCCTTCGCGCCGACGCCGAACTCGTTGAGCGCCGCGTGAACCTCTTTGAGCCGATTCGCCGTGGCAGTGCGCCCGACCCAGAGACCGATCGTGAACCGCGTGTTCCCGAGCTTCGCGGGATTGCGCGTGCGAATCTCCTCGAGCGCGCAAACGAGAGTGGAAGCGCGCGCGAGCTGATCGAGCGTCAGCAGGCGCAGCGTGTAGCGCAAGATGACGGCGACCCCGCGACCCTCGTCTTTCCGCGTCTTGCCACGCAGGCGCCGCAGCAGGAGCGTGAACGCGATGAGCCCGAGGTACGCCTCGGTCTTGCCGCCGCCCGTGGGGAAGTAGATCAAGTCCGCGAGCCCGCGGTCCGCGTGCGCGGGGTCGGCGATGGATGGCAGGTTCATCAGCACGAACGCGAGCTGGAATGGCCGCCACTCGGGCTGTTTCGTGTCGCTGTAGCGTTTGTCCTCGCGCTGCTGATCGGCCTGGCGCGCGGCGACGTACATGGCCTGATTGGCGAGCGTGAAAGCCTCGCGCACGACAGCGTCCTTCTCGAGGAGCGCGATGCCTTCCGCGATCCGGGCCTTGACGCGGTCGGCCTTGGAGACGAGCTCGTCCCGAGTCTCTTCGAGCGCCTTTCGGTCGAGCGGCGCATACCGCTGCTTGCCGAGCCAGACGCCATACGCCTCGACGAGCGGCGAGAGCGCCCGCGTGAGCCCGATCCCATCGAGCTTGGCGAGCTCCTTCATCCCGAGCACGAGCGACGGCACGGGCTGGTGCGCGACGTCGGGAACCTCGTACCGCGGAATCTGCGTGGTGCGGAGCGAGCGGACCTGGCCATCGGGATCGCGCACCGGCTCGAGCACGCTGGTGTTGTGCCCGACCGCCCATTCCTTCCGGTCGCGAAAGAGCAACGCCAGCACACGCGGGTCGTCGTCCGCCTGCGCATCCTCCCCCTTGCGGTTGGGCCGCCAGCAGAAGCCGTGCGCGTAGTGGAGCGCGAGGCGAACCTGGAAGACGTAGTTGAGGTCCCGGTCTTTCTCGAGCGCGAGGCCATCGTTGACGAGAAAGAGGCTGAGCACGCGCGTGCCCGGGTCGAGCCCATCCATGTCGGTGGTGCGGAGCTCGCCTTTGATGACGAGCCCGGCCGACAGCGGAACGGGAATCCCTTTCCTCAGCGCCGCCGCATCGAGCGGAACCGACACACGCACGGGCCCGTGCGGGACGCGTTTCCACGCATGCGCCTTCTTGTCGTCGCGATCGAGCGCGATCTCGATCTTGTCGTACCGCGCATACGAGACGTCGACCTCGATGGCATCCGCGCCGCCCTTGCCCGCCGGCAAATACACGCTGAGCCCCATCGAAGCCGCGAACCGCACGGGCCGTTTCGGCTCCGGCTCCTCGCTCCCCGCATCATCCGCCGAGCTCTCGCTCCCGGCCGCGAGCTCGCCCCCATGCGAGTCGAGGTCATCCGCCTCCGGAGCCCGCGCCCCCTGCGGCGCGAGAAACCCCGTGAGGTACCACCGCGACGGCGGCAGCGTGAGCGTCTCGGTCGAGCGCGCGACGTCGTCGGGATTCGCGGACGGGTCGCCGGCTGCGAACGGCCCAACGAGATCCGCCTCGAGCGCAGCGAGGAGGCGGGCACGGACTTCGAGCTCATTCATAGTCGCCGGATGCTCCCTCCCCTAGCCGTCGCGCCGGTGGCCGGAGCATACAAGACGCGTGGCCATGAAGACGCGCGAGCGTCCATCAGCAGCCGGCCGCCCTCCGCGCATCTGCGTCCTCGGGATGAGACGTCGGACGTCTCGCCGCGACCGTGCGCCGGACGTTCACTCATCATCCGGGCGAAGACAGACTGGACACCGCTTTGCCGTCGGGCCGCCTGGCGCATACCGCGGGCCGGTCGCCATGATCTCGCCAACGCGGATCTCCTCGAGCACCCATTCCTCGACGACGGTCCGCACCTCGGCAGCCAGCCCTGCCACGACACCTGGGTCACGCAACGACTCCAGCCAGCGTTCCACGGTCGCCTCGTACGCCCACGCACGAGCCTGGGCATCGACCCCATCGCGGGAACTCGGAAGCACGAGCCCGTCGACGCGCTCCAGCGAAACGTCGCCCACCACGTCGATCGACTGCGGCGCGACCTCGCGGAACGTGTCGCGCAGCACGAGCAACCGACGCCCGATGAAGAGCAGCCCCACGTACACTCCCGAGCGGGCCATGTACGCCGCGAGGCTTTCTCTCGCCGGCTGGACCTCGCCGCCGAGCATCACCTGGACCGCGAGCCCCGTGCGCCCGTTGTCCGGCTCGCGGACGATGATGTCGACACCCGAGTCCATCAGACCGAGCCTACCGCATCTGGCCGCGGTCCCGGTATGCTCGCGGCCGCAGCACACCCGCCAACGACTATTGGCCGCGATGTCGGCCTCGCCCGAGCGCCACACATGACCAGCTGAGGAGGCAATCGTGCACAGGCTGTGGACCGACTATCCGATACTATGGCTGAACAAGCCGCATACCGCGTCCGCGGACCAGCGTAATGACTACGGCGGGCCTCGGACGGCCGCGCAGCCCGCCGGGGTGGCAGCATGAGCGACCACCTTCCCCATCATCTCGTCGTGAAGCTCCGTGTGTCGGGAGGGTTCCTCGCGGGGACAGAGTTGCATTTCGTAGACGGCCTCAATTGCCTCATCGGCGGGCGTGGAGCCGGCAAGACGACGGCCCTTGAACTCCTGCGGTTCGGCCTCGGCCTGATGCCCGACCCTCGAAACCATCCACAGCGGCACAAGTACATAGACGGACTCGTCAAGAGCAACCTCGCCAGCGGCAAGGTGACCATCTCGCTACGGACCAAATCCGGAATGGGGTATACAGCCGAGCGACGAGGCAATGAAACCGTTCAGGTGTTGGACGAGCGGGGTCAGGCTGTACCGGTATCGCTGGACAACGATCTGATCTTCAGCGCAGACGTATTCAGTCAGAACGAGATTGAGGAGATCGCCTCGGACCCCGCGGCGCAGCTCGAGCTACTCGACAGGTTCGCGGCGGCTGAGACCCTCGAGATCGAGCGGGAATTGGACAGCCTCGGTCGGCAGCTGGACCAGTCAGCGCAGGCACTGACCCGCCTCGACGACGAGATCGAGGACCTCGCGGCCAAAGCATCGGAGCTTCCCGCCCTGGACGAGCGCCTGAGAGGACTAGCCGAGGTCTCGGGACCCGACGCCGAGAAGGTGAACAAGGGGCATGCCGAGCGCGTGGTGCGGCAACGTGAGGCCCAGATCCCCCAGCTCCTCCGGACCGCCGTCGACAAGGTCACCACAGATCTTCGGCGCATGCTTGCTACCTACAGAGCGACCCAGGACGCCCACCTCGTGACCGCTCTCGAGACCGGTCTCAACGGCGAGGTCTTTCGGTCAATCGCAACAGATCTCGCGGCGTTCACCGCCATTCTGGAGGCGGCTACCGTCAGCGTTGACGAGGCCGCTGCCCGCGTAGGAACGGCGCTAAATGTCCACGCCTCGCAACTGGCTCACCAGCACGCCGAGCAGGAAGCCGCCTACCGAGCTTTAGTCTCAGCATCCGAGGATCTCGGAGGACGCTCGGCCGAACGGGCGAAGCTGCAGGATGCCCTTGCCCTCGCCCAAAACCACGCGAATGCCCTCGGCACTAAACGACACGAACGCGCAGCGCTGCTATGCGCGCGCCGAGATCTTCTGAACCGAATTTCTGAGCAGCGAGACAAGCGATTCTCGCTGCGCAAGCTCGTCGCTGCGCGCATTACCGTCCAACTTCCGGCGATCAGAGTCACGGTAACCCAAGGTGAAGACGTGCAGCAGTACCGGGAGTTTCTGGCCGAGTCCCTGAAGGGCTCGGGTCTGAAGCAGGGCATGATGGCAGACCGCCTTGTCCAACAGCTGCTGCCCACCGAGTTGGCCGAAATCGTCGCGACTGACGATCTCGCCGCCTTCACCGCGAAGACCGGCCTTGACTCCGATCGCGCCCGGAGAGCTTTGTCTGCTCTGCGGACCGGTGGCTTGGTCTATCAGATCGAAGCGCTGGACCTCCACGATCGCCCATGCATCGAGCTTCTCGACGGGGATCGGTACAAGCAGTCGCCGCATCTGTCCACAGGCCAACGCTGCACCACTATCCTTCCCATTCTGCTCCTGCAGAGCGAGAGACCGTTGCTCGTCGACCAGCCGGAAGACAACCTTGACAATGCATTCGTATACGAGACGGTAGTCAAGGCGCTCCACCAGGTGAAAGGCAGTCGGCAGGTGATCTTTGTGACCCATAACCCTAACATTCCGGTGTTGGGTCAGGCGGAGCGTGTGTTCGTGTTCTCGTCGGACGGTAGGCAGGGATCCGCAGTGCAAGCGGGCACGGTCGACGAGTGCAAGGACCAAATCGAGCGGATCCTGGAAGGCGGCAGCGAAGCCTTTCGGCAACGGAAGCAGCGCTATGGCTACTGACGAAACCGGCCAGGCGGCGCTTCGAGCGCTACTCCGTGAACTGGCCCGGCCGGAGTGGAGCGTCGTCCTGCGGGGCGTTGCGCACTCAGAGAAGTGGCTCGTCGACGCGGGCCCCGGAGCTCCAGGCACCGACGAATTGGTGGAGATGCTCGTGGATCTATCTCGGCATTCCAAGTGGGAGGTTCGGCGCGCGATCGCCCAGGCCGCTGGTCAGTCGCAGCACACCGCGTTCGAGGCCGCCATTGCCCGCCTGGCTACCGACGACAACAGTCGGGTTCGCCAGGCAGCCGAGCAGGCGTCGACTCGTCGCCGGGACTGGAGGAACGCGAGCCTGCTCGGCAAACAGCACGAGGACCGCATCAACTCCAGCCTGGACGACATCGAGGCGCGGTTCGGGCAGCGGGGCCGCGAGGCGGTGCGGCGCGCAAGCGAAGAAATCGCGAACACGTACTCGCGGGAGCTGTACCACGAGGTGGTGAAGCTTCTGACGCCCCTGGCGATCTCGGCCGAGCGCCTTGCGCAGCGCCTCGCCGACGAGGCGACTCCGCGCGACGAACTGCGCCACGACGCCACGAAGATCCAGGAGCGGGTTGCCCGCCTGCGGACGATTCTCGATGCGATGCGGGCGTTCACTGCCATGCCTCGAATGCATTTCGCGGACGTCCCATTGAGGGAGATAGTGGAAGAGGCGGCATCGCTGGTTGGTGACACCAACCGGCGACGCGGTGTCCACGTTGCCATCGACGTGCGGGTGCCTCCGTCGCTGACCGGCGAGGTCGATCGGGGTCGCCTCGTCCAGGCGTTCACGAACCTCCTGCACAACGCGACAGAGGCATACGATGGGCTGGAAGGTCGTGATCCAGTCCTGATCGAGGGCATTGACGAGGGAACCCGCGCAATCCTGTCGTTCCGGGACTCTGGCTGCGGGATGTCTCAGGAGGCGCTCAACGACGCGCCGGTCCTTTTCTCGACGAGCAAGCGCTACGGTACCGGCTTCGGACTTCCGCTGGCGATCAAGATCGTGGAGTCGGAGCACACGGGGCAACTGAAGCTGACCAGCGAGCGAGGCGTCGGAACGCGAGTCGAGGTCCGCTTGCCTCGCCATCGGGGGTAGGATGGACCGTTCGAAGCATCTCGCACTGGTCGTCGAGGACGATCGGGACACGTGTGACGATCTTGAGCAGATCCTTCGTTCCCTCGACTTCGAAGTGCTCGCCTGCGACAACAGGCAATCCGCGCTGGAACTGGTCGCTAAGCACTCCTTCTGCATTGCCGTGTTGGACCTGCAGATCTTTGGCGAGCCGGGGGCGAATAGGGGGCATGTGGCTCACGGTCGAAGCCTGCTGCGTGAGATTCGCCGGACCTATCCGCATCGGAGCGCCGCGGACTACAGCTTTCCGATACTGGTCGTGAGCGGCTACGCCCGCGAGGCGAGCGAGGCCAAGGACGTGATGAGGGACGGCGCCAGCGACATCGTTTGGAAGCTGACCAGCGGCGGGCTCTCGGGAGAGTTGTCTAGCAAGATTCGGGAGCTGCTAAGCGGCAGCGGTCGAGTCGACCACACCGCCTGCGCCAGGGCCCCCGGCGCGACCGTGGCGCGGCCAGCCGATTTCGAGCTGTCCATCCCCGGGACGCGCCAACGACGCCGCACGGAAGTCACGCTGGGTTCCCGAAGGGCCTTCCTTACCGACGGCTCCATACGGGTGCTGCTTCTCCTGATCGAAGGTCATCTGACGGACCAGGCGACGCACAAATCCGACCTGGGCGGGAAGGCCACTGAAGGCTTCAAACCGATTTCGAAGCTGAAGGATGAGTTGAGGGAGGCTTTTCCCCCGGAGGTCGAGTCGATCACGCAGAATGACTACAACGGCAACTACCGGCTCATACCGGAGATCACTATCGGCACGATCAACGTTGGGTCGCTCGAGGCGCTAAAGAACGCGAAGATCACCGGGGCCGCGCGCAAGATCGCGGAGTTGCGATCGAAGTCTGACCGAAACTCCTGACGGTTTCCGCCACCCCTGCGCCCAGGATCGGCATCGACAATGCCGTATTTTCCAGCGGCCACCGGCCCTCGGTGGCCTGCGGGACATCGATCGTCGACCCGCCGCAACCTCTTCGTCACTTGGAAAGGATGGAGGCCTGAATGCCGGCCCTGAAGACATACGACTTGTTCATCAGCCACGCGTGGACCCACAACGAGGAGTACCACCGGCTGGTGGCGTTGCTCGACGCGGCGTCGAACTTCTCCTGGCGCAACTACAGCGTCCCCGACCACGATCCCTTGCAGGCGCGCACGACCGCCGCCCTGGCCGCTGCCCTCGATCGCCAAATCAGGCCGGTGAACGCCGTGCTCATCCTGTCCGGCATGTACGTGAACCACCGCGAGTGGTTGCAGGCCGAGATCGAGATCGCGCAAGGGTACTCGAAGCCGATCATCGGCGTCGTCCCCAGGGGTGCTGAGCGCGTGCCCGCGCTGGTGCAGGCGTTCCCCCTGGTCAACTGGAACACGGACTCCATCGTCAGCGCGATCCGCGCGCACGCCCTCTGAGGACTCCATGAGCAAGAAGGCCCTGATCGTCGGCATCGACTACTACGCGCACATTCGGCTCCTGCATGGCTGCGTCAACGACGCGTACAACATGAAGAGCGTTCTGGCTCGCCACGGTGACGGCACCGTGAACTTCGACGTCCGCCTGATTGCGGTCACGGGTCCGGGAGCTGAGCTGTCGCGCGCGGAGCTTCGCGAGGCTGTGTCGGCTCTGTTCAACGACGACTGCGAGATCTCCGTCTTCTACTTCGCGGGGCACGGGTACGTGGACTCAATCGACGGGTATATCTGTGCCTCGGACACCGCGAACGGTCACGATGGCCTGTCCCTGTCGGACATCGTGCGGATGGCAAACGAGTCCCGTGCGAAGAACCGCTTGATCGTGTTGGACAGCTGCCACTCTGGAGGGGCGGGGGTCTCGCGCTCCGGAAGCCAGTGCACCGAGCTGCGCGAGGGCACGACGATCATGACGGCCTCCACGGTGGGGCAATACGCGAGCGAGGAGAACGGAGCTGGTGTGTTCACGACGCTGTTCGTCGACGCGCTCAGCGGCGGCGCGGCGAACCTCGTCGGCGAAATCACTCCCGGCAGCGTTTACGCGCACATCGATCGGTCGCTGAGTTCGTGGGAACAGCGTCCGGTGTTCAAGACGAATGTGAAGAGCTTCGTCTCCTTGCGCCAGGTGCCTCCGCAGATCCCGACGGCGGAGCTCCGGCAGCTCACCGAGTTCTTTCCGACTCAGGGCTCGGTGTTCCAGCTCGACCCCACCTTTGAGCCCGAGCGGCAGGCCGCAGATGGAGATCTTCCGCCTCCCGACCCGCTCAACACGGCGCGGTTCGCCGTGCTCCAGCGCTACAACCGCGTCGGCTTGTTGGTTCCCGTCGACGCGCCGCACATGTGGCACGCCTCGATGCAGAGCAAGGCGTGCAGGCTGACGGTGCTCGGCGAACACTACCGTCGTCTTGTCGAGAAGGATCGGCTCTGACATGTCGCGACTTCATGTAGACACGCTGCGCCAGCGGGCGCGGGTGCCTCTGCGAAAGGCTGCGCGGCAAGACGCCAGCGACATCCTGCGCGAGGCTGCGCGCCAGGACCGGCGCACGCAGCACGACGTGTTTCTCTCGCACAGTCACCTCGACATACAGGCGGTCCTCGGGCTCAAGACCACGCTGGAAGGCGCCGGCCACTCCGTCTACGTCGACTCGCAGTCCGACCCGCAAGTCGATCCGACCAACGTCACGGCCTCCACAGTTGCGCTGGTGCGTCGGCGGCTCGACGCGTGCAGCAGCCTGCTCTACGCCACCTCCGAGAACGCGGCTACGTCGAAGTGGATGGCCTGGGAACTCGGGCTTGGCGACGGGCTGGGGAAGCGGGTGGCTATCGTACCAGTCAGCGGAATGGTTGGCGCGCTCACCGCGCGCGAGTTCCTGCTGGCGTACGCCCAGGTCGAGGAAGCCAGCGACACGCTGCTGGTCCGAGAGCCGGGCGGACTGCTGACCACGTTCGAGCACTGGCTGCGGGCGGCTTAGTCGGCGGCGGACCCGTGCCGGGCCTGCGGCCTAAGCCCGCCCTTCGCCTTCGAGGCCATACCCAGCCGCCGCTCCTCCGCCGCGCGCTCCGCGTTCAGCACGAACAGCCGATCGATGACCTCGTCCGAGAACGCCTTGACCGCCTTCCGCTCCGCCGCCGTCGCCGGACAGAACGGCGGAACGACGATATCGCTCCACCCGTAGGCGTCGAGCACGGCGCGATCCATCTCCTCGTGGAGGCGCCGCAGCTCAACGATCCGCGCGTCTTGGCAACCGGAATCCTTGAGACGATTGTAGGCCTGCGTAAGGCCCTGGCCGGTAACGATCATGTACGCGGCGCGTTCGTCGTAAAGGCGTTGCCCGATGTCCCGCATCGCCGGGATGGCGTTGCGGGGATCGGCCTGGGGAAACGGGAATGTCTCAAAGCAGTCCGTGGGAGTGTAGCGAAGCCGGTCCTCCAGCGAGGACCCCAGGAATCGCGCCCACGACTCGTGGACACGCGACTGGAGGACTGCAAATGCAGAGACCTCATGAAGCAGGATGATCACGCACGTGTGAGACAGGACCGCCTCGGCCGACACGAAGGAGAGCGCCAAATGGAGACTGACTTGTGACAGCGCAAGCGCACGACCGTGCTCAGCCACGTACGCCCGAAACTGAGGCGATCGGGTAGCATGTCGCCACCACTCTTCGCGCCTGTCGCGCTGTTTGACAGAAGCCCGGGCCGGCTTGACCTTCGCTTCGACGATCTCTAGGACCGAACCCCACTTCTGGGCCTCCTGATAGCTGCGCTCCTCGAAGTCGATGATGAACCGGTCCGAGCTCTGACTGGGGCTCGTGTTGAGGTCTTCCCCCCCGATGTACCTTCGGATCACGTTAGTCGATCGCGGATCTGCCTCGATGATCTCTCTCATCCGTGCAGTGGGTGTCGCGCCCGCTTGAGCATCGTCAAAGAGGAAGCCTACGCCGAGCACGAAGCTGCCGATCACACTGACGCCGCGGTTCCCCGCGAGCATTCGAGGGGTCGCCTCTTGACCGCGAGCTGAGAGGTACGACGTGATTTTCGCGACCGCAACCCCATCAAGAACGGGCGGCGGAGTGCGGATACCGCGAGAAAGGTGGACTACGCTGGCGGAGACGCCCGCGTCACCGGGCCACGGGAAGCTCCGTTCTGCCGCGTAGATCGTGCCGCCGCGTTCGCATATTCGCGACAGCCCGGTGACCCGCGTGTCTCCCTGCGCGATTGAGTTCGTGGTGATGAGACCGACAGCACCGTTCCGTCCGAGTAGCTCGTCCGCTCGTCGAAGGAAGAAGGCCGACAGATCCGTCAGCGAGCTGCACTCATAACGCAGTGCCAACCAGTCTCGGTACTCGAGCCCGTTCGCCACACTGATCCGCGTTCCACCCAAGAACGGAGGGTTCCCCACGAACGCGTCCATGAACGCCGCGCCCGTCACCTTCCCGCCGTCCAGCGGGTCCGGCCGCGCGAGGAAGAACACCTCCGGCAATTCCAGGTGCCAATGAAACGGCGCGTGCCGCTTCCGGATCTCCTCCGCCCACTCGGCGACCTGCGCTCCCGCGGCCTCGTCGCCGCCGCCGAGCCACTGCTCCACCACGTCCAATCGCCGCCGCCGCTCGGTCTCTCTCGCCTTCGGCTTCTGCTCGGCGAAGAAGGCGCCGACGCAGACGTCGGCGACGAGCTTCACACGCTCCATCGCTTGCTCGGCCAGCTCGAGGTACCTGCGCTTGTCGCGTTGGGCGGCGTCGCTCTCGTCGTCGGCTAGGGATTGGATCGCGTCGCGGTTCTCTTTGACCTCGGCGAGCGCGCGATCGACCACGGCGGCGAACGTCGGGAGCTGCTTGTCGGGGGCCCAGTGGAACGCGCGGACTTGCGTCAGGTCGAGGCCGACCAGCGAGTCGCCGTGGCGGAGCACGTGGTCGAGGAACGTGAAGGGCTTCTCGCCGCTCAAGGTCTCGAGCCACAGGGACAGCTTCGCGAGCTCGACGGCTGCCGCGTTCTTGTCTACGCCGTAGAGGCAACGTTGGGCGACCAAGCGCTTCGCGTGCAGCACCGGGTCGCCGTGCTTCTCGAGGATGCCAGGCAGCTCCTCGCTCCGGCGCCACGACTCGACGACGGCATTGCCGAGGAAGCGGCAGGCTTCCACGAGGAATGCGCCCGAGCCCATGGCCGGGTCGCACACCTTCAGCTGGAGGATCTGCGCGGCCGTGGGCGCTTCGCCGAGGCACGCCAAGATCGGTTCCAGCGTTCTTCGCACCACACGCTCGCTGAGCGATCGTGGCGTGTAGTGGCTCCCCGTGCTGCGGCGTGATGCGGTCGGTTGAAGGACCAGTTGCCCTGGGCGCGCGCGGTGCCGATGGCGCTCGGCCTTGCCGCCAGAGGCGAGCTCCGATAGCGCATCTGCGAGGACGGCGTCTGGACCACGCCCCTCGACGTGGCTCGGGGCGAACGGAGAAGAGGCGTCGCGGCTCGGCCCCTCACCCTCCTCTCCCCGCAAGCGGGGAGAGGGGCCTGCTCCCTCTTTGCGTAGCGGGACCGGAGGAGAGGATAGGGTCTCTTGGGCGCGCTTGATCCCGGCTTTCGACAGGCCGCAGCGGTCGTCGAGGATCTTCTCGCGCTCGGACTTCGACGCGTCTCGCAGCGTGGCAACCTCCACCCAGTGGCCGTTCTTCCCCAGGCGCACGGCCGCGCCTTCGACGCGCTCCACGGTGAATCCCATCAGCGACTCGTACACGGCGCCAATCTGCTCCACCGAGAGATCGCGATAGCTGATGCGCTGGCCGTCCAGGACGATCAGTCGGTGGAGCACGTCGTAGATCGTCCCGTCGTCCACCGTCGGGAGACGGACGGCCGCGCGGTCCTCGGCGAGGTTCACCGCGGCGGTCCAATCGGGCATCCCGCCTTCGAGGAACGGGAACGCGCTCGGGTCGAACAATCGGCCTTGTCGCGGCGGCAGGTGCAGCGTGCCGTGGCGGACTCCGAAGTAGACGGCGCGGAACAGGCTCACCAATGCGCCGTAGGCACCGTAGCGCTGGTGCATCGATTCGGGGTGGGCGCCTGCGTCGGCGGCCAGCCGCTCGTAGAGACCGAGAACGCTCATGTGCCCGGCGTAGATCGGGTGATCCACCGGCATCAGGCTGCGGTCCTCGGCATACAGCAGGAACACGAGCCGCAGGATGCAATCGAGCACACCGCCGTAGACTTGGCCGGTCTCCATCGCAGCGCGCAGCGAGTCCAGCCGATCGCCGCCCACATCGCGCGCTGCAGCGGCCTCGAATCCCTCGAGCAATCGCTCGACTGCTTCGAAGACCTGACGTGCGAGGTCGTCCGTGACCTCGGCCTGCCGTCGCCGGCTCTCGGCGAGCAGGCCCTCGAACGTGTGCTTCGGATCCGACCGATAGGTCCGACGCGCGTGGAACAACAGATCCAGCGCCACCACCAAGGGCCGACCCGCCGTGTCGGCCAATGCGTCGAAGCGGAACGTCAGATGGGATGTCGCCTCGCCGGCAGGTGCATAGACGACCCGCAGATGGCGGCGATTGGTCACGAAGCCGACTGGCACTCCCACGTGCCGCAACAGCCGTTCGAGCTTCGCGGTCGGTGGATAACGCCAGCTGCCGGTCGCGTCCTCCGGCGCGTCGAGATCGAGCGCCGTCGGGTCCGCGCAATCGTCACCGAGGTCCCAGACGAGCGCGACCCACGGGCTGAGCGCGGGCGCGTCTCCAACTCCTGCGCTTCCCGCGCCCCGGTCTTCGGATGCTTCGTCGCCCGCCGCGTCCTTTGCGCCCGATGGCGGAGTCGTTGCCTCGAACTCCGCGAATGGGTCGGCGGCGTCGGCCTCGAAAGGGCCACGCGCAATCGCGAAGCTCGGCCGGATCTCTTGCCGGCTCTCCGGCGCATAGAACGACAGCGATTCGGGCAGCTCGCCGCGAGCCACCAGCATCCCTGCGGCGTCGTAGCCGAGGAATCGGCGGAAGAGCTCGTCGGCCGACCTGAGCGCGAAGCCCCGATCGGTCTCGGTCAGCCAACGGCGCAGGTCTACCGTGATCTCCGCACGCGCGGCCGGCACGGGCGCTTCGTCGAGCGCTGGCACCGAGAACACGAGACCTTCGATGGGCTGGGCGAGACCCAGCCATTCGCGATGGAAGATGCGCGTCGCGTCGCGGGTCGAGCCGCTGCTGGTCGTGGCGCGCGCGCGGCTCACGTCATCGACTCCGGCCAAGCCACTACCAACGCCACCGGCGACACCCGCGTCATGCGCACGTCGTAGAGGGCGGCGACCGCCTCGGGCTCCGCGTCGATATCGGTCTCGAGCTCGGTCTCGCGGCGCCCCATCTCGGCCAGGTCGAGCTCCACCTGCCGGCGCTGCTCGCGCACCGCGGCCGCATCGCTCTTGTCCGCCAGGAGCTCGCCTTGGCGCAGCTCCACCATGCTCGCCCGCAGATCGCGCCGGCGCCGCTCCAGCAGAATGCGAAGGTCGTCTGCCTCCTTGCGCGCTCGCGTCGCGAGGCCGCCCTTCGCTTGCGCCGCCCGGGCATCCGCTTCGTCGTGCAGTGGCTGCCACAACGCACCGAACAGCGCCTCGGCGCTCTCGGCCACATTGGCCTTCACGCGCTCGCCCGGAGCTTTCACGCCCCCCGCCAGGAGTCGCTCGGTCAGCTCTACGGCTTTCGCGATCGTGGCCGCGTCTCGATAGGCCTCCACTTTCGCCGCGACGGCAGCGTCTCCGTTCCAGGGCGCGGCGGTCGCCACGATCTCGTCGTGCAGGCGCGCGGCCCCAGGCCCGAACAGGCTCAGTCGCGCGAAGACGAGAACGCGAATCACACTGTCGGGCGAGACGATCGCCGACACGCGAGACAGATCGTGCGCGCTGAATCCTTGCGCGAGGAACCGGTCGAGCACACGTCGCACGACCGGATGCGCGAGATGCAGCTGCTCCACGTCACTCGACAGATGCGCGAGCGGCGTGAAGGTCACCGGTCGCGGAGGCTCGCGACGCCAATCCCAGACGCTCTCGTCACGTCTGCGCGGCCGGCGAATGCTGTCGAGCGTCAATGCCCACGATCGATCGAGCTCCGGCATCCGGAAGGCCGGCCGGTCGTCGATCACGCCGCAATCGACGAGCCCGGTCGTACCTGCCAATCGGAGCCCCACGTCGAACACTCCGCGTAGCGCATCGGGGCTCACCTCGAGCGCTTTCTGGGACGACTCGTAGCGGCGCGTCGCACGGTCGATCTCCGCGCGAAGGAGCTGCGTATCCTTCCGGGAGGCTTCGAGCTCCGACTCGACCGTCCGGGTATCGACGCCCGGACCGATGCGCTCGATCCGGTCGGCCGTCCCGTCGCGAATGCCGTCGTCGAGGGCAGCCTCGATGTCCTCGAGAAGGACGGCGCCGAGCGACCCGAGCTCGCGCTGCACGATGTCGACCTTGCGTACCAGCGTCTCCAGCACGCGGTCCTCGGCTCGAGCGGGATAGTGGAAGTAGTGACAGCGCACCTCGGGTGAAGGCTGCAACGTCCGGTCGATTCGCCCGTTCCGCTGCTCCAATCGCGCCGGGTTCCACGGCAGATCGACGTGGAAGACGTCGGCACAGAAGGCCTGCAGATTGATGCCTTCGCGTGCGGCATCCGTCGCCACCAGGATGCGGAGCGGCTCCTCCGCAGGCTTGGCGTTGAATCGCTGCTGCACATCCTCGCGCGACTCGTCGCCCATCCCGCCCTGGAACGCGGCCAGTCGCTCCTCGGCCCGGTCGGTGTGCGCAGCGGCCTCCGTCAGCAGCTCGAGCAGGTAGCGCTTCGTGTCCGCCCACTCGGTAAAGACGAGCACGCGCCGATCGGTCCATTTGCGCGACGCGCGCGACCCCGCGTCACCGATCGCCGGACAACAGTGCTCTCTCAGCCAATGGAGCAGTGCCCGCACTTTCGCGTCGGGCAATCGACGCGCGCGATCTGCGCGTGCCCGCATCGATGCCAGGAGGGCGCGGGCTTCCTCGGTCGGCGTGGGGAGCGACGCGCTCTGCGCTGCGATCTCGGCATCGTCCTCGGCCTGGATCGCTTCGTCGGTCGGCCCGTGCGTCTCGGGATCGCCGATGTCCTCGGACGCTCGCCCGAATTCGGGACCAGGCTCCCTCTCCCCGAATGGGGAGAGGGTCGGGGTGAGGGGCGAGCGCTCGGCGAATTTGCGCACGGGCCCCTCACCCTGCCTCTCCCCGCGGTGCGGGGAGAGGTGACGCGCGTCGATGGATCGCGGCGCGAATTCCGGGATCGGAAACTGGTGCGTTTGGGCGACCGGTCCACCGCGCTTGTCGAGCGATTGTGCGTGCACCTCGAGGCTGCGCGCGAACGCCTCGGGGCTCGAGAGCAGCCTCTGCTGCAATCGGATGAACGGCAGTCGGCCAACGCCCTTCTTGGGGGCGCACAGCTCCGTGTAACGCGCGAGCTCGCTCGCGAGATCCAAGTCGTCCGGGGCAGACGTGCCCAGGTCCACCCGCTCGCCGGCCTTTCCATCGGAGCGAGCACATCGGGAATGCCAGTGGCCGCCCTCGTGGGTCAGCTCGTGCCTCTCGAGGATTCGCTCGGGGAAGCTCTCGACACCGAGATTACGGAGGTCGCGCTTCAGGCGCCGGACCATGATGGGCGCGAGGTCTTCTTTGCCTCGGACCGGGACGCCGCGAGGGAACCGATTGCGGTCGAGGATCTCGAGCAACGCGCTGAAGCTGTTCGAATGCCCATTGTGCGGAGTGGCGCTGAGGAACAGTCGATTGTCGAATCGCGGCGCGAGCTCGCGGATCGTTCGCGTCACCTCGCTGTCGACCGCGTAGCGGCTTCGTGACGCGGGTGCAGCCACGTGTGCCTCGTCGAGCACGAGCAGGCTCTTGCGAGCGCGGGGGCCGAGATGCCGAAGCAGCGGCTCCCGATGCTCGGGGCGACGAAGGAGCGCGTGCGAGATGATGAAGCGATTGTGGGTCTCCCAGACGGGAACGCCGAATCCGCGCTGCTGCCGCCGTTGGGCCACGAGCTGCCGCGTCATCACCTCGAAATGCAGGCCGAATCGGCGACGCATCTCGTCGCGCCATTGCAGGCAGATCGACGCGGGGCAGGCGATGAGAACGAGCTCGGCCTGTTGTCGCAGGATGAGCTCCTGCATCACCAAGCCGGCCTCGATGGTTTTGCCCAGGCCGACGTCGTCGGCGATGAAGAGGTTCGCGCGCGGCAGCTCGAGCGCCTTCATCAGGGGCGTGAGCTGATGCGCCATGTGCTTGATGCCAGCGCGAAACGGCGCCTGGAACCGCGTCGCGTCCGCTGCGCTCACGGCGTTCCACCGAAGCGCGTGGAGATAGGCGCCCAGCTCCTCGGGAGTGTCGATGCGATTCGCGCGCAGCCCCGTGCTCGCATTGGCGTCGATCACCTCCGCGCCGAGCTCCAGGTCCCACAGCACATCCAGCGCACGACCGGAGTCGTCGTCGTCCAGGCAAACGAGCTTCACCAGCGCGGACTCATCGGCCTCGCCGAGGCGCACGCCCTCGACGAGCCATTGTCGGTGTCGGAGTCGCACGACCTGACCGGCCGACGGGAGGCCATCGCGATGATGCTCGGGCGGCGGCGGAACGGACCGCTTGGGATCGACGCCAGCCGCGAGCAGCAACCGCTCTGTCAGGTCACGCCGCGAAGCTCCGGAGTCCGCGATGCCGTGCGTACGGCAGACTGCCTGAAGCTCTTCGCGTCCGAGCTCGCGGAGAACGAGTGCGACACGCCCCTCCAGCTGCGCACCCAACAGGGCAGCGAGCTGCCGTTTCTGGCTGGCAGCGCCGGCCCGCAGCCGCACGCCGAAGAGCCTCGCCAGATCCAGGATGCGCGGCTGCGTGAGCGCGCCGAGAACCGACGCCGACGTCGGGCTCGTCGTCTGACTCGTGCTCGGCTCCGTCACGGCTGGGAGAGGGTCGGATCCGGAGCACGCGCCGTCAACCGCGACATGGCGGTCCGCCTTGGCTGGTGTGGCGTGCGCCGTTCGCGTCCAGACGCGGAGCCCGGGACGCCGTGGTGCTCTGCCTGCACAGCTCGGGAGCCAAGGCCCCCGCCAGCCGCTCAGATTGCGGAGTGGACGCGGGCGGCGATTCGATCGGCGATCGCCATCAGCGTGTGCATCGGGTTGACCGCCGGGCTCATCGGCAGGACACCCGTGTCGCTCACGTAGAGATTCTCGGTGTGGTGACAGCGGCCGTCGCTGTCCACGACGCTCGTCTTGGGGTCCTTGCCCATTCGGGTCGTGCCCA
Organism: Deltaproteobacteria bacterium; assembly: GCA_020854145.1. GTDB lineage: Bacteria > Myxococcota_A > Polyangia > Polyangiales > JADZFZ01 > JADZFZ01. Next base: position 6 of record JADZFZ010001208.1, on the reverse strand, counting down.
TGACGT
>JADZFZ010001207.1 GCA_020854145.1 Deltaproteobacteria bacterium | reverse complement strand
TCGAGGCTCCGACCGGCCCGCTCCCGCTCACCGCGCCCTTCGAACGTGCGTCCGCCTCGCGGACGAGGACCCGCGCGCGCGTCGAGGCCGCTCGCGTGGCCGAGCGCGATGGGCTCTACCGGCCCGATCTCGAGCACGACGCCTGTGGGGTCGGCTTCGTCGCGAACATCGACGGACGCCGGACGCGCGAGGTCCTCGATCGCGCCATCACCGTGCTGACGAGGCTCGAGCACCGCGGCGCGACGGGCAGCGATCCGACGACGGGCGACGGCGCGGGCGTTCTCCTCCAGCTGCCGCACGCATTCCTCGCGCGTGCGGCGGACACCGCCGGCTTCGTGCTGCCGGAGCTCGGGCGCTACGCAGCCGGGCTCGTGTTCCTCCCCACGCGTCCGGAGCTGCGCGACGCGTGCCTCGCCGCGACCGAGCACGTCGTGCGCGACGAAGGCCTCGAGCTGCTCGGCTGGCGCGAGGTTCCTACCGACGAGCGGTTCGCGGGCGAGGTCGCGCGCAGCTGCATGCCGGTGATCCGGCAGCTCTTCGTCTCCGCGCCCGAGGGGATGGACCCGGCCACCTTCGAGCGACGGCTCTTCGTCGCACGAAAGCGCATCGGACGAACCGTCCGCGATCGCGCGCTCGCTCGCGACGAGACGTTCTACGTCTGTTCGCTGTCGAGCCGAACGATCGTCTACAAGGGCATGCTGCGCGCCGAGCAGCTGCCGCGGTTCTTCGAGGACCTGCGCCAGGACGACGTCCGCACGGCGCTCGCCCTCGTCCACCAGCGCTACAGCACGAACACGTTCCCGTCGTGGCAGCGCGCGCACCCGTACCGCTACATCGCGCACAACGGCGAGATCAACACGCTGCGCGGCAACCAGAACTGGATGCACGCGAGAGAGAAGATGATGTCGTCACCCCTCTTCGGTGACGACATCGCCAAGCTCGTCCCCGTCATCGACCCGATGGGCAGCGACTCGGCCATGTTCGACAACGTCCTCGAGCTCCTCGTGCACACCGGACGCTCGCTCCCGCACGCCATGATGATGATGGTCCCGGAAGCCTGGCAGAAGCACGAGTCGATGAGCGACAAGAAGAAGGCCTTCTACGAGTACCACGCGTGCCTCATGGAGCCGTGGGACGGGCCGGCCGCCATCGCGTTCACGGACGGTCGCGTCATCGGCGCGCTGCTCGACCGCAATGGGCTCCGACCGTCGCGTTACGTCGTCACCGAGGACGGCACCGTCGTCATGGCGTCGGAGGCGGGAGTGCTCGACATTCCCGCCGACCAGATTCGCACCAAGAATCGCCTGCAATCGGGCCGCCTCTTCCTCGTCGACACCGAGGCGGGTCGAATCGTGGACGACGACGAGCTGAAGGAGAGCATCGCGGGGCGGCGGCATTACCGGGCCTGGCTCCGGCAGCACGCGTTCCGCATCAACGAGCTCCCCGCCCCGTCTCCCGATCGATTGCCGCGCCCGCTCGACGCGCGCGAAAGACGTACCCGTCAGCTCGTCCACGGCTACACGCTCGAAGACCAGCGGATGCTGATGGCCCCCATGGCCATCAATGGCCAGGAGGCGGTCGGCTCGATGGGCAACGACGCCCCGCTGGCCGTGCTGTCCGAGAAGCCGCAGCCGCTCTTCCACTATTTCCGGCAGCTCTTCGCTCAGGTCACGAACCCGCCCATCGATCCGATCCGTGAAGAGCTCGTCATGACGAGCCGGACGACGCTCGGGGCGGAGCAGAACCTCTTCGACGAGACTCCCCTGCACTGCCACCGAATCGCGCTCGACGCGCCCATCATCGACGGCAAGGCGATGATGCAGATCAAGGACATCGCCGCGGGCCGATTGCGCTCCACGATCCTGCCCATCCTCTATCGCCTCGAAGACGGAGGGGCCGGTCTTCGCGCCGCCCTCGATCACCTCTGCGCGTGGGCGTCCGCCGCCGTCGCCGACGGCGCCACGTTGCTCGTCCTCTCCGACCGCGGCGCCAACCGCGAATGGGCACCCATCCCGAGCCTGCTCGCCGTCGGCGCCGTGCACCATCAGCTCACGCGCGAATGCGCGCGCACGCGTTGCTCGCTCGTCGTCGAGTCCGGCGAGCCGCGCGAGGTGATGCATTTCTGCCTCCTGCTCGGGTACGGCGCGTCCGCGGTCCATCCGTTCCTCGCGTGCGAGACGGTGGCCGACATGGCCGCGCGAGGGACGCTCGGCGACCGCGCTCCCGACGACGCGGTGGCTCATTACCTGAAAGCGGCGAACAAGGGGATTCTCAAGGTGATGTCCAAGATGGGCATCTCGACGCTGCAGGGATATCGCGGCGCCCAGATCTTCGAGGCCATCGGCCTCGACCCCAAGCTCGTCGATCGGCATTTCGCGGGCACCCCTTCCCGGCTCGGCGGGCTCGGGATCGACGAGATCGCCAGAGAGTCCGCGCTGCGCCACGAGCGCGCGTATCGCGCCCTGCCCACGCTCGGCGACGACCTGGACGCCGGCGGGCAATACCAATGGCGTCGCGACGGCGAGACGCACCTGTACGATCCCGAGACGGTTCCCGCGCTCCAGCACGCGGTGCGCGCCGGCTCCTACGCGCAATTCAAGCGGTTCAGCGCCCTCGCGAACGCGGAGTCCCGAAAGCGCAGCACGCTCCGCGGGCTCCTGCGATTCAAGACGGTATCCAATCCCGTGCCGCTCGAGGAGGTCGAGCCCGCCTCGGAGATCGTGAAGCGATTCAAGACCGGCGCGATGTCGCTCGGATCCATCTCCCGCGAAGCCCACGAGACGCTCGCAATCGCGATGAATCGCCTGGGCGGCAAATCGAACACGGGCGAGGGCGGAGAAGACCGCGCGCGATATGTACGCGACGCGAACGGCGATTCGCGCAGGAGCGCCATCAAACAGGTCGCGTCCGGACGCTTCGGCGTGACGATCGAGTACCTCGTCCAGGCCGACGAGCTGCAGATCAAGATGGCGCAGGGGGCGAAGCCCGGCGAAGGCGGACAATTGCCGGGGCACAAAGTCGACCCTTACATCGCCTCCATTCGTTGCTCGACCCCGGGCGTCGGCCTGATCTCTCCGCCGCCGCACCACGACATCTACTCGATCGAGGATCTCGCGCAGCTCATCCACGACCTCAAGCGGGCCAACGACCAGGCGCGCATCAGCGTGAAGCTCGTCTCGGAGGTCGGCGTCGGCACCATCGCCGCCGGCGTCGCCAAAGCCGGAGCCGACGTCGTCGTGATCAGCGGAGACTCCGGAGGCACGGGTGCGGCGCCGCTCACGAGCATCAAGCACGCAGGCGTGCCCTGGGAGCTGGGCCTGGCCGAGGCGCAGCAAGTGCTCCTCATCAATGGTCTACGGGACCGGATTCGCGTCGAGACCGACGGCCAGCTCAAGACCGGCCGCGACGCCGCAATCGCGATCCTGCTGGGCGCCGAGGAGCTGGGATTCGCGACGGCGGCGCTCGTGGCCGTCGGCTGCGTGATGATGCGCGTCTGTCATCTCAACACCTGCCCGGTCGGCGTGGCCACGCAGGATCCCGAGCTCCGGAGACGATTCGCCGGCAAGCCGGAGCACGTGATGCACTTCATGACCTTCGTGGCCGAAGAGCTGCGCGAGATCATGGCGAGCCTCGGTCTGCGAACCGTCGACGAGATGGTCGGTCGGGCCGACTTGCTCGAGCCCGATCCCGACGTGATGCACTGGAAGGCGCGCACGCTGGACCTCGGCGCCATCCTCCACAGGCCGGTGGTCGAGGGAGTCGCGCCGCGCATGACTCGGTCCATCCCGCGTCCGGAGCCGACTCCTCTCGAGCAGGCGATGATCGCGATGGCGGAGCCCGCGCTCGAGCGTGCGGAGCACGTCCGGATGGACCTGCGGATCCGAAACGTGGACCGCACCGCTTGCACCCATCTCTCGAGCGCGATCGCGCGTCGATACGGCAACGACGGTCTGCCTCCCGGGACGATCGACATTCGGCTGGAGGGCTCGGCCGGCCAGAGCTTCGCCGCGTTCCTCGCGCGGGGGCTCGACGTCACGCTGGAGGGCGAGGCCAACGACTATTTCGCCAAGGGGATGTCCGGCGGCAGAGTGGTGGTCAAGCCGCCGCGCGGAGCCCACTACGTGCCCGAGGAGAACATTCTCGTGGGCAACGTCGCGCTGTACGGCGCGACCGGCGGCGAGGTGTTTCTCCATGGGCAGGCGGGAGAGCGATTCGCCGTACGCAACAGCGGCGCCACCGCGGTCGTCGAGGGCGTGGGCGACCACGGCTGCGAGTACATGACCCGCGGCACCGTGCTCGTCCTGGGCCCGACGGGGCGCAACTTCGCGGCCGGCATGAGCGGAGGAATCGCATTCGTCCTCGACACCGCGGGCACCATCGACCGGCAGACGAACCACGCGACGGTCGCATTGGAGGATCCGTCGGAAGAGGATTTGCTCGCGGTCCGCGCCCTGGTGCACCGGCACTGGGAGCTCACCAACAGTGGTCTCGCCTGGCGCGTGCTCTCGGGCTGGCGATTGACGTCGCGTCGAATCGCGAAGGTCATGCCCATCGACTACAAGCGCGTGCTCGATTCCATGCACCTCGTGGGCGACGCGGCGCGGCTGGCGACGGTCTGAATCCGTGACGACACCCCCCCAACCGTTCGCCCCGAGCGCAGTCGAGGGGCGCGACTGCCGGCTTCGACAGGCTAAGAAGAAACAGCCCAACCCTTCGGGTGGGGCAAATGTTTCGTGCGACGTGGGTCGGCGAAGCCGGTGGTCAACTCCGCACGAACGGTCATCTATCAGGCACTGAGGCCGCGCGATGGGCAAGATCACAGGTTTTCTCGAGATCGGCCGCGAGGCTCCGCAGAAGCGCCCGGTCGCAGAGCGTATTCACGACTTCCGGGAGCTCGAGGGGAGCTTCGACGAATCGAAGCTGCGCGCGCAGGCGTCGCGCTGCATGGATTGTGGCGTCCCCTTCTGCCACAAGGGTTGCCCTCTCG
>JADZFZ010001206.1 GCA_020854145.1 Deltaproteobacteria bacterium | reverse complement strand
CTGGATATCGCGCAATCGACGGCGGGGGCCCGGCGGTGGGCGACTCCGAGGTCCCGCGGCGCGACGCTCGCGACCCGGCGCCCATGGACGCGGAGCCGCCGCCGCTCGGCGACGTCGGCGGTCGTGATCTCGGACGTCCCGACACCGGCCGACCCGGTCTGCCGGACGCAGGCCCCATCGACCCGCCCGACACCCGGCCGATGGATCCGCCCGACACGGGCCCGCCGGATCCGTTCGACCTCGGCCCGATGGATCCGCCCGACCTCGGTCCGATCGAGCCCATCGATCTGGGATCGAGCGTCACCGACGAAGAGCGCTGCCGCGCCAGCTACGGCGGCATCGCCGGGTTCGTCTTCTGCTTCGCAGGGGCCTTCGAGTGCGGCTTCAGCTCGAGGTTCGTGCCGTGCGAGCTCGCCTGCATCTCCGGCCGAGGCATCTGCCTTCGCGCGCACGACAACCCGAACGAGATGGGCGAGGAGTGCACGATGGGCGACGACCTTCCGTGCATGGACGACTCGCACACGACCAACCTCTGCGTCTGCACGCAACCCTGACCGATCGCGCGATGGAGCGATGCCGTCGCCGCCGGGGCCGTCGGCGCGCGGCGTGCCCGCGGCCGCGATGTCCGGCGCGTGGAAGACGAAGCTGCGCACGGCGGCGACCGCCAACAGGAAGGCCAGCACGGTTGCGAGCACTCCGAGGCCCCTGCGGACCGCGGCCAGGCTGGGTGTGTGGAGACGGCTTCGCGGCATCGGGTCGCCCTTTCGATCCGCTGACGCACGCGCCCCGCGCGTCTTACACCGCAGCCGGGCCCGGCTGGCTCACGCGGACGAGGCGGCCACGAGCGTGTCGAGCAACGCCGCGGCGCGCTCGATGTCGGGCGCGAGCTCGCGGTCTTCGGTCAGCGACGGGATCGAAGCGCGGAGCGTCTCCCACGCGCGTCGCACGCCGCGCCCGGGCGCGAGCGGCAGGCGGTAGTCGAGGCCCTGCGCGGCCACGAGGGCTTCGATGCCGAGCACGAGACGGACGTGCTCGACGATGCGCTCGAGCTGCAGGGCCGCGATGCTGCCCATGCTGACGTGGTCCTCGCGGCCGGCCGACGACGGGATGGAGTCGACGCTCGCGGGATGACACAGGCCTTTGTTCTCGGAGACGAGCGCCGCCGCGGTGACCTGCGCGATCATGAAGCCCGAGTGCAGGCCGCTGCCGGGCGCGAGGAAGGGTGGCAGGCCGCTCGAGAGCGCGGGGTTGACGAGCTGCTCGATGCGGCGCTCGGCGACGTTGGCGAGCTCCGCGACCGCGATCTTCGCCAGGTCGAGCGCGAGCGCGACGGGCTGGCCGTGGAAGTTGCCGCCCGAGACGATCTCGGCGTGGCCGTCGTCGTCGCGCACGAAGACGCTCGGGTTGTCGGTGACGGAGTTGATCTCGCGCTCGAGGACGCTCCGCGCGTAGGCGAGCGCGTCGCGCGTCGCGCCGTGCACCTGCGGCATGCAGCGGAGCGAGTAGGCGTCCTGCACGCGCGGGCAGCTCGCGTGGCTGTCCATGTTGGGGCTGTCCTCGAGGAGGCTGCGCAGATGCTCGGCGACGGCGGCCTGTCCGGGATGAGGTCGGAGGACCATGAGGCGGGCATCGAACGGCTTGCGCGAGCCCTGCTGCGCTTCCAGCGTCATGGCGCCGGTGACGTCGGCGGCGCGGCAGAGGCTCTCGGCGCGGAGCAACGCGAGCGCACCGATGGCGGTCATCATCTGTGTGCCGTTGATGAGCGCGAGGCCTTCCTTCGCGGCGAGCACGATGGGCGCGAGGCCCACCGCGCGAAGGGCCTCCGCGCCGTCGAGGGTGAGACCCTCGACCTCGGCGCGCCCTTCGCCGATCAGCACGAGGGCGAGGTGCGCGAGCGGCGCGAGATCGCCGGACGCGCCGACCGATCCCCGCGACGGGATGACGGGGTGGCAGCCGCGCTCGAGCATCGAGCGCAGCATCTCGACGACGAGCGGGCGCACGCCGCTGTGCCCGAACGCGAGCACTTGCGCGCGCAGGACCATCATCGCGCGCACGACCTCGGTCGAGAGCGGCTCGCCGACTCCCGACGCGTGGCTTCGCACGAGGTTGCGCTGCAGCTGCTCGACCTTGTCGGCCGCGATGCGGGTCTCGCTGAGCGCGCCGAAGCCGGTGTTGACGCCATAGACGCGCGGTGCGTCGTCGCCCCCGTCGGTGAGCCGATCGATCGCGCGACGCGAGCGGTCCATGGCCGAGAGCGCCTCGGGCGCGAGCGCCACGCTCCGGCGGCGGATCGCGACGTCGGAGAGCTCCTCCAGGGTGATGGGCACGCCGAGCGCGACGGGGACGACCATGGCCCCGCTTCGTATCGCATCTTTCGGCGCGCGCGACCCGTCTTGTCCGGTATCATCGGCCGGCACGCGATCGTGCTGTATCTACGGTCGGTAACGCGGTACACCGCTCTCCCTCGACGCCCACATGAGCCCGCCGCCGGATCCTCCGACCCAAGACGCTGACGAACCGACCGCGGACCCGTCGGGCGATTCCCCCGAGACGCCTGCGCGCGG
>JADZFZ010001205.1 GCA_020854145.1 Deltaproteobacteria bacterium | reverse complement strand
GCTGGGGGCTCACGCTCCAGGTGGCCGCACCCCGTTTCACGCCGGCGAGCGATCCGCCGGACCATGATCGAACACGCCGACCGCGAGATCGCCGCGGACGGCATCCACCAGGCCCCGACCGGCAGGAATAGTTGTCGCCGACCGGCAGGAGTAATTGACGCGGATCACTCGCCGCGAGCGACCGCTGCTCGACGCGGGAGGCGGAGACGACGCCCGCTGCGTCCTCCTCCCGCGCCGAAGCTCCCACCCCAAGGAGCTGCGGACCGCGCACGTCGTCAGGCGAGCCCCGGGGCCCGGCCCGCTCCGCGCGCCCCGCCCTCAGCTCGACGTGTCCGAGTCCTCGTGCAGCCGGACGTCGGCGCGCGTCAGCGCTAGGTCCAGCTCGATCGAGACGGTCACCGTGATGCGGACGACGGTGTTGTAGATCGCGACGCGCGTGCGCTCGAGCTCCACGCTGACGCAGGTGCCCGACACGCTGGCCTGGACCTCGACGCTCGGCGAGGCGGGGAGCGGCCGCCCGAGCGCGATGGCGGCCACCGGCGCGCGCTTCGTCAGCTCACGGTCGTAGCGCGCGGCGTTCGTCTCGCTCGTCTCGGTGCGCTCGAACGTCATCGGCACCGGGCGCCCCGCGATCGTGACGCGCCAGGTGTCCGGGCGCCGGCGGTGGGGCTGGAGCGCGCACGGCACCCCGGGCGACACCTCGACGAGCGGCGGGACGCGCCGCCACCAGAGCTCCGGACAGCGCGCCTCGACACCCTCGACGAGCGCGCGGAGCGAGGCTGCAGGCGGTACGGCGACGCGCGCGGCGTCGCCCCCCGACCGAAGCGCAGAGCGCACCTCCGCGCCGCGCGAGCCCACCCACGCCGCCACCGCGGCTGCGGCGTCCGGGCTCGCCCACCCGCGCCGCCCGAGCTCCTCGATCAGCTCCGTGTCCGCGCTCCGCTCCGGCGCGCGGCCGAGCAGCGCGCGAGCGAGGCCGAGCGCCGCGCCGGTCGCCCGCTCGAGCGGAACCCACAGGTCCCGCCCCTCGCGCTCGCCCACGAGCTCGGCTACGCGATCGAGCCAGCGGCGCGCCGCTTCCACCTCCGCGGCCGCGAGTTCCAACGCGCCCTCGTCGACCGGAGGCGGGGCGGGGGCGCCCGGGTTCGTCACCTCGAGCCCTCCGCGGGGCACTCTCGCGCACGCGATCCGAACACGCCGTGCTCATCCATCGCCCTCCACCTCACCCGACGCGAGCGGCGCCGCAACCCTGCGGCGCGGTCCGCCGCAGCATGAGGGCGCGCTGACGCCAACCACGGTGTCTCCCACGTCCACGATCGTGCCGGCCAAGAGGCGCCGCTGCTCGACCGCCGTCGCAGGCATGCGGAGAAGCCCCTCGCGATCGAGGTCTTCGAGGCGCCCGCCCAACGCGAGCTGGCTCTCCCAGCGACGCCCGCCGCGGTTGTCGGCGGAATGGGAGCTCTCGCGTGGTGGCATCTCCAGCAGGAGTTCAACGCTCAACTCCCGCGTCACGGCCGCTGATGACGACGGACCTCGAGCGCAAGCCGGGCGCGCGAACGCTGCGTCAGGCGACGCCGGGGGGCAAACAGGCGCCGGGCTAGCGCCGCCAGGACGCGGGCGGTCCGCGGCCACTACTCTTGCCGTCGCGCCGTCTCCGTGATCTCCCTCGCGGAGGCGGCGCGAGCGTGTTGGGGGAGGCGGCTTCGTAACGGCCCGCGGTCGCGCTCCTTCCGACAGGTGTCGCCGCAAGTCGTTCGAGCTACGGGCGGTCTCTAAGGCGGTAGCCGACGCCGGGCTCGGTGACGAGCAGCTTCGGGCGCGATGGGTCCGCTTCGACCTTCTTTCGCAGCTCCGCCATGTGCACGCGAACATAGTGCGTCTGCGCAGCGTATGCGGGCCCCCAGACCTCCTTCAGGATCTGCCGGTGGGTGAGCACCTTGCCGGCGTTCTGGGCGAACAGGACGAGCAACCTGTACTCGGTGGGTGTGAGATGAAGCTCCTCTGCGCCGCGAAACACCTCACGCCGGACGAGGTCGATCTTCAACTCGCCGAACTCGAACGTCTGCACGTAGGCATCCGCTCCCCGGCTCTGCGCGTGACGGAGCGCGACGCGCATGCGAGCCAACAACTCGTTCACCCCGAACGGCTTGGTGAGGTAGTCGTCGGCCCCTGCATCCAGGGCCGCGACTTTGTCGTCTTCTCGCCCTCGCGCTGACAAGACGATGATCGGCACTCGACTCCACTCGCGGAGCTGCTTCGTGAGCTCGATGCCGTCGCCATCCGGCAACCCGAGATCGAGCAGGACCATCTCCGGGTTGTGGCTCGTCAGCATCCTGACGGCATCCACCGCCCGATCCGCTTCGAGCACCCGATACCCGTGGGACGTGAGGGAGGCCCGGACGAACTTCCGCATCTGAGGTTCGTCCTCAACCACTAGAATCACAGCGCCGAGTTCGCTCATGACCCGCCTCCCGGAGGCGGGAGCGACGGCGGCGTTCCGCCACGAGGAATCGAAATGTGGAACGCAGCACCGCCGTTGAACCGCGTTTCGGCGCGAATCGTCCCACCATGGGCCTCGACGATTCCCTTGCAGATGGGCAAACCAAGGCCGACTCCCGAAACGCCGACGCCCGGTCCGCGATAGAACTTTTCGAAGATGAGAGCCTCCGCGCCCGAGGGCAAGCCAGCGCCATGGTCGACGATGTCGATCTCTACACGCTCGCCGTCGCTGCGAGCTTCGATCTCGATCGGAGTGCCGGCCGGAGTGTACTTCTCCGCATTCTCGAGCAGATTGACGAAGACCTGCTCGAAAAGTACTGGATCGACGCTCACGAGCGGGACGTCGGGAGCGATCGACACCTTCACGGTGCGAGCGCCGAGGCGCGCCTCCAGGCGTGTGAGCGCCGAGCCGACCATCTCATCGAGCGGGACCCAGTCTCGTCGGAGAGCGATCCCCCCGGACTCCAGGCGAGTCATGTCGAGCAAGTTCGCGACCAAGCGCTCGAGTCGTTCGGCTTGATCGACGATAGAGTCCACGAGCTCCCCTCGCGTCCCGGCACCCAGGTTGGTGTCATCCCGAAGCGAGGTTGCCGCACCAGTGATCGACGCGAGCGGCGTGCGCAGATCGTGGGACACCGCTGATAGCAACGAGGAACGCATCTCTTCCGCCTTGGCGCGGAGCGCGGACTGCTTCGCCTCTTCGGAGAGGCGAGTTCGCTCGAGCGCAACAGCGACCTGGCGACAAAGCACGTCGAGGAAGGCACGCTGGTCCGCTCTCAGCTCGACCTTCTCTCGCGGCATGAGCGCGAGCACCCCGAGGAGAGACTGTCCCGCCCGAAGCGGCGAACAGAGAGCGTCGGCGCCCCGGAGCGTGTCAGTGCCCAACCCAGCGAGAGCGTCGTGCTCGTAGCTCCACTTGGCCACACCGATCCCCTTCACGTCGAGCTGGCTTCCCTCGGGAGACGCCCCGAGCGCGCGGAGTTCACCGTCGGCGAGGGCTCCGAGCACGATCGCCTTCGCGGAGAAGATGTCCGCCGCGTGCCGCGCAGCGATGGCAGCAACGCGGGCCGGGTGGTCCGTCGACGCCAGCGCCCGTGTCAGCGCATAGAGAACGGCCGTGCGCTCCTCCCGAGCCTGCGCGTCACGTTGCTGCCTGCGTAGCCTCCCCGCCAGTTCGCTCAGCGCGAAGCCCACGGCGAACATCATCGCGAACGTCAAGAAGTAGCGGCTGTCGTCGACGGAGAACGTGTGGGCCGGCGGCACGAAGAAGAAGTCGTAGCTGGCGACGCCGAGCGCAGCGGCGAGGATGGACGGGCCGCGGCCGAACCACACCGCCGACACCATTACGGCGAGGAGGAACAGCATCTCGAGATCGGGAAGGTCCATCAGGCTGCGCAAGCCGACCGCGACCGCCAGAGTGCCGGCCACCAGGAGCGCCGCCGAAACGTAGTGCCATCCGGATGCTCGACCGCCACGAGGGGGCGCCCCGTGCGGGGGTGCCTCACTCGTGCTGTCACCGCTGATGACGTGCACGTCGATGTCGCCGCTGCCGCGGACGACCTCGTCGAGGAGGGAGCCGCGCATCCGATCCCAGAAGCGTGAGTGTGTGGGCTTGCCAATGATCAGCCGTGTGACGTTGTGCTTCCGCGCATACTCCAGCAGAGCACTGGAGACGCTGATGCCGGAGAGATGCGTCACCGTGGCACCTAGAGTCTCGGCGACCCGCAGGTGCGCCTCGAGTTGACTCCGGTCCTCTTGGCTCCTCGGTCGTGCCGGGCTGGAGTCGACGTACGATGCCACCCACGGGCAGCGCAGGCCGGCGGCCATGCGCGCGGCCGCTCGGATCAACCTGCCTGAGCTGGGTGCCGGGCCGACACATACCAGGATCCGTTCGCTGGCCGGCCAGGTGACGGCGACTCCGTGTTGTTCTCGGTACTCCCGCACATCTTCATCGACGTGCTGCGCCGTCCTCCGCAGAGCGAGCTCGCGCAGCGCGAGCAGGTTGCCGCGCTGGAAGAAGTGCGCCGCCGCACGCTTGGCCTGGTCGGGAAGATAGACCTTTCCCTCCTTCAAGCGTTCGAGGAGCTCCTCGGGCGCGATGTCGACTAGCTCGATGGCATCGGCGCCGTCGAGAACGGAGTCGGGGACGGTCTCGCGCACTTGGATTCGGCTGATCTGTGCGACGACGTCGTTCAGGCTCTCGACGTGTTGCACGTTCATCGTCGTGAAGACGTCGATCCCGGCGTCGAGCAGTTCCTCGACGTCTTGCCACCGCTTTGGATGCCGCGCGCCGACAGCGTTGGTGTGAGCCAGCTCATCAACGAGCAGGAGTTGAGGCTTCCGCCCGAGCGCGGCATCGAGGTCGAACTCGTCCAGAGTGCGGCCCCGGTACTGAACCTTCCTGCGGGGGAGCAGGGCGAGGCCGAGAAGCAAGCGCGCCGTCTCGATTCTCTTGTGGTCCTCGACTACGCCGACGACCAGGTCGACGTGCTGCTCCGTCACGAGATCCCGGGCCGCTTGGAGCATCCGATACGTCTTGCCGACCCCTGGGGCAAACCCGAAGAAGATCTTCAGCTTGCCACGCTTCGCCCGCGCCTCCACTTCCTGCACGCGTCGCAGCAGGACGTCGGGGTCGGGTCGGTCGCCGGGATCCCTCATCCGTGGAACTCCTGTACGTTCATACGGTTGCTAAGCGCCACGCCTGGCCAGTTCGTCAAGTTCAACATTGAGCAGGAGCACGTTCACGCGCGGCTCACCGAGAACACCGAGCGAACGGCCCTCGACGTGCTCCAGCACGAGAGATAGGACGCGGTCCTCCGCCAGTCCACGAGCGGCCGCCACCCGGTGCACCTGGTAGAGCGCCGCCGCCGGAGAGATGTGCGGATCGAGCCCGCTTCCAGAAGCGGTCACGAGATCGACGGGGATCGGCGCCGAGCCACGCTCGGGCTCCGCGGCTCGAAGGGCAGCCCCGCGTTCACGCACCGCCGTGGTGAGCGCGGGGTGGGTCGGCCCAAGATTGGAGCCCGCAGACGCCGCCGCGTTGTAGGGCCAGGGGCCGGTCGCCGAGGGACGCCCCCAGAAGTACCGCGGGTCGTCGAACGACTGCCCGATCAGGCGCGAGCCCACCACTCGCCCGTGTGACTCGATGAGGCTGCCGCTTGCCTGCGCGGGAAATATGGCCTGTGCAGCGCCGGTGACGACGAGCGGATAAACGACGCCGGTGATCAGCGTGACTAGCGCGAGGAGCAGGACCGCGGGCCGGAGGATGGAGAACATCGCTATCTCCTTTCAGCTCACGCCGATCGCGCTCAAAGCGACATCGATGAGCTTGATGCAGGGGAATGGGACCAGGACGCCGCCAAAGCCGTAGACCAGGATGTTCCTGCGAAGGAGCGCGTGCGCGGGAGCGGGCCGATACCGGATGCCCCGGAGCGCCAGCGGGATGAGCCCGACGATGATGAGCGCGTTGAAGATGACCGCCGAGAGAACCGCCGTCGTCGGCGAGTGCAGCCCCATCACGTTCAGCGCACCAAGCGCCGGATAGGTCGCGACGAACGCCGCGGGGATGATCGCAAAGTACTTCGCGAGGTCGTTCGCGATGCTGAAGGTCGTGAGCGGTCCGCGGGTCATCAGCATTTGCTTGCCAATCTCCACGACCGCCAGGAGCTTGGTCGGGTTCGAGTCGAGGTCGACCATGTTGCCGGCTTCCTTTGCCGCCTGCGTGCCGGTGTTCATCGCTACCGCGACGTCCGCTTGGGCGAGGGCGGGCGCGTCGTTCGTGCCGTCCCCCGTCATCGCGACGAGGTGTCCCTTTTGTTGGTAGTCGCGAATCATCGAGAGCTTCGCCTCGGGCGTAGCCTCCGCGAGGAAGTCGTCGACGCCCGCCTCCGCCGCGATCGCCGCGGCGGTGAGCGGGTTGTCTCCGGTAATCATCACGGTCTTGATTCCGATCCGCCGCATCTCCGCGAAGCGTTCGCGGATCCCGCCCTTCACGATGTCCTTGAGCTGAACGACTCCGAGCACCCGTGCGCCTTCGGCGACCACGAGCGGCGTTGCGCCGTGCTTCGCCACGTCCTCCACAAGCGCTCGAAGCGTGGCAGGAAGAGTGCCGCCCTCCTCTTTGACGAATCGGACGATCGCGTCTGTCGCGCCCTTGCGAATCTTCCTCCCGTTCAGGTCGACACCGCTCATGCGGGTCTGCGCGGTGAACGGCACGAAGGTCGCACCGAGCGCCTCCACGTCCCGCCCGCGGAGGCCGTGCCTCTCCTTCGCAAGGACCACGATCGACCGCCCCTCCGGCGTCTCGTCTGCGAGGGACGAGAGCTGCGCAGCGTCGGCCAGTTCGCTCTCCTTGATACCGGGAGCAGGGAGGAAATCAGTTGCCTGCCGGTTGCCGAGCGTGATCGTGCCCGTCTTGTCGAGCAGCAGCACGTCGACGTCGCCCGCGGCTTCGACCGCTCGACCCGACGTCGCGATGACGTTCGCCTGAATCATCCGGTCCATTCCAGCGATGCCGATAGCAGAGAGAAGGCCGCCGATGGTCGTCGGGATCAGACAGACCAGCAGCGCTACCAGGATGGTGAGCGGAACCGGGGTGCCGTTTCCTGAGCTCGTCACCGCATACTGCGAGAACGGGAGCAACGTGACCGTCGCGAGGAGAAAGACGATCGTCAGCGCGGCGAGCAGGATGTCGAGGGCGATCTCGTTCGGCGTCTTCCTTCTCTTGGCGCCTTCGACCATCGCAATCATGTGATCGAGGAACGTCTCGCCTGGGTTCGTGGTCACGCGGATGATGAGCCAGTCGGAGAGCACGCGGGTGCCACCGGTCACCGCGCTGCGGTCGCCGCCGCTCTCCCGGATGACCGGGGCGCTCTCCCCCGTGATGGCGCTCTCGTCGACCGAGGCGACGCCCTCGACAACCTCGCCATCAGCCGGGATCAGTTCACCGGCCTCGACGAACACCACGTCGTCGATGCGCAGGGACGACGAGACCACCTCGTCCAGTGCATCCGCGCGACGCGCGGGGTCGGCCAGATGAACGGTGCGCTCGACGCCGCGCTTCAGCCGCTTGGCGACCACGTCCTGGCGAGCCTTGCGGAGCGTGTCGGCCTGCGCCTTGCCCCGGCCCTCGGCCATCGCCTCCGCGAAGTTCGCGAAGAGGACCGTGAACCAGAGCCAGAGGGCCACTGCGAGGATGAAGCCCGCGTGCGCGTCCCCGCCTCCGGTGAGCGCTGCGTGCACGAACAGGACGGTCGTGAACGCGCTGCCGACCTCCACCACGAACATGACGGGGTTCTTCACCATGCGCCGGGGGTCCAGCTTTCTGAACGCGTCGGCGATCGCCGGGCGCACGATGGACATCTCGAAGAGCGGTCTCGGGTGATGTGCGGAGTGAGACATGGATTCGTCCATTCAGCGCCCCGAGAGCTGGAGGTGTTCGACGATGGGGCCGAGCGCGAGCGCGGGGATGAAGGTGAGCGCACCGACCAGCACGATCGTCCCGACGAGCAGCCCCACGAAGAGAGGCGTGTGCGTCGGCAGGGTTCCCGCGCTCGCGGGCAACAGCTTCTTCTTCGCGAGCGAGCCCGCGATCGCGAGCACGGGAATGATCACCCAGTAGCGCCCGATCAACATGCAGAGGCCGATCGCCGTG
>JADZFZ010001204.1 GCA_020854145.1 Deltaproteobacteria bacterium | reverse complement strand
CGCAGCGCCGCGCGCGGGCTGTCCTGTCGATAGAAGTCGACGACGGGATCGTCGACGCGCCAGCTGCCGTCCTCCTCGATCAGCCGCAGCGGCTCGTCGGCCCCGTGGGGAACGAGCGCCGTGATCTCCGCCGACGTCTCGATGCGCTCGAGCGCCGCCGACAGCTCCGACGCCTCCGCGGGGCTGCGTTCGATCGCGCGCCGGAAGTCTTCGCGCGTCACACGCAGTCGATAGCCCCGCGACATCAGGTCGTAGGCGTCGTCGTATCTGCGCTCCCGGAGCGCGCGGGCGAGGTCGCGCACGACGTCTTCCGGCCGCTGCCGAGCGCCACCGCAAGCGGCGATCGAGCCGAGCGCGAGCACCAGCACCAGCAGCGTGCGGAGGATCGCCTTCATCGCGGCCAGAGGGTCCACTCGGCGGGCGCGCTGGTCAAGCCGCCGGCGCACGGTCATAGTCCGCGCGCATGCGGTCGTCGCTCGTCGCGCTCCTCGTCCCGGCGGCGCTCGCGACGGCGTCGTGCGACGTCCATTCGCGCGTCGCCCTCGTCCTCGACGGCGACCCCGACGTCCTCGGTCGCGCGACCACGATCGAGCTCGAAGCCCTGTCCGGCGCTCAGCGGGCGCGCGTGCACGGAGAGCGTCTCGCGCTCGGAGGCGAGGGCCGGCTGCCGCGCGAGGTCCCCCTCGAGATCCCTTCCGACGCGCGGGTCCTTCGCGTGCGCGTGGTCGCCGAGGACGCCAGCCGCCGTGTCGTCTCCTCGCGTCTGGTGACCGTCGACCTCGAGCCGGGCTCGTCGGTCGCGGTCCGCGTCCGCCTCGAGGCGAGCTGCGCCGACGTCCGCTGCAACGCGGAGCGCGACGAGACGTGCCGAGCCGGAGCGTGCGCCGCCTCGCGCCCGCGCAGGGACGAGATCGTGGAGCGTCCGAACGACGACACGGACCTGCTGGCGCTCGGGCAACGCCTCGAGCGGCGCGGCGAGCACGACGAGGCCGTTCGCGTGTATGCCGCCGCAATCCACAAATATCACAACAACTACGAAGCCGCCTACCGGATCGGGTACATCGAGTGTTTCCACCGAAAGGACACGGTCAGATGCCGTCGGTGGGGGCAACGACTGCTCTCGCTCGAGCCCGGCGCTCCCCGCGCCGTTCGGCTCGCTGCGCAGGAGAAGGTGCTCGCCGCCCGCGACGCGCTGGCCGCCGGCGACCTCGACCGCGCTGCTCGCCTCGTCACCGAGGCACGTCGATTGGATCCAGCGAATCCCGATGCTCCGATGATCGCCGGGCGCATCGCCGAAGCGGCCGGACGGGTGACCGAGGCAGCGGAGTCCTACCGCGGGGCGCTGACGATCCGCCCGGGCTGGCCGGCTGCTTGCGGCCGTCTCTCCGCGCTCTTCGCGCGCATCGGCCGTCCGCTGACGGGCGCTCCCGCGCGTGGCTGCGCCGCCCCCTCGGCGCGACCGACCGGCTCGGTGCCTGGGCCACGATAGCGCAAAACAGGCAATTCGCGAACGCTCAGATCTCCACCTTGGACCAGAGCTCGCGGCGCATCCGCTCCTTCTGTCGGTCCGTTCGCGTGATGATGCCGGCGGCCGTCCACGCCGCGAGGAACTCGCCTTCCACGCCGAACCCCGGCACGACCTGGGCGCCGCACAGCAGAAGCCCTTTGATCGGCGAGCGCACCGACATCGCGCAGACCCCGAGGTTGCGCACGACGGGATAGCCGAAGACCGCCTGCATCCGCTCGGGTGCACGGTGCCACGGGTCCGGCATCGCGATGTCCCGCCGCTCGCGAACGTCACGCAGCGGACGACCGTCGAATGGCGAGTCGATGTAGAGCGCGTTCTGGTCGAGGAACGGAACGATCTCGCGTAGCGCCCCGATCACGCGTTCGCGCGTCTGCGGCAGATAACCCTCGACGTCCTCGATGCCACGGCGCGAGAGCAGCGCCTCGGCGGTGACCACGGAGAGGCCAGCGAGCTCGCTGGGGAACGAGCGCACGTAGAGCAGGTTCTCGTCGGCCAGGCGGCGAGACGAGTCGCGCACGAAGTAGACCTCTCGTCCCATGCCGGCGGGCAACGCGTCGGTCGGGAGCACGACGCTGAGCGCGTAGCGGTAGTAACGCGCCTGCGGCTCGCCGGTGCGCTCGAAGAGCGCGTCGAACGGGCCGCGGTCCGGGAGGAGGCGGAGCACGGCGGACGTCGGCGAGCTCGAGAGCACGAAGTTGCACCCGACGGCCTCGTCGCTGACCGCGAAACGCAGCCCGCTCACGCGCCCGCGCTTGAGCACCACCGTGTGTGCGCGTTCCTTCTCCCGCACCTCGCCGCTGTGCGTGCGGATCTTGTCCATCAGGATGCGTCGCAAGCCGTCGAGGCCGCCCTCGAGCGAAGCGGTGCCGCGCACCGACGCACCGTGCAGGCGCGCGAGCCGAAGCGGCGACGTGTGGTCCGGGTCCATCTGATCCGCGAAGCGCGTTTGCGCGTGCACGACCAGCCGGAACGGGTGCCCTTCCGGAAACTCCGCGAACAGATCTCCCTCGTCGCCGCGTTTGCCGAAGGGCGTGCTGTCGCCGGCACGTGCGAACTCGCGCCGCTCGAGGAAGGAGTCCGGCGGCCACACGAGGTCGCGCTCGACCATGCGGTCGATCGCCTCGTTCCAGCGACCCAGTCGATCGTAGAGGTCCGCGATGGGGCGCTCGACCT
>JADZFZ010001203.1 GCA_020854145.1 Deltaproteobacteria bacterium | reverse complement strand
TGGCTCGCGCTGGCGTGCACGTGCAACGTCGGCGGTCCGCAGGCGCAGGTGAACTGCCAGGGTACCGGCGAACAGTTCGTGTGCACCGTCGCGCACACCGGTGGCGGGGCGGGTCAGGTGTGCTGGGACATCAAGCTCACGTGCGCCAACGGGACGATCTCGACGGCCAACCAGTGCGTGCAGCTGGCGGTCGGCGAGACCAAGACGCAGAACGTTCCGCTCTCGCAGTTCGCGAACCACGCGGCGTGCGACTCGGTGTCGAACACCGAGATCGTCAACCGCGGCGGCGGCACCTGATTCCGGGCGCGGCGCTCCGAGCCGCGCCCCATCGACGCGCGTTCCCCTCCCCGCGATGCGGGGAGAGGCAGGGGTGAGGGGCGATGGCGAGCCAAGCCCCTCGGCGAGGGTCACGGCAGCGTGTGTGCGCTGAAGAACTCCCAGAGCGGCGTCGTCGCGGGGACGGGGTAGTTGTCGCCGTTCGGGTATTGGTGGTGGAGCCCTTCCAACACCGCGAATTGCAGCTCGGCGCTCATCGACGACGTGCTCTCGGTCCACGTGAAGCGTGAGATGCGCTGCCCTGCCACGGTGCGTTGCTCGTAGGCGTAGGTCTCGCCCAAGCCGAGCACGATCTGGTAGCGATCGATGAGCGCCGCCATCGCGGGGGTCGTGATGAGCGACTCCTCGAGCGACAGCTCCATGATGCCGAGAGGAACCGTGAATCGGTCGTCGAGGCTTCCGACCGAGAGGACCATCGGGACCGAGCGCTCGGCGGCGACCGGATCGACCGAGAGAAAGCCGGCGGCGGAGGCGATGGCGGCGAACCGCGTCGAGCGCTCGACGGCGAGACGCGAGGTCATGCTGCCGCCGTTCGAGAACCCGGTCGCGTAGATCCGGCGCTCGTCGATCACGTAGGTCGAGCCGAGCAGATCCAGCACGGCATCGAAGTACGCGACGTCGTCGCGCAGCGGGTGATCGACGAGGGCGCGGCGATCCGGAGGGAGCATGGCGATGTCCTCCGCGGTGCAGAGCGGGTAGCGGTCCTCGAGAACGCCCGAGCTCCACTTCGTCGTGACCTTCCGCTCTCCCATGTCGTCGTAGTCGCCGTCGCCGTTCTCGTCCTCGAAGAAGCAGTAGGTGAGCGCGCTCGGGAAGACGGCGATCAGGCCCTCTTCGTCGGCCTTCTCGCGCCATCCGGAGATGTTGAAGAAGCGCTCGCCGTCGCCGCTCGTGCCGTGCAGCATCAGCACGACCGGCGCCGCGACGTCGCCGCGCGCGAGCTCCGGCACGTAGACGATCACCTCGCGCGTCTCGCCTTCGAGCTCGAAGGTGTGGTCGTGGCGGCCCGGAACGTTCTCGACGACGAGCCCGCCGTCGACCGGGCCCGCGTCGCGGGCGGTCGCGTCGCGGCCGTCGCCGTCGGCGTCCGGGACATCGCCGGCGGCGTCGTCCTCCCTCGCGTCCGGCGTCGCGTCGTCGGCCGCACCGCCGTCCGCGCTCGGCAGCAGGCCCGCGTCGTCCGACGCCATCGCGCCGTCGTCGTCGC
The DNA here is from genome assembly GCA_020854145.1 of Deltaproteobacteria bacterium. Lineage (GTDB taxonomy): Bacteria > Myxococcota_A > Polyangia > Polyangiales > JADZFZ01 > JADZFZ01. The sequence continues at coordinate 2,174 of JADZFZ010001203.1, read as the reverse complement.
CACAACCCCACACGAGACCCACCACCACGAGAACCCAACGAGACGCGGTCGATGCACGCATGCGTGATCCCTTCTCGGTGCGCTCGCTTCGAACGCGCCGCTCCGCCACGTCCAGCACCGCGGGTGCCAACGTCGCCGCACGAGGGGTCCGCCCTGATTCGAGACGAGCTCCGATCCTGCCGCAGCCGAGCGCGCGGGGCGAACGCCCCACAGATCGATGGCGAACGCCTGCAGGCACGCGCCCGCAGGTCTACTGCGCTTGCTGCGCGACGCTGCCGAGGATCGACAGCCCGTAGCAGCCCACGCACGGAACGATGCACCCGAGCACCAACAGGAGACCGACCACGCCGAGCACGATGTAGAGCGTTCGGTTGTTGGCGCTCGATGCCGGTGCGGCTGCGGGCCCTGCGAGCGGGGCGCCCATCGGGGGCCCCGCGGAGAAGGGCTGCGATGCGACGGGACCCGTTGCGACCGGAGCCGGCAGCGCGCGATTCGTCACCGGCGTCGGCCCGGCGAGCGGGGGAGGGGCGCCTGCCGTCCAGGCGGCTTGCGTCGCCGCCAGAGCGCTCGGGCCAGGAGCCGCGCCCTGCCCCGGCACGGGGCCCGTCGTCGGCCCCGTCGTGCTCGCGTGGGGTGCCGCCGCGGTTGCGCTCGCGCCCGGCGAGAGCGGCACCGCGCGCAGCGCCGCCGCGAGCTCCTGCGCGCTCTGCCAGCGACGGTTGGGATCGCGGTCGAGCCCACGGTGCACGATGTCGATGAGCTGCTTGGGTGCCGTCGGCAGGAACTCCGAGAGCGGCGTCGGTGGTGCGCTCGTGACCGCGACGACCAGCTCGCTCAACGTGTCGGCCTCGTGCGGCAGCGCGCGGCTGAGCATCTCGTAGAGGATCACGCAGACCGAGTAGAGGTCCGCGCGCTTGTCGATCTCGCGCGAGCCGAGGAACTGCTCGGGCGCCATGTACATCGGCGTGCCCAAGAGGACTCCCGTGCGCGTCAGGTGCTCGACCGAGGCGCCCTCGATGATCTTGCTGATCCCGAAGTCGAGCAGCTTCGCGAGCTCGGTCCCGTCGGGCTGCTTCGTGAGAAAGACGTTCTGCGGCTTCAGATCGCGATGCACGATCCCCGCGGCGTGCGCGGCGCCGACGCCCTCCAGGATCTGGAGCGTGATCCCCACCGCGCGCTCGACCGGCAGAGGGCCCGTGCCGCGCATCATGTCCCAGAGCTCGCGACCTTCGAGCAGCTCCATCACGAGGAACGCCGTGCCGCCCTCGCCATCGACGAAACCGAAGTCGAGCACCCGCACGATGTGCGGGCTGCCGCTCAGCGCCGAGGCCTTGGCCTCGCGCAGGAACCGATCGAGCGCCTGCGGGTCCGAGGCCGTCCCGGGACGCAGCACCTTGAGCGCCACGGGGTTGCCCATGTGCGCGTGGTGCGCGCGATAGACGGTGCCCATGCCGCCCGCGCCGAGCATCTTGTCGATCACGTACCGGTCGATGCGTGATCCCGGCGCGAGCTCGTCCGAAGCCACCGTCACGCGCGCATCGTACAACGGCGCCGCGCGCGCGCCGATCAGCGGAACTTGGTGATCGCTTGGCCGATGCCCGTGCCGCGGTCGGGCAACGCACCGACCACGACGGCCACGAGGTTCTCGCGCCGGATGACCTCCCGCGCGACGCCGACCACGTCCTCGCGTGTCGCGCGCATGATCGCGTCGACCTGGTCCTCGAGGCTCGACGTGAAGCCGAACAACGTCGCGATGCCGTAGAACGACGCGACGTCCTCGGGATCGTCGGCAGTCGCGACGAGCTCCCAGCGCAACCGGCTCTTGGCCTTGTCGAGCTCGCTCGCCGTCACGCCTTGCCGCAGCCCGGCGGCCACCGAGAGCAGCTCGCGGACGAGCTCGGTCGCGCGCTCGTTCGCGACGGTCCCGCCGAGGTCGAACACGCCCGTGTCCTCGTAGGGATCGAGCCCGGCGAAGACCTCGTAGCAGAGGCCGAGCTCGTCGCAGATCCGCCGGTAGAGGCGCGTGCTCAGGCCATCGTCGAGCAGCCGCGACATCAGGCGGAGCGCAGGCATGCGCGGGTCGCGCTCCGAGAACGTGCGGAACGAGATGCGGACGTCGCTCTGGTTGCCCTGGCTGTCGTGCACCTCGCACCGCGGACCGGGCGCGATGGACG
>JADZFZ010001202.1 GCA_020854145.1 Deltaproteobacteria bacterium | reverse complement strand
GGAGCGAACGCTGGGACTCGCTGCGCCTGCTGACGCCGCGCTGGCAGAGCCGTCTCCCGGGCTGGCGTCACGGCGGCGCGGAGCCCGACGGCTTCATGTCGATGCCCGAGATCACCGGATACCTCACGGACTACGCGCGCTCCTTCGACGCGCCGGTCTCGACGGGGACCACCGTGCAGTCGATCGAGCCCGACGACGGTGGCTATCGCGTTCGCACGGACCGCGGCGCGTATCGCGCGCGTGCGGTCGTGATCGCGACGGGACACTGCGACGTGCCGCACGTGCCCGCGGTCGCCGGGCGCCTCGATCCTCGGGTGCGACAGCTCGTTCCCTCGCGTCATCGCCGGCCCGATGCGCTCGACCCCGGTGGGGTGCTGGTCGTCGGTGCGTCGGCGTCGGGCGTGCAGCTCGCGGACGAGATCCATCGGTCGGGTCGGCGGGTCACGCTCGCCGTGGGCCGACATCTCCGCATGCCGCGACGACACCTCTCTCGTGACGTCCTCTGGTGGCTCGACCGGATGGGCGTCTTCGATCAGCGGCTCGACGAGCTGCCGAACGCCGCTGCGTCGCTCCGTCAGCCGTCGATGCAGCTCGTCGGCCGCCCCGACCACGCATCCCTCGACCTCGCGACGTTGCAGCACGCAGGGGTTCGCCTGGTCGGTCGCGTCGAGGCGATCGAAGGCCACTCCGTGCGGCTGTCGAACGATCTCGAGCGCACGACCAGCGACGCGGACGACAAGCTCGCTCGGCTGCTCGATCGAATCGACGCGTTCGCGCGGTCGCGGGGCCTCGCCAACGCCGGCTCCGACGCGCGGCCGGCGCGTGTACGGCCCATCCCGGCGCCGGAGTCCCTCGACCTGCGCGCCGAAGGCATTCGCACGGTCCTGTGGGCTACCGGCTATCGCAGGCGGTATCCGTGGCTGCGCGTTCCGGTGCTCGACGCACGAGGCGAGATCCGTCATCGCGGCGGCATCACGGCCGCACCGGGGCTCTACGTGATCGGTCTGTTCTTCATGCGGAAACGGAAGTCGAGCTTCATCGACGGCGTCGGCGACGACGCACGCGATCTGACCGCACACCTGGCCGCGTACCTCCGCGGCGACGGGCTGCGGGCTGCGTGACGACCGCCCATCGGGCGTCGGAAGGATCACCATGAACCGTGAACGTCGCTTCGACGTCGTCATCGTGGGCGCGCGCGCAGCCGGCGCGTCGACGGCTCTCCTGCTGGCTCGTCGCGGCCTGCGCGTGATGGGCTTCGATCGCGGCGCGTACGGCACCGACACGCTGTCGACGCACGCGCTGATGCGCACGGGTGTCCTCGCGCTGCGGCGTTGGGGTCTGCTCGGCCGCATCGCCGCGCAGACGCCGGCCGTGCGCACGACGCGCTTCACCTATGGCGACGAGGTGCTCGACCTGGCGATCGAGCCGCAGTGGGGCGTCGACGCGCTCTACGCCCCGCGCCGCACGTTGCTCGACGCCGTCCTCGTCGATGCTGCGCGCGCTGCGGGCGCGGAGATTCGACACGGCGTGCGCCTTCGCTCCTTGCTCCGCGATCGCGACGGGCGAGTGCGCGGCGTCGTGGCCGAAGACGAGCGTGGCGCGCTCGCCGAGATCGAAGCCGATCTCGTGGTGGGCGCCGACGGGATCCGCTCCACGGTCGCGGAGCGCGTCGGTGCGACACCCGTTCGCGTCGGTCGGCACGCGACGGCGGTCGCGTACGGCTACTTCGCGATCCCGAAGCGAACGAGTCATGGGTACGAATGGGGCTTCCGCCCTCGCGTCGGCACCGGGGTGATCCCGACCGGTGCGGGCGCGTTCTGCGTCTTCGTCGCGGTGCCCCAGGCTCGTTTCGACGCGCGGCTCGCGGGCGACTTCGAGGCCGGCTTTCGTGCGCTCCTCGCCGAAGGGGCTCCCGAGCTCGCAGCGAGCCTGGCGCACATGGCGCCGCTCGAGCGTCTGCGTGGCTTTCGCGGACGCGTCGGCTACCTGCGTCGGAGCCACGGTCCCGGCTGGGCGCTCGTGGGCGACGCGGGCTACTTCAAGGATCCGTTCACCGCACACGGCATCAGCGACGCGCTGCGCGACGCGGAGCTGCTCGCGCGCGCGATCACGGGCGAGCGCGCGGGTGGGCTCGCCGGCTACCAGGAGCGACGCGACGCGCTCTCGCTCCGCTTCTTCGAGCTCACCGACGCCATCGCGTCGTTCGACTGGGAGCTGCCCGCGCTGCGGGAGATGCACCGCGAGCTCGCGAAGGAGATGTCGCGCGAGGCCCGTGCGCTCGCCGAGCTCGACGTCGTCGTCCCGCGCGCCGCCTGAGCTGCGTGGACGCCGTCCGCGTCGACGCCCGTCCCCATCATCCGAAGGAGGAATCCATGGCTCTCCAGTGCCCCATCGGTTTCGACGTCCCGAAGCTCCGCGCCCACGTGCGCGACACCTATCGCACGCTCGCCGAGTCTCCAGACGCCGAGCTCCACTTCCACCGCGGTCCCCGGTACGCGGCCGAGCTGCTCCAGTACGACGCCGACGAGCTCGCCGCGTTGCCGGAGCTCGCGACGGCTCGTTTCGCGGGAGTCGGCAACCCTCTCGCTCTCGCACCGATCGCCCAGGGTGCGACCGTGCTCGACCACGCGTGCGGCGCGGGCACCGACCTGCTGCTGGCGGCCAGACGCGTGGGGCCCGAAGGCCGTGCGATCGGGATCGACATGACCGCGGCCATGCTCGCGTGCGCACGCGGCGCCGCGGATCTCGCAGGGCTCGGCGCACGCGTCACGACGGAGCTCGGCGTGATGGAGGAGCTTCCGATCGACGACGAGAGCGTCGATTACGTGATCTCCAACGGCGTGGTGAACCTCTCTCCCGACAAGGAGCGCGTCTTCGCCGAGATCGCACGCGTGCTCCGGCCCGGCGGGAGGTTGCTCCTCGCGGACGTCGTGGTGCGTCGCGAGCTGCGACCGGAGGTACGCGAAGCGCCGGAGCTGTGGGCGGCGTGCGTCGGCGGCGCGCTGCGCACGGAGGAGCTCTTCGCGCTCGCCGCCTCCGTCGGCCTCGGCGAAGCGCGCCTCGGGGATCGATACGCTTGTTTCCGTGGCACGTCCGCGGAAGCCCGTGTGTCGAAGGACCTCGACCTCGGCGCCGTCGGCTTCACGGCGACGAAGACGCGCTGACCGACGAGCCTCCGCGGCGAGCTGATATGTTGGCGTCGTGACGCGCGTGCCCGAGTCGCTCGCGATCCGG
>JADZFZ010001201.1 GCA_020854145.1 Deltaproteobacteria bacterium | reverse complement strand
TTCGCCCGGCTGCACCCAACGCGGCCGGGCACCGGTCCGTCCTCGGCCCGAATTGAGTGCTCTGCGACGCACCCCCGACCCGCGCCGGGGTCCGCAACGCATCTCAAACGGCGCCAAATGGCGGCGCCCGCGGACTCTCTCCGTCGCTCGCCGCCGCCGCCCGCGCACGCCACGAACCCCAACCCCGGTGCGCCACACGTCCTAGCGGCGGAAACCCCAACCCCGGTGCGGGATCGAGCCCGCCGCTCGCGTACGCCACGAACCCCAACCCCGGTGCGGTACTTCCCCCGGTGCGGTACTTCCTTCACACGAAATCCACGCACGTCGCGCGGTGATAACCTCGTGCTCCATGGGGGCGACCGAGACGCGATGGGTGGCGATGCAGCTGCGCGGTTGGATCCTCGCGATCGGTCTGCTTTCTTCGGCCTGCGGGGACGACGACGGTGCGACGGCGCAGGACGACGGCGGCACGCGCGACGCCGGTGGCTCGACCGACGGGAGGACCGGCGGGGGCGACGCAGTCGTCGATCGCGACGCGAGCCCCGACGCCGGGCCGCCCGTGACGGTGCCGGAGCGCGGCGCGTGGCGGAGCGTGAGCACCGAAGGCGCGCCGTCCCCGCGCGTCGCTCACACGATCGTGTGGACCGGCACCGAGCACATCGTGTGGGGCGGCCAGCCGACCGAGGCCGATCCGCTTCCCGGCGCCGGCCCGTTCGGAGACGGTGCTCGCTACGATCCGGCGGCCGATCGATGGCAAGCGGTGTCGAGCCTCGGCGCACCGAGCCCGCGCGCGGGTCACAAGGCGGTCTGGACGGGGCGCTACATGGCGGTCTTCGGTCGCGAGGTGGACGTCTTCCCGACGCAACCGATGGAGGGTTGGCTCTACGAGCCCGCGACCGACACGTGGAGACCGATGTCGAGCGTCGGAGCACCCGCACCTCGCGCCTATTACGACGTCGTCGCGGTCGATGGACGCGTGGTCGTGTGGGGCGGATGGTCGATGCCGGGTGTGGGCACCGAAGCGTTCCCGGCTGCGACGGGCGGCATCTACGATCCCGAGCGCGACACGTGGACCGCGCTCTCGGAGGCCGGCGCACCGGCGTACGACGGAGGGCACACGCTCCTCGCGGAGCCGGGCGGCTTGGTGGCCTACGGCGTGACGGCGCACTTCCTCGCGCCCGACGCGGGCTCGACGCTCGCAGCGCGTTACGCGTCGAGCTCGGACACGTGGACCGAGATCGGTCGCACGACGGGCCTGATCGGCAACGGACAGGCCTACAACATGAGCGCGCTCCTCGACGGGCAGCTCACGAGCATCTCGATGACGCCCGACAGCCGGCAGTGTCTCCTGCTCGAGCTCGAGGCCGACGGGACGTTCACGCGCACCGTGCTGTCGGAGACGAGCGTCCCGTCCGCCCCAGCCTGCCCGTACGCGCTCCGGCTCGGCCCACTCGTCGTCGGCGGTGATCTCGTCGCGCCCGAGCCTCGCCTGATGCTCGACGTCGCATCGCGCGCGATCTTCGCGTTTCCCGCGCCGCCCTACGACACGATCGCCAGCGAGCCAGTCTCTCCCGGGTTCCTGGTCTCGTCGTGGGACGCCTACGAGGCCGCGACGGACGGCACGAGCGTCTTCTTCTTCGGCGGCGTGATCCGCGCGAGCGAGCCTCCGCCCGATTGCCCCGAAGGAGCGCCCTGCGTGCCACCCGGACAGGAAGCGCGCGGCGCGCTCGGGGTGCTGCTCTCCCCGTGATCACGCCCGAGCGGACCTTCACGAGGAGCACGTGCTCCCCGCCTTCGCGCTCGAGCAGCTCACCGCGCAGGTTCGGCGGCCCCGGCGCGTCGTCCCCGCTCACATGGTGTGGGCGACGCAGCTCACCCGACAGCGCGCCTCGCAATCCTCTTCACCGTCGCAGCCGTCGGGGCAGTGATCAGTGCACAGGAAGAAGCTCTGTCGATCACAGCCGGTGGCTCGATAGATGGGTCGACCGTCCGGTGCCATGCGCTGGTAGTGCGTCTCGAGCGTGACCGAAGCGCTCGGGCAAGCCAGCTCCCGTGCCGCCCGCTCGCGGAGGACGGAGTTGACGTGGATGCTCCGCCGGGTGAGAGGGTTGAGCCCACATGCGCTCCCGTAGGAGAAGAGCGCGGCACCCGAGACGACCACGACACGCAACCACGCTCGCATCGCCGGATGCTAACCGGTTAACCCTAGATCCTGCGATGGCTCACCCCAGATCGTCTCGGGGCTCGGTCACTCCGGAGCGAGCAATCGACGCAGGCGCAGTAGCTCACCCACCGACCATGCCTGGAACGGACAGCCACGAGGCGTGTGCGGCGGCTCCGCATCGAAGATCTCGGAGACATGGCCGATGCCCGCCGCGTCGAGGTGCGCTTCGAGCGGCCCGACGAACCGCGCGCGTGCCATCGCGCGCGTCTCGTGCGTGTTCCCGCGGACCGAGAGAAACGCCTCGACGAACGCGCCCAGCAGCCAGGGCCACACGGTGCC
>JADZFZ010001200.1 GCA_020854145.1 Deltaproteobacteria bacterium | reverse complement strand
TGGCGCCTTCCTGGATGCGCGTGGGCGGCGCGAGGTGCTCGACCACGAGCTCGATCTCTGCCGTGTGCTGGTCTTCGTCGCGCTCGACCGACATGGCCGCGTCGGTGCCGGCCGCGCGGCTCGTCGCGGTCGGCGTGTAGCGCGCCGGACCGCCGCAGGCGCTCGCGAGCACCGCTGCGAGAAGCACGGCGGACATGACGAAGGAACGAAGTGCGGAGCGCATGGGAACCTCGCGATGAGCTGGGTTTCTCGGTCGAAACGCGCGACGCTACCTCGCGGACGGCGACCGACGCAAGCGGGCCCGACTGCGCCGGCTCAATCGCCCAGGCGGCAGCCCCGGCGAGCCTCGGTGCACGATCAGAACTCCGAGCAACCGCAGCGCATCGCGAAAAGCGGATCGACGCAGACCTCGGCGCCCGTGCACGGTGCGCAGCCGCAGCTCGCGTCGGTGCACGCCCGGCAGACGCCGCCGCAGCACTCGAGGTAGTCGTCCGCCGCGCCACAGTTGGCGCCTTGTGGTCGGTTGCTCCACGCGGTCTGGTTCATGGTGGAGAGGCACCACTGACACTCGTTGTCAGGGTTCTCCGTGCCCGACAGATAGCAGACCCCGTCGATCGCGCAGTTGCCCGTCATCACGGTGGGCGTGTTGCAGCGGTTCGCGCCTTCGTTGCACGAATCGGTCGTGCACGCGAGCCCATCGTCGCACATCGCGCCGCTGCCGACGCAGGTCGCGTCGTAGATCGTCGCGCCGCGAACGCACCGGTCGGTCGCGGTGCAGTACATCGTGTCGTTGCACCCTTCGCCCAACGTGCCGGCGTCGTTCGAGCGCCACGTCCACGCGAAGCGATCGCGCATGGGCTCGCAGCCGAGGCACTGGTTGGTCGGGTGCTCGTCCTCCCACATCTCGTGGACGCACCGTCCGTCGATCCAGCACCACGGGCCGGTCACGTTCGCGTCGCATGCGTCTTCCGCCTCGTCGCAGAACGGGACGCACGTGGAGCTCGGTGGGGGACAGGGCGAGCCCGTACCCGTGCACGCGCCCGCCTGACAGGTGTCGGTCATCGTGCAGAACAGCGCGTCGTTGCACGCCGTGCCGTTCGCCTTGTTGCTCCAGGCAGTCGTGCTCGTCGACGGCGTGCAGACCTGGCACTGGTTGGCGGGGTTGGTGGCGCCCGACGCGATGCACGCACCCGCGATCAGGCAGCCCGACGACACGACGTTGCTGCAGGTGCCGCCGCCGGAGCAAGTGTCGGTCGTGCACGCGAGGCCGTCGTTGCACTCGCTGCTCATCGTGCAGTCGCGGCACGTGCCCGAGACGCAGCTCATGCCCGCGGTGCACGTGGTGGTGCAGTTGCCGCAGTGGGCTTCGTCGGAGCTGAAGTTGGACTCGCACCCGCTCGCCGCCGTGCAGTCGCCGAAGCCCGCGGTGCACGTGCACGCGCCGGCAGTGCAGCCCTGGTTGGACCCGCACGCGGTGGCGCACGAGCCGCATCGGCTCGCCGTGTCGACGCCGACGCACGCCCCCGCGCAGCAGTGCCGGCCACCGCCGCACATCGTGTCGTCCGCGACGTTCGACGTCGTGCACAGGCCCGTGACGGAGCTGCAGCGGTCCGTCGTGCACGGGTTCGCGTCGTCGCACACCATCAACGTGTTGGTGCACGTGGGGCTCGTGCAGCGGTCCATCGTGCACGGGTCGCCGTCGTTGCAGTCCATGTCGGACACGCAGCCGGTCGGCCCCGTGTCGGGCGGGGGGGCCATCATATCGGCCACGTCGGGGCCCATGTCCGGCGGCGGATCCGTCCCCATGTCCACCCGGTCCGTCCCGAGGTCCGGCGGCTCGACGATCATCATGTCGCCCGCGTCCGCCGGCACGACCATCATGTCGGCGTCGGGCGGCTCGACGCGCACGTCGGGCTGGTCCATGCCGAGGTCGCCCAGGCCCAGATCGGGGACGTCCATGTCGCGCGCGTCCGGCGTGGCCATGTCGCCTGCGTCCTGCACGATCACGATGGGGTCGTCGCAGCGCTGGCCTGCGGGAGCGAGCGTGCAGGGCGGGATGAAGTCTCCGACGCAGACGGCCTCCCCGCACGTCTGGTCGGGACCACACTCGACGCCCGCGCACAGCTGGGACAGCCTCATCTGCAGGGTCAGGCGAAGACCGCTCACGAACGCGAGCCTGTGCTGGCGCGCGACGTACACCCCGCCGTCGCGGATCCCCTGTGCCGTGAACCGATAGAGCACGCGGCCCACGTCCGACGGGCGGCGCGGACCGACCGTGACGCTCCACGGGCTCAGCGTGCCGGCGACGTACCGCGCCCGCGTCCGCGTCTCGCGCACGAGCTCGGCGTCGTCGCCGTCGAGCGCCTCGACGCGCAGGACGAGCTCCTCCAGCTCGAGCGGAGCGCCTTGCTCGCTCGTGACGACCAGGATCTCGGTCGCCGCGTCGTCGTCGCCACAGCCCCACGACGCCGCGATCACGATGCCGATTCCCAAGAGGAGACGCGCCCGCAACGGCCCCAACGATAGCGCACAGGGCCGCCCGTGAGCGAGCGCGTGGCTGTGTCTTGCACCTTCTTGCCCCCGTGCCTAGCCTCCCG
>JADZFZ010001199.1 GCA_020854145.1 Deltaproteobacteria bacterium | reverse complement strand
TGAGCGTCAGCCGATCCCTTCGCCCCAGCGGCGATAGCTGACGACGACCTCGTCGCCCGGGACCGGACGGGCGGCTCCGCGGAACACGATGCTGTTCGACACGGGCTCGTAGTCGAATCCGTTCGAGCGCGAGCGCGGGACCTCGTGCCCGTTGACCGTGACCTTCAGCGTCCCGGAGATGGGACGATCGCTCAGTCGGTAGCGGCTGGCAGCGCCCGCCACGGCATCGACCAGGCGCGCCATCGCGGTGTCGACCTGCGTCTCGCTGGCGTCGTCGATCGGGATCACGCCGCCGCCCGTCGACTCGATGACGCAACGCTGGAAGTTCTCGAGCGCCGGGCACGTCGCGCCCGTGTCGCGGACCATGCCGAAGGCGAGCGCGCCCCGCTCGAGCAAGTAGAGCCCTGCGGCGTCCACTCGCGCCTCGGGCGTCGCGCCCCAACGGCGCGTGTCCTGGCGGAAGAACCGGATGTCCTCGTTCTCGCCCGTCTCGTCGGCGAGGAACACGAGCACCGAGAGGCCGTCCTCCAGCAGCGTGCGGTTCGGGTTGGTCTCGCCGGCCATGCGGCGCGCGTCGAACTCGTCGAGCACGCGCACCGCGGCGGCGACGGGCTGCTCCGCGAAGCCCACCCCGATCGGATAAGGCGCCAACGTGTCTTCGCTCTCGCCGAGGTACTGGCGTCGCGTGACGGTGTAGGCCATGCGCAACGCGCCGTCGGAGGCCGCGCCGTCGATCCACTCGAAGCCCGGCATGTCGAGGTTCACCACCCCATCGGACGTCGCCTCGAAGACGCCGACGCGGAACGTGAGCCCGACACTGGTCATCTCCCCGAACAGACGCGAAGCCGTCGCACCGAGCAGCTCCTGGAACGGGAAGATGCTGTTCGACACATCGACGGTGAACATCAGGTCGACGCCGGCCGGCGCGCGCGCGGTGAACGGAGCGCACGAGTCGTCGAGCATCCGTCCGCCGTTCGCGATGCCCGTCATGTTCGTCAGATCGCGAACGCGGATCGCTGTGAGCACGTCGCCGGAGTCGTAGGCGTCGAGCGGGGCGACGCTGCCGACGATCACCGTCTTGCCCGCATCGCTGCGGGTCTCGACGGCGATGTCGATGGCGTATGCGCTCGCCTCGCGGAACGCGGCCGTCGACGGAGTCGCGTCGCCCTCCGCGAGCGCGCTCGCGAGACGATCGCGTACGGCTGCCGCGTTCGCGCCCGTGACGGCGTAGCGGAAGATCGACGCCAGGATCGGCTCCTCGTCGTGGGACGTCGATGCACGCGCGGTCGTGACGGGCTCGACGCCCAGCAGGACGCTGCGCACCTCGGCGTTCACCTCGTTCGCCTCGGCGGTGACGTCACCCATCGTCGCGCGGCTGATCACGAAGGCGGCGACCTCCGTCTCGGGGTCGTCGATCGTGAAGCCGACCGGCGTGCCCTCCGGGCCGAGCGGACGAGGTGCGTCCCACGCCGCATCGAGGCCGAGCTGTACGCCGCCTCCGGGCAAGGGCGTCACGATCGGCATCGCGAGCGAGCCGGGCCGGCAGACCGCGACTCCTTCTTCGCCGTCGGGGTTGCCGTCGCCATCCGTGTCCGTGAGGCGCGGATCGCTCTCCCCCGCGCCGGTGTCGAAGACGCCGTCGCCGTTCGGATCCTCTTCACCGTCGGCGACGCCGTCGCCATCGCTGTCGGGCGAGAGAGGATCCACGCCACGGCACGTCTCTCCGGCCATGCACTCCGAGTCCACCACGCACGCGGGAGGCGGCCGGCGCTGCGTGCCACCGGCGGCCGCGACACAGGCCTTCGGGTACCGTCGCTCCGTGCCGTCGATCAGGCGGTCGCCGTCCGTGTCGGCCAGCGACGGGTTGGTGCCTGCACGGCACTCCTCGTTGCTGGGCACGCCGTCGCCGTCGTCATCGGTCTCGCGCATGCAGAGCAGGGCGGGATCGATCGCGTCGGGCAGGCCTCCGTCGAGGCTGGGAGTCGTGGTTCCTGGTCGTCCGCCGTCGGGCGAGCACGCCGAGACCCCGAGACCCCCAACCAGCGCCGCGAGGAGCGCCGCTGTCGGAGCGGCGCGGACAAGGTCGAACATCGTTCGAAAGATATCAGAACGGATGGCGCGTTGACGCAGAAAAACCGCAAAAATCCAGCAGTCGCCATGCGGAGCTCGGAGTCTGCGTCCGTTCGACTCGCCTCCACGCGGCGGCGAGCCCGTTGACTACGCACAAACTTCCCGGTCCCATGGTGGCGTGAGATAGAGGGGTCCCGATGTCGCGAGCCTCACAGGTGGTCGTCCTCTTCGCGTTCGCGCTCTGCGCTTGCGGGGACGACGGCGCACAGGTGCCTGCGGACGCGTCCGATGCGGGCGTCGACGGGGGCGATCGTCCCGAGCTCGGGCTCGATGGTGGCGACGAGGACGCTCCGCCGCCCCGGGACCTCGGGCCCGACGTATCGCTCGACGCCACCCTGGACGGCGGAGACGATGATGCCGGCGACGCGGGCGACGCGGGCGACGCCGGGTGCGCGACGCGGATGTGCGCGGGCGAGTGCTGCGCCGAGGGCGAGGAGTGTGGCCCCGTGACGGGCCGATGCATCCCGCCGTGCCCGTCGGGTGTCCTCTGCGGTGACGACCTCTGTTGCGCCGAGGGCGAGCGGTGCGATCCGGTGCTGCGCGCGTGCGGCTTCGGGTGCCCGCCGGAGGCATCGTGCGGTGGGATGTGCTGCGCCGAGGGCGAGCTCTGCGACATCGCGAGCGGCGGATGCGTGATGGGGTGCGCGGGCGGCGTCTTTCCGTGTGGCGACGTCTGCTGCGCGCCGGGCGAATCGTGCGACACGACCCGCGATCTCTGCGTACCGCCGTGTCCCACCGCGCGCGCGTGCGGCGACGCGTGCTGCGACGACTTCGAGATCTGCGGGCCGCGGACGATGCTCTGCGTACCGTCGTGCGGCGGTGCACCTCCCTGCGGGCCCGGCGACGTGTGTTGCGGCGATCGCGAGCGCTGCGCGTACGACGCGTGCGTCCTCGATCTGGGGCCGTGCGCCGACGACGGCGACTGCGACGACGACTCCTGGTGCGACGCCGGACGGTGCACGCCGTACGGCGTGGGGCCGCGACCCACGATGGCTCCCGTGTGCGAGGTGACTGCGCCTCCCGGCGTCGTCGCTCCCGCGGTCGAGTGCACGTGGTCGGGCAGCGAGGTGGGCGACCCGTTCGGGCTCTACTCGCAGGTTCTGACGACGCCCGTGGTCGTCGACCTCGACCTCGACGTCGACCCCACGACGCGCAGGCCGACGATCGTGATCGCCGCGCACAACGGCACGCGCGACGACGCATCGGTCTGCGGAGGATCGCCGATCAGCTACGCGGTCTTGCGAGGCATCGATGCGACGCGCTGCGTGACGGAGCTGGTGATCGACGAGCCGGTCTCGCCGACGACGAGCCCAGCGGCGGCCGATCTCGATGGAGACGGTCGCCCCGAGCTCGTCGCCGTCGACGGCGACGGGCGTGTCGTCGCGTTCCGCTTCGACGTGGCGACGCGCGACTGGGCGGCGATGTGGAGGTCGACCGATTCGCGCGGCGGCGTCAGCGCGCCCGTGGCCGATCGGTGCCACTGGGCCGGTCTCGCCGTCGCGGACATGGACGACGATGGCGTGCCCGAGGTGCTGCTCGGGGGCCTCGCCTATCGCGGCGACACGGGAGCGCTCGTGGCCGAAGGGCCGGCGCTCTCGACGGCGATCGGCAACGGGATCGGTCCGGTGGTGGCCGATGTCGACCTCGACGGGCGACAAGAGCTCGTCGCCGGTACGGGTGTCTTCGAGCTCGACGCCACCGCCGGCGTCTTCGCGCGCGAGCCGTGGTCGCCGGCGGGCACGAGCGAAGGTTGGGTCGGCCTCGCGGACTTCGGATCGTTCGATGCGCTCGGTGGCCCCGACGCCGGCTACCCCGAGGTCGTCGTGGTCGCGAGCGGCACGGTACGCGTCCAGACGATCGACGGGCGCGTGATCTTCGGGCCCATCGTCCATCCGGGCGTCGCGCCGGCGTTCTTCGGCGGCCCTCCGGCGATCGCGGATCTCGACGGCGACGGCGTTCCCGAGATCGCGGTCGGTGGCGGCTCGAGCTTCGCGGTCTTCGATCTCGAGTGCACGTCGGTCGTGCCCGGTCGATGCGAAGCCGTGGGCATCCGGTGGACCGAGCCCATCGACGACACGACGAGCGCACGCACCGCGCCGGCGGTGTTCGACTTCGAGGGCGACGGTCGCGCGGAGGTGGCCTTCGCGGACGAATGCTTCATGCGCATCTGGGACGGTTCCACGGGCGACGCCATCCTGGGTCTCGCGCACTCGAGCTGCACGTGGAGCGAAGGGCCCGTAGTGGCGGACGTGGATCTCGACGGTCGCGCGGAGCTCGTCGTACCCGAGAACGCCGTCTGCGGCGTGGCGTGCCCCGACGTGGACCCGTCGTTCCGCGGCCAACACTGCGCGAGCGACTCGGACTGCGGCGGCGGCGCGGGATCGTGCGAGGCGGGCTACTGCCGCTGCACGAGCACCGCGGACTGCCTCGGCGCCGAGCGCATCTGCAGGCCGCCGATCCCGGGGACGCCCGGCCGTGGCCGCAACGTCTGTCGCGCGCGTCACCCGCTGCGAACGTTCGACGGAGTGCGCGTGATCGGCGACGTGCTCGGCCGATGGTCGCCCTCGCGACCCGTGTGGAACGAGCACGCCTACTCCGTGACCAACGTGCGCGACGACGGGCGCGTCCCGCGATCGAGCGACGTGACGCCGAGCTGGTCGAGCGCGGGTGGCAACGTCTTCCGAGGTCAGGTCGCGGCGCTCGGCGGGCCGTCGTCCCCGGGCGACGCGCCCGATCTGACGCTGAGGTTCGGGGCCCGCATCACCTGCAGCAGCGTCCCCCCGATCGCACACGCCGAGGTGTGCAACCGCGGAACACGCGCGACGACGGGCACCGTGAGCGTCGCCTTCTACGACGAGCTGCCGCGCTCGGCCGGCGCGCTGCGCTGCACGGCGGTCACGTCACGACCCGTGATGGCCGGCGAGTGCCTCGAGGTCTCGTGCAACGTCGGGAGCGAGCCGCTCGAGACCGGAGAGCTCTTCGGCTTCGCGGACGACGACGGCGAAGGCGACAGCGCCGTCGTCGAGTGCATCGAGACCAACAACGAGGGTCACGGCGTCTGCGAGAGCCTTTGACCCACGAAACCGTGCTACCACGCTGACGCGCTCGGCTCGTCCGTCCCGGGGCCCAGTCCCGCGGAGCCGAGGCGGAGGTGATGATGAAGCGCGCATGGAGATGGTTCACGACGACGCAGCGCGGGGGACGCCGCATGGGCTTGTTGGCGGCACCGCTGATCCTCGTGGCCGCGGCGGTCGCGGCGCAGACGGCTCCGAGCGGTACGCGGCCTACGAGCCCGCCGAGCGCGACGGGGCCGCTCGCGGCGCTCCCGATCATCCGGCAGCGCCTCGCGAACGGCATGCGCGTGGTGATGTCGCCCGAGCGCTACGTGCCCACCGTGGCCATCGCGCTCTACTACGACGTGGGCTCGCGTAACGAAGAGCCCGGCCGCACGGGCTTCGCGCACCTCTTCGAGCACATGATGTTCCAGGGCTCCGAGAACGTTGCGAAGGGCGAGCACTTCCGGCTCATCATCAACCGCGGCGGCCAGCTCAACGGCACGACGAGCCACGACCGCACGAACTACTTCGAGACCTTGCCCTCCAACGAGCTCGAGCTCGGCTTGTGGCTCGAGGCCGACCGTATGCGTGCGCTCGCGGTCACGGCGGAGAACTTCGAGAACCAGCGGCACGCGGTCATGGAGGAGCGCCGTCAGTCCTACGACAACCAGCCGTACGCGACGTCGATGCTGCGCATCAACGAGCTCGCCTACGGCGACTACTTCCCGTACGCGCACTCGACGATCGGCGACATGCGCGACCTGCAGGCCGCCCCGCTGTCGGCCGTGCAGTCCTTCTATCGGACCTACTACCGTCCGAACAACGCGGTGCTCGCGATCAGCGGCGACTTCGATCCCGAAGAGGCGCTGCGACTCGTCATCCGCCACTTCGGCCGCCTCGAGCGCGGCGTCATCCCGCCGTACCGGCCCGCCGAGCTCCGCCCGCAGACGGAAGAGCGCCACGAGACGATGCAGGATCCGAACGCGGAGCTGCCCGCGTTCCACATCGCCTATCACATCCCGCCGTCGCGGACGCCCGACCACTACCCGCTCGAGATGCTCGCGCTCATCCTCGGCGACGGCGAGAGCTCGCGCCTCTACCAGCAGCTCGTGAAAGAACGCGAGCTCTGCGCGGAGATCGCCGTCTCCACCGACGATCGCCGAGGCCCGGATCTCTTCTCCGTCTGGTCGGTCCTCGCAGCGGGTCACACCGGCGAAGAGGTGAGACCGTTCGTCTACCGCGCGATCGAGGACATCGCGCAGCGCGGAGTCACCGAGCGCGAGCTGCAGAAGGTGCACAACCGCGTGCGCGCCGCGTTCGTCTTCGGTCTGCAGACCAACCTGTCGCGCGCGCAGAGCCTGGCCGAGTTCGAGATGTACTGGGGCGACGCGACGCTCATCCGCTCGGAGCTCGACCGCTACCTCGCCGTGACCTCGGACGACATCCGACGCGTCGCCGGCCAGTACTTCGCCGCCACCAACCGCACCGTGCTCGACGTGGTGCCGCCGGCTCCGCCCGCGGGAGCCGCGCCACCGACGCCACCGGCAGCTCGACCGGCGAGGAGGCAGCCATGATCGCGCCGCGCCGCATCACTTGGCTGCTCGGCCTCGCATCGGTGCTCGGTGCGTCCTGCGGGCCCGCCGCGCGACCCCAGCCGCAACCGAGGGCGACGACCGAGACGACCGAGGTCGAGATCGAGCGCGTGGACCCGAACAGCACGGAGGGGCAGCCGCGCGCGCGACAGAGCCCGCCGGCTCCGGGGCCCGCCCGAGAGGTGTCGTTCCCCCCCGTCGAGCGCTTCGAGCTGCCCAACGGCCTCGAGGTGCTCAACGTCCGCTACACCGCGCTCCCGATCGCCTACGCGCTGCTCGTGATCAAGAGCGGTCGCGCCAACGATCCCGCCGAGCGACCCGGCCTCGCCGCCTTCGTCTCGTCGATGCTGAAGGAAGGCACGCGCAGCCGCACGAGCGCGCAGATCGCGGAGCAGATCGAGTACCTCGGTGGCGAGCTGTCCACGTGGGCGGAGACCGAGGCGAGCTACGCGATGGTCCGCTCGCTCTCCGACCAGCTGCCGATCGCGTTCGAGCTCATGGCGGACGTCGTCTTGCGTCCCGCGTTTCCGCAGACCGAGATCGACAAGCTCCGCCGCCGCGAGCTCGATCGGCTGGCGCTGCAGCAGAACGATCCCGAGTTCCTCGCGACCTCGCACTTCTATCGCGCCATCTACGGCGCGCACCCGTACGCGTACATCGACGCGACGCCCGAGGCCACGCGGCGCTTCATCCGGTCGGGCCTCTTCGGTTACCACCGCACGCACTACGTGCCGAACAACGCGACGCTGATCGTCGTCGGTGCGCTCGACCTGCCCGCCGTGCGCACGCTCG
This sequence comes from Deltaproteobacteria bacterium, assembly GCA_020854145.1. Taxonomy (GTDB): domain Bacteria; phylum Myxococcota_A; class Polyangia; order Polyangiales; family JADZFZ01; genus JADZFZ01. The sequence continues at coordinate 24,953 of JADZFZ010001199.1, read as the reverse complement.
TCGAGCGACAGTTCGGCGGATGGACGCGCGGGCGCGCGCCGGAGCCCACGTACCCGCCCATCGCGGACGTCACGTCGCGTCGGGTCATCATCGTCGACCGACCGACCAGCGTGCAGACCGAGATTCGCATCGGGCGTCCCGGCATCCGTCGTGCCGACGCGCAGTGGATCCCGCTGTCCGTGGCCAACCAGGTGCTCGGTGGCAGCGCGGCCTCGCGCCTCTTCATGGACCTTCGCGAGCGTCGCAGCCTCACCTACGGCGCCTACAGCCGTTCGTCCGCGGCCGTCGATCGTGGCGTCTATCGCTCCGGCGCAGCGGTCCGCACGGAGGTGACGGGCCAAGCGCTCGAAGCGTTCTTCGAGAACCTCGCGCGCATGTCCACCGAGACCCCGCCCGACGACGAGGTCGCCGACGCGCGACGTTACCTCAGCGACTCGTTCCCGCTGCGCATCGACACCCCCGGTCGCATCGCCACGCACCTCGCGGAGCTTCGCGTCTTCGGCCTGCCCGACGACTACTGGAGCACCTATCGCGCACGCATCGGAGCGGTCACGCCCCAGCAGGCGCGCGAAGCGATCGAGGCGCTCGTCCGGCCCGATCACCAGATCGTCGTGCTCTGCGGCCGCGCGAGCGCCATCGAGAACGACGCACGTCGGTGGGGGCCCGTCACCGTGCTCGACATGCAGGGCAACGTCGTGCGGCAGCTCGAGGCCGTGAGCGGCGCTGCGCCCGCCGCGTCACCCGAGGCTGCCGGTTCTCCCTGAGGACGCCGGCGTCGCCGACCCGACCCGCACGTGACGTACGCCGCACCCGAAGCCGCTCACCCGTCGATCATCGAAAGAACGAAGCCAGCACGAGGCGCGCCTCGCGCACGATCCAGAAGCTCTGGTGTCGTGCGCCTGGCCAGCCCGGCGAGCTCGGCGACGGGTGCGCGTCGATGCCTTCGCGCGCCGCGATCCGCATCGCGCGGGGCAGGTGGTAGGGCTCGCTGACCACCAGCGCCGTGCGCATGCCGTGGCGCTCCATCAGCGCGCGCGAGAAGCGCAGGTTCTCGTCGGTGCTCGAGGCGCGCCGCTCGACGACGATGTCCGCATCGGGCACGCCCTCGCGCAGCGCCAGCGCGCGCATCACGTCGGCCTCCGTCACCTCCGCGTTCCCTCCGCCGCTGACGATGATCCGACGCACGACGCGTCGTCGATGGAGCGCGACGCCGTGCAGCGTTCGCGCGACGAGCGGCGGACGCGCGCGCAGGCGCTCGTCGAGCCCGTAGCCGAGCACGATCGCGACGTCGGCGCGCCGTGTCTCGTCGCGGTTCGACGCGCCGAGCACCCACGCGACCCCGGCGAGCTGCGTCACGAGCGCGAGGGTGGACGCTGCAGCAACGCCTCGTGCGAGACCGAGCACGACGCGCCACGCACGCGACCCCTCGATGCGCGACGCCCAAGCGGGCACGAGCGCGAAGGGCACGAGCGCGACCACGTGCCACCACGGCGTCGAGTACCGGTTCTCGTAGGGGAACCACGCATCGAGCGCCACGTTCGAGGCTATCTGCGCGACGCCGAGCGCGAGCGCGACGCGCCCGACGTAGCGCGAGTCGGTGCCTCGATCGCGCGCGACGACGGCGACCCAACCCAGCACCGCGAGCGGCCACGGGACGACCAGCGACAGCGTCGCGGCCAGCGTCCGATCGCTGCGAGCGAGCTCGGCGACCGCCGTGTACGTGCCGGTCAGCGACAGCGTCGCGAGCAAGCCGAGCGCGATGCGGACCGCGAGCACGGGCCCATGCTACAAGGCTCGCATGTGCGGCATCGTCGGTTACGTCGGTTCCCGTCCGTGCGCTCCGATCCTGTTCGACGGCCTCGTCCGCTTGGAGTACCGCGGCTACGACAGCGCGGGTCTCGCGGTCATCGAGGGCGGGCAGCTCCGCGTCCCGCGCGCGGTCGGCAAGCTGTCGAACCTGCGTCGGCTCCTCGACGCCGAGCCGCTCGTCGGCGCGACCGGCATCGGCCACACGCGCTGGGCGACGCACGGTCGACCGAGCGAGCAGAACGCGCACCCGCACGTCGCCGGGCCCATCGCCGTGGTGCACAACGGCATCATCGAGAACCACCTCGCGCTCCGGCGCGAGCTCGTCGCGCAGGGCGTGACCTTCTCGAGCGAGACCGACACGGAGATCGTCGCGCACCTCGTCCACGCGGCCGTCAAGAAGGGCACCGACCTGGCGACGGCGCTCCGCCAGGCGCTCGCGCGCGTCGAGGGCGCCTACGCGGTCGCGGTCGTGTCGCGCGACGAGCCGGACCGGCTGGTCGTCGCGAAGAACGCGTCGCCGCTCGTGCTCGGCCGCGCCGAAGGCGAGGCGTTCGCCGCGTCCGACATCCCCGCGCTCCTCTCGCACACGCGCGAGATGCTCTTCCTCGAAGACGGCGAGATGGCGGTGCTCCGCGCGGGAGCGATCGACATCACCAGAATCGCGTCCGGAGAGAAGGTCGAACGCAAGCCGCGTCGCATCGATTGGTCGCCCATGCAGGCGGAGAAGGGCGGCTACAAGCACTTCATGCTCAAGGAGATCCACGAGCAGCCGCGCGCGATCGAGGACACGTTGCGCGGCCGGATCGATCGTGAAGGGGCCGATGTCGTCGAGGACGAGATCGGTCTCTCGGCCGCGGTGGCCGCGGGTGTGCAGCGCGTTCTGCTCCTAGCGTGCGGCACGAGCCATCACGCCACGATCGTGGGCCGGTACCTCGTCGAGCGACTCGCGGGCGTTCCCGCCGTCACCGAGCTCGCGAGCGAGTTCCGCTACCGCGAGCCCGTGGTCAAGCCGGGTGACCTCGTCGTGGCCGTGTCGCAATCGGGCGAGACCGCCGACACGCTCGCCGCGCTGAAGGAAGCCAAGGCGCGAGGAGCCCACGTCCTGGCGCTCGTGAACGTCATCGACAGCGCCATCGCGCGGACCGCCGACGGACGTCTCTACACCCACGCCGGACCCGAGATCGGCGTCGCCTCGACCAAGTGCTTCACGGCGCAGCTCGCCGCGCTCACCTTGCTCGCCGTCTACATCGGCCGTCGCCGAGGAACGCTCGATGCGGCGCGGGCGTCGAAGATCCTCGCGGCGTTGCTCGAGATCCCCTCGCGCATGCGCGAGACCCTGGCGGTGGACAAGGACACGCAGGCGCTCGCCAAGAAGTTCCTCGACGCGCGTGACTTCCTCTACCTCGGGCGCGGCCTCTCGTTCGCCGTCGCGCTCGAAGGCGCGCTCAAGCTCAAAGAGATCTCCTACGTGCACGCCGAGGGCTACGCGGCCGGCGAGATGAAGCACGGGCCCATCGCGCTCATCGACAACCACATGCCGGTGGTCGTCGTGATGCCCCGCGACTCGACCTACGAGAAGATCCTGTCGAACCTGCAGGAGGCGAAGGCTCGCGAGGGTCGCATCATCGCGATCGCCACCCACGGCGACGAAGAGGTGCGCCATCTCGCGGGCGACGTCATCGAGGTGCCGGCGGTCGAGGAGGAGCTCACGCCCTTCGCCACGATCGTGCCGCTGCAGCTCCTCGCCTACCACGTCGCCGACATGAAGGGCACCGACGTGGATCAGCCGCGAAACCTCGCGAAGACCGTCACGGTGGAGTGACGAGACGGCGTGCGGCTCGCCCTCCCTGCCTGCTAGGCTCGCCCGCGTGCTTCGCGCTCCGACCTTCCATTGGGCTTGCGCGCTCCTCGTGACGTGGGGCTGCGCGATGGGATGTGGCGACGACGACGGTGTCACCGACGCGGGCACCGATGCACCGATGCCAGACGCGCCGCTACCGGACGCACCGCGTCCCGACGCCGACATGATGGTGCCGGACGCGGAGCGCGACGCGGACCTCGACGCCGAGGTGGACGCGGACTTCGATGCCGAGGTCGACGCCGACCGCGACGGCGGCCCGATGGTGATCTATCCGCTCCCCGTGCCCGAGTCGGGAGACGTGACGTCGCAGCAGGAGTTCGTCGCGGCGTGTGCGCGCGCGCGCTCGTGCTTCGGAAGCGACGCGGTCCTGGGTGTCTCCGAGTGTGTCGCAGCCTACCCGTTCTATCTCGACGGCTGGGCCCGCCTCGACGCGACCCGGACCGTTCGGTGCGTCAACAGCGCACGCAGCGACTGCGACGCCGTGCGTCGCTGCTACAGCGCAGGCGCCGATCCCGAGCCGTGCGACCCGGCGGGCTTCGAGGAGTTCTGCGACGGCGAGACGGCGGTGCGCTGTGATCGCGTCACGGGCCAGGTGAGCCGATCGGACTGCGCGACGCTCGGCCTGACGTGCGCGAAGGACTCGCTCGGCAAGGCACAGTGCTCGCTCGGGCCGTGTGACGAGACGACCGGCGACACGGCTTCTCGCTGCGACGGCCAGTCGCTCGTGCGATGCGATCGGTCGCTCTGGATCTTCGAGGACTGCGACACGATGGGTCTTCGTTGCCTCTCCGACGCGGACGGCACGCGATGCGCCGGCAGCGGCGGCTCGTGCCCGGCCGGAGCATCGCGCAGGTGCGACGGCGACACGCTCGATGCGTGCATCGGCGGCCACCAGGCGCGCATCGATTGCAGCAGCGACGCGCTCGAAGGCTGGACGTGCGGCGGTACGGGCGACGGCAGCGATTGTCAGCCTGCGGGAACCGAGTGCGCGTCCGATCCGATCCTGGGATCCACGCTCGACGAGAGCTGCGAGGGCACGTCGCTCACCTACTGTCGCGACGGCGTCGTCTCGCGCCTGTCGTGCACCGAGCTCGGCTTCACCTCGTGCGTGGACCCCGGGATGAGCGCCGGCTGCGAGTGACCCGGCGGCACGCGCTCCGTGTGCGCGCGGCCTGCGCGCCGCCGCGCCGTCAGACGTAGCCGTGCTTCTCCCGCGTCCGTGCGATGGGCGAGAGGCCGTGGTGTCCCACGGCCATCACGATCAGGAACAGCCACGACATCGCCGCGAGCGCGAACAAGAAAGCGTCGATCAACATCGCGACACCTCCGGAGTCTGATGAGGCATTCGGATCACGGGTCGACGCGCTCCAGGAAGCGCGCTCCTACCTTCGCGAACCGCTCGGTCACCGCGAGCACGCGCCGATGCCACGGCGGCACGTCGTCGCCGGGGTGCGGGAAGAACGCATCGACCGAGAAGTCGTGCGTGCGACGAAGGAGCTCCGGCTCGACGTAGACTCCGCGCGCGCCGCCGCTGCGCCCGCGATCGAACTTCCCCATCTGCGTCGCGATGTCGATCTGAAGCCTGAGCCCCTGTCGCGTCGCATCGTTGGCGTCGAGCCCGAGAAGCTCGAAGTCGCGTCTCAGGAGAATCGTGTTCCAGAACAACAGGCCGTAGATGCGCGCCTGGAACAGCTGGAGCTTCGCTGCCTCGTACGTCGTCATCGTCGCCATGAGCCGCGGCAGGTACAGCACGCCGAGGCCCACGTGGCGCGCTTCGTCCTTCTCGATGTACGTGACGAGCTCCGTCAGGACCGGCTCGATGCCGCCGCGCGCGACCATCTTGAAGAGCGAGAGCGCCGCGTTCTCGACCAGGAGCTGCATCCCGGTGAGCTTGAAGACGATGCTCTCGGTCTCGAGCACGTCGCGCAGCACCGCACGGGAGTACGGATCGAGCGGCGGCAGCTCGATGTCGAGCGCGAGCAGGTAGTCGCGCATCACGGTGAAGTGCCGCGCTTCGTCGAACGCCTGGCCCGTGGCCGCGAGCTTGGCCTCGGGATCGACGATGCGCTCCGCGAGCTCGGCCGAGACGTTCCACGCAGCGAGCTCGCCCCACAGGATGATCGAGAAGACGCGGGCGATGGCCTCGCGTTTCTCGAGCGGCAGGCGGATGCCGCCATGCTTCGCGAGGAGCGCGTCGAGCACCTCGCGGCCGTCCCACGCCTGCGTCTGCGCTGCGTGGTAGAGCCGCTCGAGCTTGCGCGTGCGGTCCTCGGCGCGCGCGGCCCATTGCGTGAGCATCGAAGTCGGCGGGAACGCCGCGACCGCGTTCATCGGGGCCCCGATCTCGACGGCTGGAACAGGGGCAAGAGCGCCATCCCGTACTGCATCGCGAGGTTCGTGTCGCCGCTCAGCCGCGTCTTGCCCTGCATGAAGGCCTGCATGGGATCGAGCTTGCCGTCGAGCAGCGCGCGATAGTCTTCGACGTTCATGCTGATCGTGGCGCCGGGCTCGTCGCGAGACGCGTCGCGCAGGCCCAGGGTCAGGTTCCAATCACGTCCGCCGAGGCCCTTCAGCTCGAAGCGCACCGAGCCTTTCAAGGCGAGCAGACGCTGACGCGTCCCCACGTCGGTCATCACGAGCGCGGCCGTTCCCGCGCGTCCCGCCGACGCGCTGCCCGCACCGGTGATCTCGTCCATGAACGCCCGCCAGTCGGCCGCATCCTGGCGAATCCACAGGTCGGCCGGAAGCTCGCCGGGCTCCGTCTGCATGAGCTTGCCGCCGCGCACGGCGAACGCCCACGTCCCGCCCCCGTCCCCGAGCAGCTCCACCTCGGTCACGGACTCGGGGCCCTGATCGTTACCGCCCGTGAGCCGCGCGTGCTCTGCAGGAAGGATCTCGCCGAAGAAGAGGTGCGGGGTGACGCCGGCCGGGATCTCGAGGGTCATCGCAGCTGCTCCTCCTGCTGAGCCACCATTCACTATACCGCCGTTGCGCCCATTTGCCGGTCTGGTATCTCGTGCGGCGTCATGCTCAGGGGTTGCCGCATCGCGACCGTCGTACCCGCACGCAACGAGGAGCGCCTCGTCGGCGACGCGATCGCGTCGGTCCCCGCCTTCGTGGACGACGTCGTGTTGGTCGACGACGGCAGCACCGACGCGACGGTCGAACGTGCGCTCGCGCTCGGTGACGTCAGAGTCCGCGTGCTCGCGCATCCGCGCTCTCGGGGCGTCGGCGCCGCCATCGCGACCGGCTGCGCGGACGCGTTCGCGCGCGGCGCGGACGTCGCCGTCGTGATGGCGGGCGACGCGCAGATGGATCCCGCGGATCTTCCCGCCCTCCTCGGCCCCGTGCTCGAGGGCCGCGCCGACTACGTGAAGGGCAATCGCCTGCGTCACCCCGGCGCCCGCAAGCTCATGCCCGTTCAGCGTTACGTCGGCAACCACGTCTTCTCGGCGCTCACGCGGGTCGCGTTGGGCCTCGACGGTCTCGGCGACTCGCAGTGCGGGTACACGGCGATGCACCGCGGCGTCGGGACGCGCATCGACTGGTCGCGTCTATGGCCGGGGTACGGCTACCCGAACGACTTGCTCGCGCACCTCGTGTCGCTCGGAGCGCGGGTCGCCGAGGTCGTGGTGCGCCCCGTGTATGCGGGCGAGCGGAGCGGCGTGCGGGTGCGCCACGCGCTCGTCACGGTGCCCTTCGTCCTCGCACGCGCGTTCGCGACCCGCGTGCGGACGACGTCGCGTCTCGCGCCGCCCGACGCGCCCGTCGTCGCCGCGCGTGCCCGCGCCGCGGAGAGCCGGCGGATCGATCCCGTCGACGTCGTCGCGATGTCGCCGGCCGAGTGACGCCGCTGCGGATCGGTCTGGTGACCTCCAGCTTTCCGCGCGACGCGGCGGATCACGCCGGGTCGTTCGTGCGCGGCTTCGCGCGCGCCATGGTCCGATGCGGGCATCACGTGGACGTCCTGGCTCCCGAGCCGGCCGACGACGTGCGGCCGCCGAGCGAGCCCGGGATCGACGTGCACCACGTGCCCTACTTTCGGCCCCGTGCGTGGCAGCGGACGTTCTACGGTGCCGGCGCCCCCGAGAATCTGGGCCGCGATCCTCGCGCGTGGCTGGGCGTCCTGCCGTTCGCGCTCGCCATGCGTCGCGCGGTCGCGGCGCGCGCGCAGCGATGGGACGCGGTCGTCAGCCACTGGGCGCTGCCGGGCGGGCTGCTGGCGGGCCACGTGCTCGGGCCGACCGAGTGCGAGGCGGTCAAGCCGCACCTCGTCGTCTGTCACTCGGCGGACGTGCACGTGCTCGATCGGATCCCGGGTGGAGCGTGGGTCGCCCGCGCGGTCACGGAGCGCGCGTCGTCCTTGCTCTTCGTGTCGGCCGACCTTCGGGACCGGTGGTTGTCGATGCTCGGGCCGATCGGCGGCGCGCAGGCTGCAGTGCGTTGCCACGTGTCGCCCATGGGGATCGAGCGCCCGAGCGAGGCCACGTGCGGGCGGCGCGAGGCTCGCCGTTCTTGGCGAATGACTCGCTTCACCATCGTCACCCTGGGGCGCCTGGTTCCGGTCAAAGGGCTCGACGTGTTGCTCGATGCGACTGCAGGCAGGAAGGATCTCGAGGTCATCGTCGCGGGAGAGGGACCGGAGCGTGCACGCCTGGAGCGCCTTGCCGCACGCCGCGGTGTGAATTGCCGCTTTGTCGGTGTGGTGCACGGCGACGCGAAGCAACGGTTGCTCGCTGGAGCGGACGTGATGGCCGTGCCTTCGCGGGTGTTGCCCAGCGGCAGGACCGAGGGCACGCCGGTCGCGATGCTCGAGGGCATGCGCGCAGGGCTCCCGGTCATCGCCTCGGCGGTCGGCGGCATCGCGTCGCTCGTCGAGCGACGAGGCGCGGCGCTGCTCGTCGAGCCCGACGATGCGGGCGAGCTGGCGCGCGCCATCGACGCGTTGCGACGCAGCGCGGACGTCCGGCGGCGGATCGCGCGTGCGGGCTGCGCGGTCGCGCGATCGCTCGAATGGGACCGGCTGGCGGGGCAGCTGTTGCGCTTGATCGCCCCGGTCTTGCCCCCCACTGCGCACGGCGCTACAGACGCGCGGCTTTGGGGCACATCGCAGCGCACCTCCTCGGCTCCTTCGCTGGGGGCCGGAGGCTCGTACGGCGCACCGCCGCGGTCGTGATCGCGCTCGGTCTCGCGCTCCTCGCGGGATGCGTCGACCAGATCGCGGAGCACCGCATCCGAGGCAACGCGCACGCTCGTCGCGGCGACCATCGCGCGGCGCTGCGCGAGTACGAGAGCGGCTTGCGTCTGCGGCCGAACGACGCCGCCATCTTGATCCTCAAGGGCAACTCGCTCTTCGAGCTCGGGCGCCTGGCGCAGGCGGAGAGCACCTATCGCAAGGCGCTCCGAGAGGCGCCCGACAGCGGCGACGCCATCCTCGGCCTTGCGTTGCTCGAGGTCCGGCGCGGGCGCAGGCCCGAGGCGATCCGCCTCTTCGAGCGCCTGCTCCTCCAGAATCCCAACGACAGCGGCACGCTGCTCAACCTCGGCCGGCTCTACCTCGCGACCGGCGACATGGCGCGCGCGCGCGAGCGCCTCGAACGTGCGGTGCAGCTCCAGCCGGACGATCCGGCGACGCTCTACAACCTCGGCACCCTGGAGCTGCGAGCTTCACGCCTGGATCAAGCGGCGGCTCGGTTCGCGGCCGTCGATCGCATCGCCCCGGATCGCGCCTACGGGCCCTACGGTCTGGCGATGGTCGCCGCCAAACGCGGAGACGAGCCCGCAGCGCTTCGCGAGCTCCGCAGGGCCATCTCGCGCGGACTCGACGATCCCGCCGCCGTGCGTCGCGACGAGGCGTTCGCCACGCTTCGCGCCTCTCCGGAGTTCCAATCCCTCTGGCCCGCCGAGCCCCGCGTCAGGGAGTGATGATGCGGGTGCCGCGCGGGGGGTTCCAGCGGAAGCGGGTCGCGGGGATGCCGCGGTTGTAACGCATCCGCAGGAAGTCGAAGCGGTTGCGGTTGCCCTGCGGATCGATGATGAGCGTGCGCCGGACCTGGAACGTCTGCGGGTCGACGTAGAAGAGCAGTCGGTCGTAGTGCGGGTTGGCGCGCCTCGGACGGAGCTCGAGCACGATGCCTTCGGGGAAGTTCTGCCGCCGCGCGTCGAGCAGCCGGAAGGTGAAGTCGGTCGCGAGCCGGCCCGTGCCCGTGAGAAACGAGAGCGCGGTCGGCAGCTCCGAGTCGGTGACACGACGTCGATAGGCCTGTCGGGCTTCGGCCTCGTAGACCCACATGGTCTCGCCGTCCGAGACGATGAGGTTGCCGCTCGGCTGCGCGTACTCCCAACGCATCTGTCCCGGCTTGCGGAAGAAGACGCGCCCGCGCGAGCGCTCGGTCTTGTTGTAGAGCTTGTTGACGTAGGTCTGCGCGAAGTCGGCCTCGACGTCACGGGTCCGGTCGTAGAAGGCCTGGATCTGGGCGGCGACCTGGTCGGCGGTCAGACGCGCGCTGCCGGTTCCCGCGTCGGCGGGAGCTCCGGTCCGTGGCGTCGGCGTGGCGCGCGTGCCCGCATCCGCGGTTCGTGCAGGGGTCGCGGCGCGGCCGGCGTCGGACCGTGGCTGCTGCGCCTGCGCGAGAAGCGCCGTCGAGGCCGCCGACACGCCGATCACGGCGAGCAGGGCACGCAGAGAGCGCTTGTTCATGGTTCCTCCGATTCGTCCGTCCATCGATGCTGACCCCTGACCACGCCGCTACATTCACACGCCCTTCGGCGCTCGGGCACGTCGCGCCCTCGCCGTCACCCGCTGGCGCGGGCGGCCGGCGGAATCCAATCGCTCGTGTCACCACAACGCGCGAGCGGACGAAGCCTTACCACGGAGGTCTCGGGAATCGAGCACCGCACCTCGGGGTTGGGCCCACGAGACGAGGTGAGGTGCGCCACCCGAAGCGCTGGTTTTCCGCCTGGGTTCTCCCGCGATTGTCGCCGGTCGCCTCCGAGCGTTGACACCTCGACGGCCGGCCCCGTACCCTCGTCGCATACCTTTCGGCTCAGCATACGTTCGGCTCCAGGAGGTTCGCGGCGTCGCGTCGCTAGCCGCGGTCCATCGTTCCGGTCTCGGATCCGGTTCGAGACCATGACTGGGAGGTTCCATGAAGTCCGTGCCGAAGCAGTCGGAAGTCAATGAGCTGGTCGAGCACCATCAGAAGCTCGCGCGTCGCGTAGCCGAGCTCGACCGCCGCGCCTTCCTCACCCCGACGGAGCAATGGGAGGCGCGTCAGCTCAAGAAAGCGAAGCTGGTCGCGAAGGACTTGATAGCGACCCGACTGGGTGGCTCGAAGTAACTCGGTAACTTCGGCTCGAACGAGATCCTGGAGGGCCTGGTGATCGTCACCGGGCCCTTCGCGTTTTCGGGCGCACGCCTTCCGAGCGCGTCAGTCGCCGAAGCCGTCTTCGTCGTCGCTCGCTCCGCGTCGGCGCTCGTCGGTGGACGCGCCGGGCGCCTCGGAGCCGCCCTCGTCGTCGGGCGATCCGCCGCCGCCTTCGCCCGGAGCGCCCGCGCCTTCGTCCACGTTCAGCTCGGTCAACGTGCGTTGCAGCGTCTCGGTCCACGACGAGCCGAGGAGCGCGCCCTGATCGCCGTTGAGCTCGCGCGCGATCGCGAGATAGTGCCGCGCGTCCCACCGCTTCTGCAGGCGGTACGCCGTCATCCCGCGCAGGTAGTAGAACCGCGTGCGGAGCTCGAGCGACATCCCGCCGACCTCCGGCTCCATCTCAGTCCACCAGCGTTCGGCCGCGTCGTAGCGCGCCGCGGCGTAGTGGTCTTCGGCCCGGCGGAAGTTGTCGCGCTGCTGCGCGCATCCCCACGACGCGAGCAGCCCGGCGACGAGGGCGAACGAAACGAGCTGGAGGCGCACGTCACGCATGGGCGCGAGGATATCGACTGCCGCGAAGCGAGGGAAGCCCGCGCAACCAAGACGTGCGCCCGCCCGGGGCCAGCGTGTGAGCGCAGGGCCCCGGGCGGCGCCATCTGACCGCCATGGACGAGAGAATCGGAGGCAGCCCGAGGCGCATGCCCGGCCGCCTGTCGTCACCGAACGAGCTGGAGCGACGAACCAACGTTGCAGCTCGAACCGTCATCGCAGCGCAGCCGCAGGGGTGCGCGCGACAGCGACCGCCCCGTCCAGAAGCGACGGAGAGCGGGAGACGCTACAGGGAAGAAAAGTGGAAAAAGTAAAGAGGAAGCAGAAGTTCAGCGGTCTGAGCAGAGGGTGAGTGGCGGGGGAAAGGCGACACTCACAAGGCAAGCGGGTCACGAAGGCAAGCAAGTCGCACGAAGCCAAGCAAGTGCACACGAAGCCAAGCAAGCGCGGGAAGCTAAGCTGCGGACGGCGACGACGGACGGAGGATCTCGTTCCGCTGCGTGCCGCCGTCCCTCGAAGCAGTGCCATACGAGGCAGGGACGATACGGGAAGAAAGCGAAGACGAAGAAAGCGAAGCTGAACTAAGCGAAGGGACGAGAAAAAGGGAAGCGAAGTACCAAGCCAAGCGAGAGCGGCCCCTCCGAGCAGGCTCGGAGCGGACGGCTACGCCGTCCGACCGCGTGCAAAAGCGAGGATCCAAGAAGGGCGCCCGGAAGAAGGAAGCTGGGAAGCCAAGAGGGTCCCGGGGCGACCTGAGATAAGCGATCGATGGAAGCCAGGGCTGCTCGATGATTCAGCCGAAGCTCGATGTCCACCCAGAGCAACGCCGGTGCCAGGGGCTCCGAGGCACCGCGCTCCCGTCCGCGATCGAGCTCAACCATTCGAGATGATTGAGCTTGGGTGGGTCGGCGGATGTTGCCGAGCTCCGGTCGAGGACCGCGCGGCATGACATCCATGTCGTGCGGGTGACCGAACGTCGCAGTTTGCCGCCCGGCCGCTGCGGGACCTGCTCGGTTGTTGCGTTCGTGCAGGCCGCAGGAGGGCACGGTGCGGTCGCCCCTGCCCACAGAATGCGGTCGCATTTCCAGCGATCGGTACTAGCCTCCGCGCCACCATGATCCGCCGATCGCGCTCCTGCTCGACCCTGGCGTCGGTGTCGCGGGCGCTCCCTCGCCATCTCCCCGCAGTCACGCTCGTCGGGTTGCTGGCGGTGCTCGCCGTCGGGTGCACGCCGGAGATCGGCGACGACTGCTCGACCAGCGTCGACTGCTCCGCCAACGGCGACCGCATCTGCGACACGGCGCAGCCGGAGGGCTACTGCACGGTGCGCGGCTGCGAGCGCGGCACGTGCCCCGAAGAGGCCATCTGCGTGGAGTTCCGTCCCAACGTCGATCGGCTGGCCGACCGCTGGTGCCTCTACGCGTGCGAGAGCGACGACGATTGCCGTGACGGCTATGCGTGCCTGTCGGCGGACGGCGACCTCAGCAGGGTGTTGGATGACCGTGATTCTTCGAGGTACTGCGGCGTGCCGTGATGCTCGCCCGGTACGTCGCGCGTCGGGTCGTCGAAGGCGCGCTCACGGTGCTCGCCGTCGCGACGGCGGTGTTCCTCCTGCTGCACGTCCTGCCGGGTGATCCCGTCGAGCAGATGCTCGGCGATGCAGCGTCCTCCGAGGATCGCGCAGCGCTTCGGCGGCACCTCCGGCTCGATCTCCCGATCACGACGCAATACGGTGCGTTCCTCGGCGACCTGGCCGGCGGCACGATGGGCCGATCGTTTCGCCAGCCCGACGAGACGGTGGCGTCGCGCATCTCGGAGGTGCTGCCCGACACGGTCGCGCTCGCGCTCGCTGCGGTGCTCGTCGCGTGGTCGCTCGCGCTGCCGCTGGGCGTCACGGCCGCGACCCGTCGCGGGACCGCATGGGATCGGATCGCGAGCGCGAGCTCGCTCGCAGGTCTGGCGATGCCCGCGATCTGGCTGGGCCCCTTGCTGATATTGCTGTTTGCCGTGAAGCTTCGCGTGCTGCCGCTCCCGGGCGACGACGCGCACGGGGTGCCCGCGCTCGTGCTTCCGGCGATCACCTTGGGCGCCGCGCTCGCCGCGTTGCTGACCCGCATGACGCGCGCATCCATGCTCGAGGTCCTCAACGAGAACTACGTCCTGGCGGCGCGCGCCCGAGGGCTCGGGCCGCTCGCCGTCACGATCAAGCACGCGCTGCGCACGGCGTTGCTGCCCGTCGTCACCGTCGGCGGTGCGCAGCTGGGCGCCGTGCTCGGCGGCACGCTCGTGACGGAGAAGATCTTCGAGCGCCCGGGACTCGGCACGTTGTTCCTCGAGGCTTTTCTCGCGCGCGACATCCCCGTGGTGCAGGGCTGCGTGCTCGTGGTCGCGGCGCTGCACGTCGGGGTCAACCTGGGCGTGGACCTGCTCTACGCGTTCATCGATCCGCGCGTGAGGCTCGCGTGAGCGCCGGCGTCGCGGACGACGTACGTCCTCGCGCAGGCGGCGGCGCCCGCCGTCGCACGACGTTGCGGCGCGTCTCGCGCGCGATCGGGCCCGGGCTGGTCGTCGCGTTCCTCGCCGCGGCGGTCATCGGTCCGTGGGTCGCGCCGCACGCCGTCACGGACGTCGACCTCCTGCGCGAGTACGCGGCGCCTTCGCTCGATCACCCGCTCGGCACCGGTGACAATGGCGTGGACCTGCTCGCGTCGCTGTTCGCGGGCGCGCGGCTCGCGGCCCTCGTCGCGTTGCTCGTGGTCGGCACCTGCGCACCGCTCGGGGCGTTGCTCGGCGCGGCGGCCGGTTACGCGGGCGGCGTGCTCGACGCCGCGTTCGTGCGCGTGACGGACGTGGTGCAGGCATTTCCGAGCATCGTGCTCAACGTGGCGATCCTCGCGCTCGTCGCGCGGCCGGGTCTCGGCCATCTCGTGGCTGCGTTGTGCGTCAACGGGTGGGTGCTCTATGCGCGCGTCGCGAGGGCCCAGGCGCTGGCGCTCCGGGAGCGCGAGTTCGTCACTGCCGCGCGCGCGCTCGGACAGACGCCGTTCCTCGTCGTCGTGAGGCACGTGCTGCCGAACCTCGCCGGTCCTCTCGTCGTGCAGGCGACCTTCGGTCTGGGAGCGACGATCCTCGCGGAGTCGAGCCTGTCGTTCCTCGGGCTCGGGCCGGGCGCGGAGGTGTCGTGGGGCGCCGTGCTGGACCAGGGCACCGGTGTGCTGCTGCGCACGCCGCGCGTCGCCGTGGTCGCAGGCGCGGCGATCGCGCTGACGGTGCTCGGCTTCAACCTCACCGGCGACTGGCTGCGCGATCGACTCGATCCACGCGGCCGCGGCTGAGCGAAGCCTTCCGACTCGGGGCGTGACGAATCACCGTTCGCGTCGAGCCCGTCGAGCACGCAATCGCGCCTCGACTGCGCTCGTGGCGAACGGTCGGGGATCTCTCGTGACCCCTTCACTCGGAGCCGAGCATGCGAGCGATCGCGACGGTCGCCAAGGCGGCGCGGATCGGGATGCGCGCTCGCGTGCGGATGCCGCGCGGCGTCCGAGCGAAGGCGACCAGGGCACGATCGCGTGGAGGGCTGCCCGCACGCGCGCGCGCGATCCGCACGATGCCCGAGGGAGAGACGGCGAGCGCGAAGAACGCGTCGCGTTGCGCGTCGAGCCAGCGCGAGGCGTCCGGATCGTCGCCCGCGATGGAGGCACCGCTCGGCGTGGACCACGACTCGCGCGCGCTCGCCGCCAACGCGATGGCAGCCTCGACGTCGTGCGCCCACGCGAGCCCCCCGAGACGTCCGCGAAGGCTCCACCCGAGCGCGCCGGCGTGCGCGTCGCGACGCGTGGGATCCGGCGCGCACACGATTCGGCCGCCATCACCCGCAGGGCGCGCGATGGAGGGACCCGAGCCGGGCGCTCGCGTCGTCTCCGGCGTCGGGAGCGGGACACACCCCGCGAGCGCCGACGAAGCCTCGGCGAGATGCCCTGCTGCGAGCACGCCCGCCAGACCGCTGCACGCCGTGGTCGCTGCCGCTTCGTCTCGCGTCTCGAACGCGATCGCGACCGTCCGACGCCCGTTCGCATCGACTCCGAGCGCGACGGCGCGATCGTCGCCGACCGCGTCGTCGAACGCGCGGAGCGCCGCACGCCACCGGTCGAGCTCGCCCTCCGCGAGGCGCGATCCCGACGTTCGCGCGGCGGCTGCGAGCCAGTCCTCGGTCGTCTCGCGTCGCGCCGCGGCGCCGGCCGATCCGCTCCAACCGAATGCCGTGGTCGCGGGCAGCGCGCCGATCCCCTGCGCTGCGGCGCCGGCCGAGGGCTCGCCGCCCAACGTGCGGGCGAGCGGGGAGCTCGGCCCGCGCACGTCGGCCGTCGCCTCGACGAGCACCGCGCCGTCCTCGATGCGCAACGAGCCTTCGCCCCTACCGAGATCGCGCAGCCACGACAGACGCCGGCCGATGGCTCGGTCGACCTCGTCGATCAGCACCTCGGGCTCTCCGATCGTCGGGGGCAGGCGGTGGCGCGCGCGCTCGTTCCGTGCCGCCTCGCGCGCGTCGCGTACCCAGGCGCGCCACCGGCGATCGAGGGCCGGCCGCAGCGCGTCGGCAGCCGCACCGTCGGTGAAACGAAAAAAGAGCGAAGGCGACGCCGCGCGCGCACGACGCCGCGCGAGCGTTCGCGCGAGATAGGGCAGGGTTGCGTCGAGGGTCCCGCGGTCGTCGGCGACCACGAGCCAGTCGTTCGCGATCGCGGCGACCGCGCGCGACGATCGGTCGCGCACGGTGACGACGCGCGCCCAGGGCACGCCCGAGGGCGCGAGCTGCAGGCGCGCTCGGTCCGGGTCGGTCAGCGTCCGGAGCCGCACGATCCACGCCGTCCGCTCGCGGGAGCCCACGATCACCAGACCGAGCGGGCTGTCGGGTGCGGCGAGGCGGACGACCGCGTCGCTGCCTTCGAGCATCGCCGACAGGACGGACGGGACATCGGTCGGGATCCGTTGCGCCAACGAGGTGCCCTCGAGCGCGCTCGCGACCGACGCCAGGAGCTCGGCGGGCTCGGGTGCCCACACCTCGACGCGCAGCCCGGCAGGCGCCGGAGCTTCACCCGCGGGGATCACGGCCGGCGCGGAGCCGCACGCGGTGAACAGCGAAAACGCAAAGGCGACGCCGATGCACAGCTCGCGCGGCACGGAGCGCGGTCGGCTACGGAGCGCGTGCGCTCTCCCTTGCCCGGTCGCCGCGTCTCGCGCATGACGAGGCGGCGCATGTCTCGGCCGCAGACCTCGACGGCGATCCTCGGTCCCGGTGGGCCTTTCGAGCGAGGCCTCGAAGGCTACGAGCATCGGCCCGAGCAGCTGCGCATGGCCGAAGCCGTCGAGCGCGTCCTCGAGCACGAGGGCGTGCTGCTCGTGGAGGCCGGCACCGGCACCGGCAAGACGCTCGCCTATCTCGTGCCCGCCGTGCTGTCGGGTCGCAAGGTGATCGTCTCGACCGGGACGCGCGCGCTGCAGGACCAGATCGTCGAACGAGACCTGCCTCTGCTCGCCGAGCTGACCGGGCTCGGGATCCGCGCGGCCTCTATGAAGGGGCTCTCGAACTACGTCTGCAGGCGACGGCTCGCCGAGTCGGTGGCGGCCGGCGGTTACGGCGACCCGCATCTCGAAGTGGTGCGCCGGTGGGTGGAGACCGCCGAGCGCGGCGATCGCGCGGAGCTCGCGGTCGTTCCCGAGAACGCGCCCGTCTGGATGGATGTGACGTCGAGCAGCGAGACGCGCATCGGTCAGCGATGCGAGCACTACGAGGCCTGCTTCGTCACGCGGATGCGCGAGGACGCCGAGGCAGCGCAGATCGTCGTCGTCAACCACCACCTCTTCTTCGCCGACCTCGCGCTGCGAGCGAGCGGAGGCGGCTCGGTGCTGCCCGAGCACGACGCGGTCGTCTTCGACGAAGCTCACGGGATCGAGGAGGTCGCCACGACGTTCTTCGGTCTTCGCGTCTCGAGCACGCAGATCGTGTCGCTCGTGCGCGATGCGCGCCGGACGCTCGCCTCCGCGGGGCTCCTCGATCGCGCGGGACGCGGCGAGGCGGACGGGATGCTGGCCGAGGTCGAGCAGCGCGCGTCGATCTTCTTCGGAGCGCTGCCCGTCGAGCGCGGTGACGCGGAGCTCCGGATCCCGCTCGACGCGAGCCTCTTCGACGGACCCATCGGCCGTGATCTCATCGCGCTCGACACGGCGCTCGACGCGCTCGCGAGCTACGCACGCGGAGTGGCCGCGGTGGGTGAGCCCGTGCTCGCGCTCGCGCGAAGGACCGACTCGTTGCGCGACGACCTCGATCGCGTGGTGCACGGCGTGGGCAACACGCACGTCGCGTGGTGCCAGGCGTCGCGCCGGTCCGTGGCGCTCGGCGCGTCCCCCATCGATCTGTCGGAGCTCCTGCGCGAGCATCTCTTCTATCGCGAGCGTGGTGTTGTCCTCGCGAGCGCCACGCTCACGACCGACGGCGACTTTAGCTTCATTCGGCGGCGATTGGGCCTCGACTTCCCGTGCGAGGAGCTCGCCGTCTCGTCCCCGTTCGACTTCGGTCGACAAGCGGCGCTCTACCTGCCGCGCGACCTGCCCGATCCGCGCGACGCGCTGTACCGCGATCGAGCGGCCCGCGAGATCGAGCGCCTCGTGCGGCTCACGCGCGGCGGCGCCTTCGTGCTCTGCACGAGCGTCAAGGCGATGAGACAGCTCGCCGAGGCGGGTCGGATGGCGTTCGAGTGGCCGGTGCTCGTCCAGGGCGACGCTCCCAAGGCCGCGCTCCTGTCGCGCTTCCGCCGCGCGCACGACGCCGTGCTCTACGCGACCGCGAGCTTCTGGGAGGGCGTCGACGTTCCAGGGGACGCCCTGCGCCTCGTGGTCATCGACCGGTTGCCGTTCGAGGTGCCGACCGACCCCGTGGTCGCCGCGCGCAGTCGGAGGATGCGCGACGACGGCGTCGATCCGTTCGACGTCTACCAGGTGCCGGCCGCCGCGCTCGCGCTCAAACAGGGCTTCGGGCGGCTCGTGCGCACCCGGCGTGATCACGGGATCGTGGCTGTCCTCGACCGGCGGATCGTCACCCGCGGGTACGGCCGGCGGTTCGTCGAGACCTTGCCTCCGGCGTCGCGTTGTCTCAGCTTCGCGGAGGTGGAGGCGTTCTGGCGAGAGGCCGCGGATGGGCGTCAGCCGGCTGCGGCCCCTCCGGAGGATCTCCGGTGAGCCGGCCGGCACGTGTCGCGATCGCCTTTTCTATTTTCCTGTTTGCAGGATGCCCCGACGACACGAGCCGACCCCCGCGGATCCTGGACCCCGATGGCGACGTCCCTGCGCCTCCGCCCGACGATCTCGATTCGGATGGCGACGGTTTGCGGGATTTCGAGGATCCCGACGACGACAACGACGGTCTGTGCGACGACACCGAGGCCGTCCGGAACTCGGATCCGTTCGTGCCCGACACGGACAACGACGGTTACCCCGACGTCGTGGAGGCCTATTCACTTTTTACGGATCCCATCCGACCCGAGGAGCCGGTGCGCGGCGACGTCACCTTCCTTCCGGAGCGTATGGGGCGCGTGGGCGAGGCGTCCGCGACGTTCGAGATCGTCGTGCGCGGTCGAGGCGAGACGTTCTACGCGGCGCTCGAGAGCTTCAGCAACGAGAACGACGCGGGGGAGCTGCCGACGGACTTCTTCCGCCAGCTCGTGCCCTTGCGCGCGGAGCCGGCGCCCAACGTCGCCGCGATCGACGACATCGGGTTCCGCGTGGTGCAGGGCGAGACGCGTCTGACGTGGCGTGCGGACTTCGTGATGGACCCCGAGCGAACGGCGCAGCGCTTCTGCATGCGCGCGATGACCTATCAGGTCTGGATCAAGCGGGACGCGGGCACGTGGGGGATCTGGCGTGCCCACCTGGTCGTCGCGCCGCCGGGCGTCGAGCCGTCCGACGAGCAGTGGTGCGCGCCGCTGGGCACCCTCTGCTACTGACGTCGGGGACGGGTCAGGCCGCGGCGTCTTCTTCCGAGGCAACCGCGGCGGGCGGCGCCGTTCCGATCTCCTCGAGGAAGCGGGCGTTGCGCTCGCGGCGCTCGGCCACTTTCGGGTCGTCGCCGCGGAAGACGTGGATGGCGTCGTACGGGCAGTCGAGCTCGCACAAGGTGCAGCCGACGCACTTCTTGTCGATGACCGACGCGACCTCGGCGAACGCCCCGCCGCCGGGGCTCTTCTTCATCTCGAGCGCGTCGAACGGGCAGGCCCACACGCACCACTCGCAGCCGACGCACGACTGCAGATCGACGTAGGCCTTCGGACGGGACTGCGCCTTGAGCATCTCGCAGAGGTTGCCCTCGGCGTCGTAGATGGCCTCGTCGGGGCACACGACACCGCAGGCGCCACAGTCGATGCAGAGCTCGGGATCGATGACGTGCAGGACCTTGCGGTCGCCGGAGATGGCCTCGGTCGGGCAACGGCGGATGCAGGCGGTGCAACCCGTACAGTTCTCGGTGATGTAGAAAGCCATCGCTCGCCCTTGTATAGAGAGGTGCCCCGCGACGGTCAATCCCGTGCCACGCACCTGCGAGCAAGCAACTGCGAGCACGTGGACGCGTTGCGGCGTAAACCGCTAGAAGCTCAAGACGATCCAGACGACGGTCGTCGAGAGCACGAGCATCAGGAGCGCCGCGACCGCCGCCCAGGCCTGCATGGCGCGGGCGGTGAGCCCGAGCGCCGCGCGGGCGTGATCGCCCACGACGAGCGACGCCGTGCGGGGCCACGGGATGTCCGCGTCCCGCGTACCGGAGGCGACCGCGCCGAAGCGGCCCACGACGCTGATGCGCTCGCCGTCGCGCATCGGAGCCGCCTCCGGAAGGTGCGACAAAGCCCAGACATGGCCTGGCGGGAGGCGAACGCGCAGGTGCCCATCGGCGGCCTCGAGCCAGGCGTCTCCGCGGACGTCGGCGCGCGCGCGTCCGAACGCCCAGCTCGGCGGCGAGATCCATACGGTCGCGTTCTTGCCGAGGCGAAGCGTGCCGTCGACGGCGGCGAGGGTGAGGGCAGCGCGACGGCCGGGCGGCGGGTTCGAGAACGGATGGTCGAGGTGACGAGCGGCGGCGAGCAGACCGCCGACGCGCCAGAGCGCAAGGAGCGCAAGGAGCCCGGCGGTTGCGAGGAGGCAGGCCCCGAAGGTGCCGACGCGACGCGACCAGCGTTCGGCGACGCCATCGTCGAGCCGCACGCCGTGGGCATCGACGAGGACCCACTCGGTCGCGCGCGCGACCGGACCCGCGACGACGAGGTGGATCGGGGCATCGCGGCGCCGCGCGGTGCGCAGGATCCAGAGCACCGAGGGCGTCCCGATCGAGGCGGTGCGGACGTGGCCGACGCCACCGCCATCGTCGGCCTCGACGACGATGCCGTCGTGTGTGCCGCGCACCGAGAGCGACGTTGCCGAGATGCGCGTGCGTGGCAGAGGGCGCCCGCTTTCGGTCGTCGCGTCCGCAAGACGTCGAGGACGCCATGCGACGTCCGCGTGCGGCGTGGCTGGCAGAGGAACGAGCGCGGCGACGGTGAGCGTTCCGACGAGCAGCGCGCCGAGCGACACGACCGCGAGGAGCAGGACGCGTCCGGCGCGTCGCGACGTGGTGGTGCCGGTCGCGGTGGGCTCGCTCGCGCGCGGGTCCGCGGAGAGGTAGGCGTCGGCGAGGATCGCGAAGGACGATGGAAACGCGAGGATGGACGAGACGGCGAGCGCCAGTGCCCAGACCGCGGTGGCTCGCTCGCGAATCGGGGCGAGCGCGGCGTCGAGCAGGACGGGCGAGAACAGCACGAGCGTCGAGATCAGGGCCGTCGCCATCTGGCGCGGCATGCCTCGCTTCGCTGCGACGTGTGCCGAGCGAAAGGCGGCCGGAGCGAACGAGGCGCCTTCGTCGAGCGCAGCGAAGGGAACGAACGCGAGCGGGCTGAGGCACGTCGCGACGAGCGTCGCGGAGGCGACGAGCACGACGCGGGGGAGCGCGTCGGCGTCGGACGGGAAGAGCCCCTCGAGCGCCTCGACGGACGCGACGCCGGCCAGCAGCGTGGTGGCGAGGAACGCGAAGATCGAGAGCGCCGCCACCCAGTTGCCGCGACTGGGCGAGCGCTGGATGGGCAGATCGTGGATCGCGCACCCTGCGTCGAGGCAGGTGCTCGCGATGGAGACGAGCATGCCGACGAGGACCGGGACGCCGAGAAGACAAGGCGACGTGAGCAGCCCGCCGAACGCGACGACTCCGAGGGCGAGCAGCGCGGCTGGCCGATGCGCGAGGATACGGAGCGCTCCTCCACGGCGGGGCTCGGGGCGGGCGTCCACGGCAGAAGCATAGGGGCCGATGGGCGAGCGAGGTAGGTGCGCGAGGGGCTCGGATCGGTGGCGCCGCGGGTGCCCGCGTGCCAAGAGTCGCGCCCATGTTCTCGCCTGGTCTGCTCGAAGGCACCGTCGCGATCGTCACCGGTGGCGGCACGGGGATCGGCTTCGCGTGCGCGCGCGAGATGGCGTCGCTCGGTGCGAAGGTGGCGATCAACGGGCGTCGGCCGGAGCCGCTCGAAGAGGCGCGCAAGCAGCTCGAAGCGGAGGGCTTCGAGGTCTACGCGGCGCCGGCGGACATCCGCGACGTGGAGGCGGTCGGAGCGTTCGTGGGCGCCGTGCTCGCGCGGTTCGGGCACGTGGACGTGTTGATCAACAACGCCGGAGGTCAGTTCCCGGTGCCCGCCGAGCAGCTCGCGCCGAAGGGCTTCGAAGCGGTGGTGCGCAACAACCTGCTGGGTACCTGGACGATGACGCACGCGGTGGCGACGAGGGCGATGATCCCCGCAAGAAAAGGGCGAATCGTCAACATGATCGCCCAGATCGCCCGAGGCTTCCCGGGGATGGCGCACACGGGGGCGGCGCGTGCCGGCGTGGAGAATCTCACCAAGACGCTGGCCATCGAGTGGGCGCACTACGGCATCCGGACGAACGCGGTCGCGCCGGGCGTCATCAAGAGCAGCGGGACCGACCGGTACCCACCCGAGCTCATCGAGCTGGCGCGGTCGCGCACGCCGGTCAAACGCGTCGGCACCGCCGAGGAGGTCGCGCACCTCGTGACGTACCTCGTCAGCCCGGCGGCCGACTTCGTGACGGGGCAGACCTTCTACATCGATGGGGGCCAGAGCCTCTGGGGCGACCTCTGGGACATCCCGGATCCGCCCAAGTGACCCCTTCACCGGCGCTCGGGCGTGTGGCGACTTCGCCCTGGGTCGCCGACCGGGCGGCCGGCTCGCTCGGAGTGGAACTGCGCGTCTAGGAGCGGCCTGATTCCGAGGGGTTAGGCACGTCGATCCTGTCCCCGGCGAGGAGGAGGGTGGGGGGGTCGAGACGATCGCCGTCGAGATAGAGGAGCAGGGCACGCTCGAGGGTGATCTCGAGGCCGCGGAAGTTGCCCGGCCAGGGCTGCGCGGCGAGGAAGGCGGCGGCGTCGGCGGTGAGCTCGATGGGGCGAAGCTCTCCGCTGTCGTCGTGGTCGTCGCCCTCGAGGACGAGACGCGCGCGAACGCCGGCGCGCTCGAGGATCCGGTTGCCGATCCAGAGGGCGGTGCGCGGGATGTCGGCGCGACGCTCGCGCAGCGGCGGGATCAGCAGCTCGATGCGGGCGAGACGGTGGAAGAGGTCGTGCCGGAAACGACCGGAGGCGACCAGGCCGCGAAGATCGTGGTCGGTCGAGGCGACGATGCGGAGGTCGACGCTGCGGGGCTCGAGGTCGCCTTCGCGCTCCACCGTGCCGTGCAACAGATCTGCGAGGCGCGCTTGGATCTCGGGCGCGAGCGTCGCGACCTCGTCGAGGTAGAGAGTGCCTCGGTGCGCGCGCTCGGCGGCGCCGGGACGATCGCCGGCGCCGAACAGCTCGTGGGCGAGCGCCGCGGGATCTCGGCTGCCGGAGCGAACCTCGACGAACGGAGAGTCGGCGCCTGCGGACATCGCTGCGTGGAGGGCGCGTGCGAGCCCCTCCTTGCCGGTGCCAGCTTCGCCGAGGAGCACGACGTTGGTGCGGTAGGGCCGGTCGAGCAGTCGTTCGAGGGTGTCGAGGACGTGCAGCAACGCCGGATGGTCGGACCGGTAGCGCAACATGGCGCGGATCCATTGCGAGCTCGCGGCGGCGTCCATCGGAAGCCTGGACTTGGTAGTCGACGTGGCGGCGCGGCTGCAAGCTTGCTCGCGCGATCGAATCGGATGGAGACTGCGGCGCGATGCGCAAGCTCGGCCGCGGCGTGTTGTGGTCGGGCTGGGCGATGGTCGCCGCGTGCGGTGTCGGAAGCGTGGAGTGGTGCGCTCCGGCGGGTCGCGCGGATCCGCCGCGGTCGCTGGTGGCCGATGCGTCGCCTTGGTCGTCGCCCGAGGGTTGCGAGGTTGCGTTGCGCACGCGTCGCACACGCGCGCGGCGTCCAGGTCACGCGGCGATCGCCACGTGGAACGTCCGGTGGTTTCCCGATGGCGTGCCGTTCGGGTCGCGCGAGCGAGCGCGTCCGACGAACGTGGACTGGCTCGCATGCGCGATCGCGTGGCTCTCGGTCGACGTCGTGGCGCTTCAGGAGATCCAGGCCCACCCGGCGGCCGTCGACGCGATGGCGCGCTTGGTCGGCGGGCTCGACGCGAGGACGCGCGGCCGATGGCGCGTGGGGCTCGACGAGTGCTCGGGCCCTTCGTTCCAGCACGTCGCGCTGCTGTGGAACACCTCGCGCGTTCGCGCGGGCGAGCTCAGGACCCTCGGTGCGCTCAACCCGCGCGGCTCGCCCTGCGCGAGCGCGTTGAGGCCCGGCTTCGGAGGGCGCATGCGCTTCGCCGGCGGGCTCGATCTGCACGTCGTGAGCGTGCACCTCAAGAGCGGAGACCAGCCGAGCGCACGCGCGCTGCGCCGCCGATCCCAGGAGGCGCTGCCGATCGCGTTCGCCGCGCTACAAGCGATCGAGCGAGAGCAGGACATGGTGATCGCGGGCGACTTCAACACGCACGGCTGTGGCGCGTGCACTCCTGCCGAGACCCCCGAGCAGGAGATCGCCACGATCGATGCGGCCGACGCGTCGTTCTCGCCGGGTCTGCGCCGCGTGCCCGTGGAGCCGGGCTGCTCGTACTACGCGCGCGGCCGGGCGTACGCGCTCGACCACTTCGTCACGACGCGCGCGATGCGGGAGCTGCCCGCGGGCGCGCGCGCCACGGCCGAGGGTGTGTGCGCGGAGGCGAGCTGCGCGACGATCCCTCGCAGGGATCCCGCGCGGGCGCTGCGCGAGCTCAGCGACCACTGCCCCGTCGTGCTCGAGATCCCCGATCGCGATCGCGACTGA
>JADZFZ010001198.1 GCA_020854145.1 Deltaproteobacteria bacterium | reverse complement strand
TACGACGCGGTCATCGCAGGCCTCGCGGATCGCGGGATCGCGGACGTCGCGCGCGTGCCGTTCGATCCCGATCTGACGGGGCGCACGCTCTCCGCGTTCTTCGTCGGGACCGCGAGCCTGGGCACGACGATCGAGGGCAACGACTTCGCGCCGGGCGCGCTCGTCGACAACCTGACGAGCTTCGGCGCCGTGCCGCAGAACTTCGCGGCGACGGGCGAGTCGCAGGTCTCGATCGCGCGCTGGGTCGCGCGTGGCGTCGCGGGCGTGCACGGCACGACCGACGAGCCGCTCGCCAACTGCTTTCCCGCGCGTCGGCTGCTGCTCGACTACGTGGACGGCGGGACGCTCGCCGAGGCGTACGCGCGCAACATGCCGTTCGTGTACTGGCAGAACCTGGTCCTCGGCGATCCGATGGCCGCGCCGTACGCGACGCGACCCGTCGTGCGGATCGAAGGCGCGACCGACGGCGAGCGCATCGTGGGATCGCGCCGCCTGGAGGTCACGGCGACGGACCCGGACGCGCGCGGGCCCGTCTCGATCCGGCTGTGGATCGACGGCCTCCCGGTCGCATCGTCGGAAGGAGCGCCGCTCGCACACTGCGTCGCGCCCGCCGCCGACGGACCCGTCTCGGTGCTCGCCGTCGCGCAAGCCGCGGACGACGGGACCGATCGTGGGCTTCACCGACCGAAGGGCTGGACGTCGATTCGTCTCGAGATCGCGCCCGGAGACCGCACGTGCACCGAAACGACCGACGCGGGCGCACCCATCGACTCCGGCACGAGCGCGCCGGATGCCTCGGCATCGACCGATGCTGGCTCCGTGCTCGACGCGGGCGCGCACGACGCCGGCGGCGGGGCGCGCGATGCGGACGGGCGCTCCGACGCGGCGCGACCCGCCGATCGAGGAGACGGGGGCTGCGGATGTCGCGTCGCACCCTCACGCGGGCCGCTCGACGGCCGCGGGCGCGAGCGCGCGCGCTCGGGCGGTCTGTTGCTCGCGCTGGTCGGGTCGCTCGTGCTCAGTCGCGCGAAGCGTCGAGCACGCGCTGCCAGAGCTCGGCAGGCAGCGGGCCGCGCCGCGTGACCCCGGCCGGATCGATCCCGTAACATCGCGGCCGTTGGAGCCCCAACCATCGCGCCCACGGCCGCCGGCGGAGCCGCCGATGCGCCTGCGATTCCCGCTGCCAGGACCCCTCTTCGACGCGGTTCGATCGCTCGAGCTGCGGCTCGCAGGCGCGCTCATCCTGCGCGGCATCGCAGTCGGCGTCGTGGTCGGGCTCGTCGCGTGCGTGCTCTACCTGATGCTGCACTGGAGCGAGGCGCTCCTGCTCGGCGGTCTCGCGGGCTTCGAGCCGCTCCGACCCGCCGGCGACGTCGCGCCCATCACCTTTCCGGGGCGCCGCGTGCTCTGGCCGGTGCTCGTGCTCTTGCCGGCGCTCGGCGGCCTCGCGACCGGGCTGATCGTCCACAAGCTCGCACCGGAGACCGCAGGCGGCGGCGGCGACGCGTACATCGATGCGTTCCATCGACGCGGCGGCCTGCTCCGGCGCCGGGTCTGGATCGTGAAGATCCTCGCGACCGTCTGCACGCTCGGCACCGGCGGATCCGGAGGGCGCGAAGGCCCGACGATGCAGATCGGCGCCGGCCTCGCATCGAGCATCGGGCGGTTGCTCGGCGCGACTCCTCGCGAGCGACGGGTGCTGGTGGTGGCGGGCACCGCTGCCGGCCTCTCCGCGATCTTCGGGACCCCTCTCGGCGCCGCGCTCCTGGCGACCGAGGTCCTCTATCGCGACGACTTCGAGTCCGACGCGCTCGTGCCCGCCGTCTTCGCCAGCGTCACCTCGTTCTCGATCTTCGTGACGATCCTACCGGGGCACGGCCAGCTCTTCGCGCACGCGCCGCGTTACCCGTTCGAGCCCACGCATCTGCCGCTCTACGCGGGTCTCGCGCTCGTGCTCGCGCTCGTCGCGCGTCTCTTCGTGCTCGCGCTCGCCGAAGCGCGCCACCTCTTCGCACGGCTGCCCGGTCCACCGTGGGCGCGACCTGCCGCGGGTGGGCTGGCGCTCGGCGTGGTCGCCGCCCTCTCGCTCGCCATCGTCTCACCGCGTCTGGGCATCGAGGGCATCGGCGTCGGCCTGCTCGGAAGCGGCTATGGGCTCGCACAGACGGCGATCACGGGTGCCGAGTGGCTGCCGACGGGATGGACCGGTGTGGCGCTGCTCTTCGCCTTCGGCGTCGCCAAGGTCGGGGCCACGTCGCTCACGTTGGGCTCGGGCGGAAGCGGCGGCGACTTCGGTCCGTCGCTCGCCATCGGCGCCCTCCTCGGGGGTGCCTTCGGTCGCGCCGCGCACCTCGCCGGCGCCACGTCGGTCGATCCGGGTGCGTTCGCGCTCGTCGGGATGGGCGCGTTCTACGGCGGGCTCGCGCACACGCCGCTCGCCGGCCTCGTCATGGTGTGCGAGCTCGCAGGCAACTACGACCTGCTCGTGCCTCTGATGCTCGTCGGGGGGCTCACCTACGTCTTGCTCCGCCGCACGGGCCTCTATCGCACCCAGCCGACGTCGCGCTTCGACTCGCCGATCCACGCCGCGGAGGACACGCTCGACATCCTGAAGCGCCTCCGCGTCGCAGACGTCGTCCCTACGCCCATGCAGTTCGTGACGTTCTCGCGGAGCTCGGTCGCCTCCGAGATCCTCCGGCGCGTGGCCGACGCCCCGCCACGTCAGGTCGCCTTCCCGGTGATCGACGAGAAGGGAGCGCTCGTCGGCATCGTGTCCGACGAGGCGATTCGCGCGCTCGGTCACGACCAGGAGGCGCTCGGGGCAGTGGTCGCAGACGATCTGATGTCGCGCCCCGTCACCGTGCGCGGGGACGACGATCTGCACGCGGCGCTCGAGCGCATCCTCGCAGAGCGCATCCGCGAGGTCCCCGTCGTGGACGCGCACGGTGTCGTCGTCGGCCTGCTCGACGAGGCCGACATCTCGCGCGCCTATCACGACTACCTCGCCACGCTCGGCACCGCCGCACGCCCGTCGATGCCCGACGACCGCGACGGCAACCGGGACGTCGGTGCGGATCAGCGCGCGCAGTAGCTCGGGAAGCTGTCGGGCAGACCCGTGCTCGCGTACGGCGATGGCCACGCGCCGAAGCCGTTCGCTGCGAAGAACGCGACGACGCTCGGGGCTGCGTCGAGCGGGATCGAGTGGCCCATGCCGTGGCTGCAGATCGCCGCGAAGTGGCCCGCGCTCGCCAGCGTCTCGCGATAACGCTCGCTCGCGGCCTGGAAGTCGACGCCGAACACGCGGTCGTCCGGGCCGCCGTCGAAGATGAGGGCCGCGAACAGGTTGTCCGGATCCTGGGAGGCCGGGTCGGGAAAGCCGTCGGGCATCCCGCCCGAGAACGTCGCGACGCTCGCGATGTACGACGAGCGGAAGAAGCCCATCGCCGTCGTCTGAAGGGCGCCGGCGCTCATGCCCATGCTGTGGACGTGCGCGGGATCGAGCCGTCCCGCCTCCGCGAGGCAAGCGACGATCTCGTCGGCGAGCAGGAAGTCGTCCTCGGCGAGGCTCTGGTTGACGATGAACCACTCGAACGTGCCGGCGGTCGGATCGGAGTACGGCGCGGCGACGATGCCACCGTTCGCGACGAACGAACGCTCGGTTGCGCCGAGCGCGTAGCCGGCCTCGAGCGGGGAGCTCCCGGTCGCGTGCCAGTAGAGGATGAGCGGCCCCGGTGCGGTCGCGGGCGGCAGCGAGAGCTTCACCCGGCGAGGCGTGACGCCGGCGGGCGCGAAGGTGACGTCGCCGTCGGTGAGCTCCGGGCACGCCCCGGTCGGCTGCGGGATCGCGGCGGCGTGCGGCGGCGTGCCCGAGGACGACGCGTCCACCTCCGGCGCGGGCGGCGATGCATCCACCTCCGGCGGCGGCGTCGACGCGTCGACGTTCGGCGTCGCGGACGACGCGTCGACGTCGGCGGGTGCCTCCGGCGGAGTCGCGGAGCTGTCGCCGCAGGCGATCAGACCGAAGGACAAGACGACCGTTCGCATCCTGCGCATGCGGCGCAATCGAGCACGTTCCGCGCGAGCGAGCGATGACACTTCCGGCCATTAACGCGACCGCGGCGGCCGTCCCGTCCACCGCTTGTACGCGCGGCGGAACGCGCTCGGCTCCGAGAAGCCGAGCTGGAAGGCGACGTCCTTGACGGCCGAGCCGTTCGCGAGGAGCTCGTCGGCCTTGTCGCGCCGCAGCTCGTCGACGATCGCGCGCAACGTCGCGCCCTCGTTCTCGAGACGTCGCCGCAACGTGCGGGCGCTCGTGCCGAGCTCGCGCGCAACCGCCTCCGGTGAGAGTGGACGCGACAGCCCTCCCACGGCCGCGCGTCGAACGCGGTCCACGAGCGCCGAGCGCCCGCGCGCGCGCGAGGCGAGCTGCGCAACCGCCGGCTCCAGCACTGCGGACGTGATGGGGTCCGCGCTCGCGAGCGGCAGCGCGAGCTGCGATGCATGGAGCTCGACCTCGTCCGCCGGCGCACCGAACACCACGGGCGCACGGAACACGTCTCGGTACCCGTCCGACGCGGTGCCGGCGTGCGCGAACCTCACCGCGCGGATCGTGAAGCGCCCACCCGTCGCGGCGCGTGCGCGCATCGCAAGCGACGCGAACACGAACTCCGTCAGGATCACCCCGCGCGTCGCGCCCGCTGCGGACTCCTGTCGCACCGTCACGGTCTCGTCGTGCTCCACGAGCGCGACCGTGGTGCGCCGCGACACCGCGCCGAAGAACTTCACTGCCCGCGACAGCGCGTCGCGCATGGTCCCCGACAGCCACACCACGTGACCGAACAGACCGAGAGGCCGCTCGACCGCAGCGCGGGCGAGCGTGAGCCCGAACGCCGGGTCGCCGCGCGCCGCCGCGATCTCGTCGAGGAGCCTGTCGGCGAGCTCACCGGAGACGTACGTGTCGGGCGCGCTGTCGCGGTCGATCGCGAGCGCGGCGAGGAATCGATCCGCATCGACGTCCATGCGCCGGAGCAGCTC
>JADZFZ010001197.1 GCA_020854145.1 Deltaproteobacteria bacterium | reverse complement strand
CGCGCTTGTTGCGGAAGACCTTGCCGAGCTCCTCGTAACGGACCTTCGCGAGCGGCGGGTACATCATGAGGATCAGCCCGACCGCGATCGGCACCGAGGTGGTGCCCACGCTCAGCCGATCGAGCACGGTCGTGACACCGGGCACCGCGAAGCCGAGGCCGACACCGATCCCCATCGCCAGGAAGATCCAGAGCGTCAGATAACGGTCGAGGAACGAGAGCTTCGCGAGCATCGTCGTCAGCGGCTCTCTTCGTCACCGCGCTCGACCGTCCTCGATAGGGGGCGATCACCCGTGCCCGTGAAGGACGAGTACCGGGTCGGGTGCTCGAGAAAGCTGGTCATGTGATCGGTGGGCACCTTTCAGCCCTTCGTCGTCGGAGCGGTGCCGGGTTGCGGGGCCAACAGCAACGCCTCGGCCTCTTCGAGCTTGCGGCGGATCTCGTCGCGCGCGGCGCGGAATCGCTTCAGCATCTCTTCCCGCGGGAGCGACGTGTCCTTCGTGGCAGGGTCCTCTATCGGCCAATGGAGGCGACGGGCCTTGCCCAGGAATGCGGGACAGACCTCTTCGGCGCAGAGCGTGATGACGGTGCCGACCGTGGCCGGATCGATCGTCTGCACGGACTTCGAGTGGTGCGTGGTGAGATCCACGCCGACCTCGCGCATGACCTCGATCGCATAGGGGTTCACCAGCGAGGGCTCGCTCCCCGCGCTCTGGACGGCGATGCGGGAGCCGAACAGCTCACGCGCGAGCCCTTCGGCCATCTGGCTGCGCGCCGAGTTGGCGACACAGAGGAAGAGGATGGTTGCGTCGGTCGTCATGGGCGTCCTTCGTCTCGGGAGCGCCAAGGTAGCAGCGCCGCGGCGCGGTCAGCGCGGGCGCGCGGCCCAGGCGTGCGTCGCGTCGAAGCCGAGATCGGCGAAACGCGGCAGGATCTCGGACTCGATCGTCGCGTAGAAGACCATCGCGTAGTCGCGCGACGAGAGCATCGCGAGGTTCGGACGCGACGGGTCGCCGGGCTCGACGACGATCTCGTGCCCGGCGAGCTCCTCGAGCGTCACGCCGTGGACCGCCCCGCGCTCGAACGACGCGAGGCGGTCGGAGAGCCGCCGCTCGAGCCATGCGCGCGAGGCGGGCACGAGGCGCGGCAACAGCTCCGCGAGCGCCTCCCAGCCGAACGTCGCGTGCAGATGCTCGTCGCGCAGGATCTGGCGGAGCACGGCCTCACACGTCGGGTCGGTGCAGACCGTGGCGACCGTCTCGAAGAGCGGGCGCGAGAGGGTCTCGCCGATGCAGCACGAGCAGAGGATGGCGTCGGCCGCCCAGGCGAGGATGGGCTCGGGGTCGCCCGTCGCGTCGAGCCGCGGCGCGTCGGGGAACGGCAATCGCGGGGCCGGCCACGCGAAGTCGGCCGCCGCCGACTCGACGCCTTCGGGCCAGCACGCACGCGCCATGCGTCCGCAGAGCTCCGCGTGGCGCACCTCGTCCGTCACGAGACGCGAGAGCGCGCCGAGCAGCTCGATGGACGCACGCGCCTCGGCGAGCGCGTGCGCGACCGCGGTGAACTCGTAGACGCTGCCCAGCTCTTCGCGCGCGCGGCGCATCCACTGTCGAGCCGCCGGCTTGCGCAACGCCAACGGGTACTGGTCGCGCGGGAACGCGCCGAAGTCGGGCCAGTCGTCGCGATGGACCTGCTGCCGATGGATGACACCGAGCTTCGCGCGCGCGCCGCCGAGCGGATCCGGGGCTTGCACGGCGCGAAGGACGATCAGCTCCCCGCCGCTTCGCGCGAGGGCGCCGGCGGGCTCGGAGGAGCCGGATCCTGCGACGGCTGCGGATCCTGCTGCGGCGCGGGAGTCGTGGTGGGCGGCGGCGGATCCGGCGCCGGTGGCTCGTTGATGGTCGGCGGCGCGGGCTCGTTCGAGGTGGTCGCGCCCGACGAGCCGGTACACGCCGCGGGCGCGGCGACGAGCAACGCGCCGCTGACTGCGAACCTCAGGATTCTTCCCACCGTGCGCGTCGTCCCGTCGGCCATCCGCGCATCATACACGCCGGTCGACGCTCACTCGCAACGGCTGCTCGCAGCGTCGTAGCGACAGGACCAGTCGGGCCCGAAGCGTAGCGGCGCCATCATGTCCGGATCCTCCGGCAGCACGACGTCGAGCGGCCACACGCGGCACGTCCCGTCCGCGTCGAAGACCACGTCGGCGGCGAGCCAATCCCGTCTCAGCTGGCCGTCGAGCACGAGCTCCCCGCGCCCGAGCACCGCCGCGGGCGCGCCCCCGCAATACACCGTGAGCGTGGGCGCGATGGCCGCCGTCCCGGAGAAGTGGCGGACGAGCACGCGATAGGGCGCCCCGGGAACCGGCACGTCGACGTCGATGTTCTCCGGCGCGCAGAAGTCGAACGCGTCCGGATCGACGACCCCGGGGGTGCACCAGATCACGTCGACGTTGAGCCGAGGGTTCCTGCAGGCACCTTCGGCGAGCCACTGCGCGCCGCCACCCCTCGGCGCGTCGCTGCACGCCGACACGTCGGGCGTGTCCGCGTGGTCGCCCGGTCGAGGCGAGTCTCGCCAGGAGATGTCGTCCCTGGCCTTGCAGTTCATCCAGTGGCAGTCGTCGTCCGCGTTCCAGTCCGTCTCGGCACCCGACACGTTGGTGGTCCAGCGGTGCAGGTGCAGGTCGAGATCTCGGCCGATGCCCTGGTCCCAGGCCAGCTCGACGCGCAGACCCTCGGCGCCGACGGTCAACGGCC
This sequence comes from Deltaproteobacteria bacterium, assembly GCA_020854145.1. Classification (GTDB taxonomy): domain Bacteria; phylum Myxococcota_A; class Polyangia; order Polyangiales; family JADZFZ01; genus JADZFZ01. Next base: position 739 of record JADZFZ010001197.1, on the reverse strand, counting down.
ACACGCACGTCGCCGGGTCGCCACCTGCGGGCGTGACGTCGGCGCGCACGCGGAAGACGCCCGCCGCCGAGAGATATATCTCCGTGTCGGCAGCGGTCGGGTCGGCGACGCGCGGGCACGCCGATGCGGGCAGGGTCGGCGGGCACTCGAGCTCCCAACGGAAGGTTGCCGCGCCCGCGTGGAGGTCGCTGCCGCGCAGCGCGTACGTCGTGAAGGGCCGCGTGCTCGCCGCGGCGGGGCACGTGACCTCGGGGACGCAGCCAGCCAGCCCGTCGTCGACGTCGCCGTCGCAGTCGTCGTCGGCGCCGTCGCACTGCTCGTCGCGCGGATCGACGCCGCCGCCGCACGCGCCGAAGGCGCCGTCGGCTCCACACACCTGGATCCCGGCCGCGCAGGTGCCGACGTTGCGCTGCACATCGGTGCCGCCGAAGCAGCTGCGCGAGACGCCGGGGGCACAGTCTCCGCCGGGCGGCGGTCCTGCGTCGCGCGGCACCACACCCGCACAGTCGCCGGCGTGGCACGTACCGTCCGCGCAGCAGATCGAGCCGAACTGGCAGTCCCGATCGTTGACGCACTCGAAGCGGCAACGCCCATCGCGCGCGCAGGTCTGGCCCGATGCCGCGCACTCCTCGTGGCGCACGCACGGCTTGCCCGCCGGGTCGATGCAGCCGCGCGCGCCGTCGGCGTCCGCCGTGCAGAACGAGCCTGCGGGGCAATCGCGATCCTCGACGCACTCGTT
>JADZFZ010001196.1 GCA_020854145.1 Deltaproteobacteria bacterium | reverse complement strand
CTCGAACGGATTCGACTACGAGCCCGTGTCGAACAGCATCGTGTTCCGCGGAGCCGCCCGTCCGGTCCCGGGCGACGAGGTCGTCGTCAGCTATCGCCGCTGGGGCGAAGGGATCGGCTGACGCTCACGGAAGCCCGACCACGCGCACGGGTGTCGCCCTGACGACTCCGATGCCCGATGCGTCGTCGCCGAGCGCGCCGTAGTCGTTCGCTCCGAAGCACCACAGGGTCCCGTCGAGAAGGGCCGCGCACGTGTGGTCGGTGCCGGCGACCATCCGCTCGGTCGGTCCGAGCAACGTCGCGGTCGGTACGTCTCGATCGGGTGTCGTCGAGCCGAGACCCGTTGCTCCGCGACCGGATGCACCCCAACAGGCCGTCGCGCCGCCCGCGCGCACCGTGCACGTGTGGTCGCCGCCCGCGGCTACGAGGCGGGCGTCGTCGATGCCCGAGACCATCGTGGGTGTGGGGCTCGCGGTCCCGAAACCGCCACCATCTCCACGTTGACCCGCGGTGTCCGACCCCCAGCAGGAGATCCGTCCCGTCGCGTGGAGCGCGCAGCTGTGTCCGTGGCCGGCGCTCGCGGAGACAGCGTCGGTGATGCCTTCGACCGGCAGGGCCTGCCAGCGGCGCGGCACCATGGACTGGCCAGCTTGCCCGTTAACGGACGACCCCCAGCACGTCACCTCACCCGAGGCGAGCACGGCGCAGCTGTGCGACGTCCCGAGCGCCAAGCCGATGGCCGGGCTCGGCTGCACGACCTCCCACGGGGTGGCCAACGGCGGAGACGGGACGGTGTCGGCGTACCCAGTCTGATGGAAATCGTTGGCACCCCAACAATAGACGTCCCCGCCGACGATCACGCAGGTGTGGTCGCGGCCGGCCGCCACCGCCGTGGCGGCTCCAGGCAACGTGATGCGAACGGGCGTCGCGGACATGGCGCCGGCGAACATCGCGAGCTGCGAGAGCTCGTTGTCACCCCAACAATAGACCTCTCCGGTGGGCGTCAGCCCGCACGTATGCCGGTTGCCAGCCGTGACTGCGCTGAAACCACCCATCGGGACCGCCGTCGCCTGGGGCACGTCGAGGAATCCACCCGCCGTCCCCGTCCCGAGCTCACCGAGCGTGTTGACGCCCCAGCACCACGTCGCGCCGGTCGCGAGCACCGCGCACGAGTGCCAGGTCCCTCCGGCCAGGTCGATCACGCCGACGCACGCGCCCGCCCGACAGATCCTGCCCGCGGGACAATCGAGCCTCGCATCGACGGGATCGTCGACCAGAAGGTTGCAGTCGTCGTCCATCGCGTTGCACGACTCCGCGCGCGGCGCCGAGAGCGGCACGCAGGTAGGCGTCGAGGACACGCACTGCGTGACGCCGGAGGCGCAGATGCCCGGCATCCCGGTCGTGCACGCGGATGCGGCGATGTTGTCGATGGTTCCGTCGCAGTCGTCGTCGCGTCCGTTGCACGTCTCGACGCCGCTCATCACGCAGCCCATGTCGATCGGCCCGGTGTCCAACGGACCTGCGTCGGGGATCGAGGTGTCCGCGGGGCCGAGGTCGACGGATCCACCGTCGGTCGTGCCGACGTCGCCGGACCCGAGGTCGCGCGGGCCGGTGTCGCGCGGGCCGCCGTCGAGCCCACCGCCGTCCCCATCGCTCGCATCCGCGACGCTCGCGTCGGGCATCGTCGCGTCGAACGGTCCCGCGTCGCGAGGACCGACGTCCGCGCCCGAGTCGAGCGGTGCGCCGTCGGCGCCGAGGTCGCCCGCGTCGACGTCCGCGTCGCGTTCGGGCCCCGTTTCACCGCGGGCGTCGGCCTCGCCGCCGACGTCGAGCGCCGCATCGCGCGGCCTCCCCGCGCGCGGGATCTCGCCGCGATCGACCCGCTCGGCCGGCACCTCGCGCGGAGCGCCACAGGTGCCCTCGTCGCAGTCCTCGGTGTCGTCGCACTGCTCGATGCACGCCGCGGTGAGCCTCACGCGCACGAGACCGATCGACTCGGGCACGTAGCGCGCGCGCACGATGCGCCGGACGAACGGCGTCGAGCCCGCGAGCCCCTCGACGACGATCTCGATCTGGGACGACTCGCGTCCCTCGCTCGCGCGTAGGACGAACCTGACCGGAGGGCCGAGCTCCGCGCCGAGCGTGATGGTTCGCTCGCCGTGTCGTCGCGAGCCGTCGGGCGCGCGCGCGGCGAGACGGACCGCCGTCAGGCGGGCCGCGACTTCCTCGTCCGCCTCGACCACGACGACGAGCTCGGTCGGATCCGTGTCACAACCGGCCCCGAGCACGAGCATCGCGAGCGTGACCAGCACCGAGGATCGAGACACGGGCGGCAGCATACGCGACGTGAGCGCGTTGCCCAGATCTCGGCCGTCGGGTGGCTCCGCGGAGCGCTCGGTGCCTGACCCACCGTTCGCCCCGGGCAGCGTCGGGGGGCGCGATGACGTGCCCATGGCGCCCCTCGACGATTCGTCGTCAGGCACTCAGCACCCAAGGGTTTCTCGTGACCCTTTCAGCGCAGCGGCGTGGGCGTCGGAGTGGCGCGCTCTCGCTCCCGACGGTCGATGCGGTCGCGTAAGCGAGGTACGGGATTGCCGCGTTCGGTGAGCTGGGCGGACAAGGTGATCCGATACTCCTGCGGCGCCGATGGATACTGGCGACGGGAGAGCACGTCGGCCACGCAGCGCATCGGGAACGGCAGCGGCTCGCCGGCGATGTCGCGCGCGTAGCCGTCGCGATCGACGGTGAGCGTGGCGGAGAGGCGCGCGGTCTCGACGTCGTTCGGGCGATACGCGCAGGACTGCAGCGCGGGCAGCTCGACGGGCGCCCTGGGATCGGCTCCGATCTCACCGCCGAGCACACGCGCCACGTCGGCGACCGAAGGTCCCCCGCGCGTGACCGTGATCGTGGCGTTCATGCGCGCGGTGGGGCCGGCCGCGGGCGCACCGTTGTCGACGATCGGCTCGCGGCCCACGAAGCACTCGCACCCGACGGAACGGCAGGACTCGCAGGCCGTGCGCACGCGGCGCATCCAACCGGGCACGCCTCCGCGGCCGCCGCCGTGCGCGATGATCACGCGCTGGGGTCGTCGCAGGCGGATCTGCTCGCCGAGCGGGGTCGCCTCCTCGTTGGCCGACTCGGGCCCGACGTCGAGGATCCAGAGCGAGTGCATGCCGCCTGCGGTCCAGGTCGTCCAGCGCGGACCCGCCGCGCGCAAGAGGATGTTGAACCCGAACAGCACGTCGAGCTCGTCCATGTTCACGCGGACGGGCAGCGGTCGCATGTCGGGCGCGTGGATCGTCGCCTCTCGTACGCCACGCTGGTCGAGCGCCGCGAGCACGCGCTCGAGCTCCGCGGCCAGGATGGCGCCGCGCGTGTCGATGGCGACGGGCGTGTTCGGCAGTCGAGCGGGCAACATTGCCTCGAGCGGCCGTTGCCCATCCCAGGTGCCGACCTCACGAAACGGCCCCGCCATCCCCGTGGTGGAGGTCGCGACGCGAAGGGTGCGCGTCGCATCGGTCGGTGCCGAGTCGGTGCCGACGCGCACGACGAAGGGGCGCGGAGGGCTGCGATCGGCGTTGTCGGTAGGCCCGCGTCCCGCGCTCTTCTTGGAGACGCGGGAGCCACGTCCGCCGTCACTCGCGGGGCCGACGTGATTGCCACACGCCGCGAGCACGGCGGCGACGAGACAGTGCGTGACGAAGGCAGGACGGTGGATCATCGGGACGTTCGGAGAACCGCTGGTTAGCGCGCACGTTCCCCGAGTGCGAAAGAAAAATTTCGCCTTCCGACCAGGGTGCTTCGGTTGTGGGGCGTGGGAGGCTCGGAAGGTGAATTCGCCTTCCGACCAGGGAGCTTCGGTTGTGGGGCGTGGGAGGCTCGGAAGGCGAATCAGCGTGCGAACCAAAAACGAAACCGCCCGAGAGCGAGCTCCCGGGCGGCCACGTGGTCGCTGCGTTCAGGCAGCGAGTGGGGTCGCCCCCCTCGGGGGGGCGACCGGGGGGTGCATCACGGGTTGACGGTGGCCGTGATCGTCAGCGCAGGCGGCCCGTTCGGGATGCGCGCGACGATGCTGGACGTCTGGGCGGCGGGGACCGCACCGGCGTACACGAACGAGTACTCCGGCGTACCAGGCACCGTGACGTCGACGTCGTCCGCGGGCGCGCCCGGGGTCACGACGCTCGACACGGTGAGGATACCGGCAGGAGCGAACGCCGGCGTCCAGTAGCGGCTGGTCCAAGGGTTGGCCGCGGACGGGTTGGTGGAGTTGAGGCCACAATCCGTCAGCGTCCCGGTGACCGGCACCGTGCCCGAGCAAGACGCCACGCCGAGGACCGGCGTCATGCCGATCTGCGACCACGACGTGTTGACCGTGACGGTGCTGCCGCCCACGGAGGCGCCTGCCTGCGTGGTGATCGCCCCGACCGAGCCCGCGCCCGTGAGGGTCAGCGCGAGGCCGGCAGGGTTGGTCGTGTACGAGACGATGTTCTGCGACAACAGCGCGATGTCGACGATCGCGTCGTCCACGTTCTCGGCTGCCAGCGCAACGTTCGCCGTGAGGCGCGAGTTGCAGTAGCCGCGGAACGACATCGGCACGGTGCCCACGGTCGCGATCTGACCTCGGTAGAAGTCGTTCGGACCGCTGCTGAACGTGAGGGCGCCAGGGCAGGTGCCCTCGAACATCGCCGACATCGTGACCAGGTGGTCCGACGTGACGTCGATCGGAGCCGCGACGCCCGCCACGGAGGCGGAGACACGGAAGAGCTCCGACTGGTTGGACAGCAGGCAGCCGTCCATGGTCCCGCTCGCCGGCGCAGAGGTCGCGAGGGCGGTGCAGGTTGCCGAGGCCGACGCGCCGCTGTTGGGCGAGGTCACGGTGAGCGCGGTGGCGACGTCCACGACCGAGAACATGTCGAGCGAGTCGCTCAGGCCGGCCGCGGTGTGTGCCGCGACGAGCTGACCGGTCGCCGGAACGGTGTGGGCCGAGTTGTATCGGACGTAGCCGCGGTCGTTGCCGCTGCCGGGCCCGGCGCCTTCGATGAAGGCGGCCTGACCACCGACGATCGGGTTGAGCGGCATGCCCCAGTCGATGTCCGGGTGATCCGTCGCGCCGTCGTCGCCGAGGTCGTAGCGGAGCCAAGCACCGAAGCTCGGGCGGAGGCAGACGTAGAAGTCCGCGCCCATGCCGTTGCTCAGACCGGCGTCCGTCGTGCGGTACCGGCCGAAGGTCCAGTTGCTCGCCGGTGCGTCGTTGCACGTCCGGTCGGGCGACTGGATGAAGAAGTTCGACGCCGAGATGCTGCCGCGACGAACCGTGAGGGTCGTGTCCGTGTAGGTGACCATCGTGGGCGAGCACTGCTGTCCGCCCGCGACGTCACGGCACTGCGGTCGCAGCGTCGCCGTGCAGCCGGCGGCCGTGATGCTCGGGTTCGCACGGAAGCGCGCAGCGCCGGCGATGCCCGCCGTGCTGCCCATGCCGACGGTCCCGAAGTCGCGCCAGTCGCTGTCCGCCGTGCCCGCGCCGTCGTACTGCTGGACGCAGTTCGCGGCGCCGGAGAGGAGGATCCACTCGATGTTCGGCGCAGAGCCGCCCAACGTCGCCGTCGGGGTGGTCCCGCCGGTGACGGTGAACGTCGGCTGCAGCCAGACCTCGTTGCGGAGGGTGGCGCCGCCCGGGAGGGGCGTGCCCTCGGTCAGCGCGATCACCTCGGCGATCGCCGCGGTGGGAGACGACGAGATGCTGTTGATGACGCCGCTCGCGACGCGGAAGTCGAGCGTGTCGCTCAACGTGGTCGCGCCGAAGGTCTGCGAGGAGGAGATGGTCGTCGTGCCGGCCGAGATGGCCGTCAGGGCGCCACCGCTCACGCTGGCGATGCCGCCGTTCGTCGAGCTCCAGGTGGCCCGCTCGGAGAAGTCCATCTGGTAGCCGGTCGCGCCCGGAGGAAGCAGCGCGCAGGCACCGGTGAACGTCTGGAGCGAGTAGTAGCGGATGGCCGTGTCGCCCACGAAGGTCTCGTAGACGTCGGCGTTCGAGGGGCTGTTGACGGGAGAGAAGGCCTCACGCGTCGGGTTGGTGACACCCGCGCGGAAGGGCGTGCGACCGCCGACCGCCGGAGGCGGCGAGGCAATCGGTCCCGTCCAAGGCGTCGTCACCACGCTGTTCGCGGTCGTGGCCGGCGCGCCGCACACCTCGAAGCCGAGGGCGTGGACACACGGGTTGGTGGTCGCGCGTGCGCCCACCGCGGTGCCGTTGCCCGTGCAGAAGCGCTCGCCCGAGTTGACGGTCGCGCGCACCGCCTGGATGCGGCTCGGCATGGTCGTCGAGTTCACGACGGTCGCAAGACCGTTGGCGTCCACCGTCAGCGCCGCGTCCGTGGTGAGCGCGGTGCCGTTGATGAGCGGCATGTCGATGTTGCCCGACGTCCCGACCACGTCCCAAGACACACGCGCGGTGATGTCCTGCGGGAACATGTTGCCAGGGGTCGAGCCACAGTTGGCCGACAGACCGTTGTTCGCGAAGTAGCCCACGGCCGTGAACTGCTGCGTGAGGCCGGTGACGTTCGGCAGCAGGACGCGCGGATCGTTGCCGAGCTGCGAGTCCGGATCGAGCCCGCCGATCGGGTTGGCCGACAGGTCGTGGCCGGCGCCCGGCGTGCCCGGGGTGGACGGCTGCGTGTAGTAGGCGCGACGTCGCGCGAGGCCCGCGTCGCCGGCCTCGTTCGCGGACGGGATCGCCGTCGGCACGAAGCCGTCGTCGATGCCGCGCGAGCGACCCGTGCGGTTGCGGTCCGCGGCGCCCGTGTCGAGGTCACCAGGGTTCGCCGTCGCGAGGAAGGGACGCGTCGTGACGATGATGTCACAGAGCATCGAGGGAACGACGTTGACGACGAAGGACGTGGTGCCCGGCGTCGCGGTCGTGCTGTACGTGGTGCAGGCGACCGTGCCGAACGAGTCGGTGTAGGTCGCGCTGACGTTGGACGAGCCGGGAGCGACGCCGGTCAGCTGACCGCGCGTGCCGTCCGCGTTGGCCACGGTGACGAACGCGGGAGCCGAGCTGGTCCACGAGATGGCGCTGGTCTGCGCGACCGTGAAGCCAGGATCTGCCGGGTGGCTGTCTTCGATCGCGCGGCAGGTGCCCGCCACGCAGACGAACGGCGCGCTACCCGCGGGCGTGCCCGTCGGGTTGCAGCCGCCCATGTCGCCGATGTCCGCCGTGCAGGCGAGACCAGGCGTACGAACGGCGCAGCCAGCGGCGTTGCAGGTGTTCTCGGTCGCGCCGGTGCTGAACGCGACCTGGACCTGGCTGGCAGCGCCCGGGAACCCGTTGCCCGGCGCCGCGGTCGATGCGTTGACCGAGAGCGTCGAGGGGTTGTTGTTGAAACGACAGGCGAGGCCCTGACGTCCGGTGACCGTGATCGTGAAGTTCGTCTCGCTCGGGGTGCCGAAGCTCTCGAACGGGAAGTACTGCGTCAGGGTCCACGTGCCGTCGGTGCCGGGGCCACCAGGCGCCGCCGGCGACGAGGGGCCGGGGGTCAGCGCCAGGGTGGTGTCCGGCGTGAAGACGCCGTAGTCGGAGATGAACAGCCGGTACGCGTTGATCGGCACCGCGACGCCTGCGGTGTTCCACAGGTTCGCGTTGTGCTGCACGATGTTGCTCGCGCCGCCGCTCAGCCAGGGGAACAGGGTGTCCTCGGTCGAGCTGCCGCTGTCGCAGTTCCAGTAGTGGTTGTACGGGATCGCGGGGTTGCTCTGCGCGAGGCCGCAGCCGACGGCGCCGACGTTGTTGAGGTCGCCCAGGCGGGTGATCTCGAACTCGAGCGGGCCGAAGTCGATGAACGAACGGAACTGCGACGTCGGAACGCCGCGGCCCGTGGTCTGCGCCGTGGGAACGATGCGGAGACGGTCGCGGCCTTCGTTCGTGATGGTGACCGTGGTGGTTGCCACGTCCATCGCGCCGACGCGCGCCGTCAGGGTGTGCTCACGCGGAGCCGAGAGACCGCCGGGTGCGGTGGTCTGTGCCACCGTGCCCGAGCCGTCGCACAGCGACGCGACCGAGAGGACCGACCCGGAGGCCGACGAGACCGTCCAAGACGACGCCGGGACCACCGAGGTGCCGCCGCCCGCGAAGGTGCGGAGCAAGCGGAACCGCGTGACCATGCCGCCGCCGCAAATGACGTCGAACAGGTACGGGAGCGTGATGTTCTCCGGATCCACGCGGTAGCCGATGGCCATCGCGGGCTCCGTCGTCAGCACGATCGAGTCGGAGAGCATGAGCGTGCCGCGCGTCCAGGTGACGTTCGGCGTGGCGATCGTGGGGCTCGCGACCGCAGCAGCGTCGATGCTGCCCGCGGGGGTGAAGCGACCACGGTTCGCGCCGGTCGTCACGAGCTGCGGACCGTTGGGCGTGCCGCACACAGCGGAGCCCGTGCAGTTCGCAACCGTGATCGAGGGCCACGTCGTCTCGGGAGCCGTCGTGACGTCCTGATCGGGGATGCCGCCGCCGAAGGTGAGGAACGCGCGGCACTGCACCGCGCCCGCACCGGCGGGGAAGGTCGTCATCGGGCAGTCGACGCGCAGGCCGGTGGGCGTCGCCACCTGGCAGCTCGTCGTGGCGCCGCTGGTCACGCACGCCTCACCCGTGGCGCACGCGTTTCCGCAAGCGCCGCAGTGATCGCGCGAGGACGTGAGGTCCGCGCACGCGAGGCCGGTGTCGGTCGGGTCGCAGTCGGTGAGCGACCCGCAGCTGCAGGCGCCCATCATGCAGCTCGATCCGCCGCCGCAGCTCAGGCCGCAGCCGCCGCAGTTGCCGTTGTCGGCGCTGGTGTTCACGCAGCTCGCGCCGCAGCGCGTCTGACCCGAGGGGCAGTCGCTCTGGCAGGACGCGGTGCCGGTGCCGATGTCGAAGAGACACGCGGGCGTCGGCGCAGCGCAAACGGTGCCGCAGGCACCGCAGTTGTTCGGGTCGTTCAGCGCGACGCAGGTGCCGCCGCAGTCTTGCGTGCCCGGCGGGCACACTTGCATGCCGCCCTGGCAGATGAAGCCGACGGGAACGACGGTGCCGCACGATCCGCAGTTGTTCGGATCGCTCTGGAGATCCGCGCAGCCGGTCGGGCAGGTCGTCAGCGGGTCACAGCGATCGCCGCACTCGCCGGCGAGACAAACCTCGCCCGCCGCGCACGCGGTGCCACAGGCGCCGCAGTTCTCGTTGTCGCTCTGGGTGTTGGCGCAGACGCCGTCGCAGTCGAGCAACGGGTCGGGGCACTCGCAGGCACCGCCGGCGCACACCTGGCCCGAGGGGCAGGCGTTGCCGCAGGCGCCGCAGTTGGCGGGGTTGTTGAGCGTGTCGACGCACTCGTCGCCACACATCATCAGGCCGTCGCCCATGCAGCCGCCGGCCGAGCACTCTCCACGAACGCACGCCTCGCCGTCGGCGCACGCGTTGCCGCAGGTGCCGCAGTTGGCCGGGTCGTTGTCGACGTTCGTGCAGGTGCCGTCGCAGTCCGTCTCGCCGGTGCGGCAAGCGCACTCGCCGGCGACACAGTTCTGCGTGCCGTCACAGGCCGCGCCGCACGCGCCGCAGTTGGTCTCGTCGGTCTGCAGGTCGACGCAAGCGCCGTCGCAGACGTCGAGATCGCCGCAGCTCGTCTCGCACATGCCGTTGTTGCAGACCTCGGTGCCCGCGCACGCAGTGCCGCAGGCGCCGCAGTTCTCGGGGTCGCGCGAGGTGTTGACGCAAACGCCGTCACAGCGCTCTTGGCCGGCGGGGCATTCTTCCACCCCGCACATCCCCATGTTGCACTGCTCACCTGCAGCACACGCAGCGCCACATCTCCCGCAGTTTGCTTCGTTGTCCTGCAGGTTGACGCACGTGTTGCCGCAGGCTGTCTGTCCTGTCGGACAGCTCACCCCGTCATCATCGCCGCAGCCGGCGGCGACAAAAGCGCCGAACGCCAGCAACAGGCCCCCTACGTTCACCATCCATCCACGTCTCATCGAGTTCCTCCCTCCCGAGATTGAAAATGCGTCCTTGCGACGCG
>JADZFZ010001195.1 GCA_020854145.1 Deltaproteobacteria bacterium | reverse complement strand
TCACCCCGACCCTCTCCTTCATCTCTTTCCCTTGGCGAGCTGGCGGTCGAGCTCGGCGGCGAATCGTTCGGCCGAGCTGTGCCCCGTCTGCTTGAGCAGCTCGTTGCGCGCGGCGATCTCGATGATGACCGCCATGTCGCGCCCCGGTTTCACCGGAACCGTCACGAGGGGCCGCGCCACACCGAGCAACACGTGCTGCTTGGCGTCGAGGCCGAGCCGATCGTAGGGCTCGTCGTCGCGCCACTCGACGAGCTCCACGACCAGGTTGACCCGTTTGCTCTCCGCGACCGCGACGATGCCGAAGAGCTCGCGCACGTCGAGGATGCCGAGACCGCGCACCTCGAGGTGGTGGCGCAACATCCCGACCGGTGAGCCGAGGATCTCGCGTCGGGGTCGCAGCGAGAGGCGCACGACGTCGTCGGCGACGAGACGATGACCGCGGGCGACGAGGTCGAGCGCCGCCTCGCTCTTGCCGATGCCGCTCTTGCCGAGAACGAGGACGCCGAGACCGAAGACGTCGAGCAGCACGCCGTGCACGGTCGTCGTCTCGGCGAGCCGGTCGTCGAGGTAGTCGTGCAGCGCCGTGATGGTCGCGCTCGATCGCGAAGGCGACACGACGAGCGCCGTACGCGTCGCGGCCGCGGCGGCGAGCAGCTCGGGGGGCGGGCTCGCGCCGCGCGTCACGACTGCGCACGACAAGCCGAGCGAGAAGAAGGCGGCGGACGCCTCGCTGCGTGCGACGGGCGCGAGACGATCGAGGTAGCTCAGCTCGGTCTCGCCGAGCACCTGGATGCGGCGCGGATCGATCCCGAAGACGTGGCCCACCAACGCGAGGCCGGACTTCTGGATGCGCGGCTTGGCGATGACGCGATCGAGATCGGCGTCGTCGACGACGAGCTTCAGCGACGCGAGCTCTCCGCCGGACGCGAGAAGCTCGGCCACCGGCACGGCGTTCATGGGGCGTCTTCGTTCGTGATGATCGCGTAGGCCTCGTCCGCGGTCGCGCTCGCGACCAGGCGCGCGCGGACCTCTGGTTGGCGAAGCAGGCGGCTGACGCGCGCGAGCGCCTTCAGATGGTCGCCCGTGTTCTGCGGCGCGAGCAGGCCGACGAAGATGTGGACCGGCTGGTTGTCCTGCGCCTCGAAGTCGACGCCGTCGGTCGAGATGGCGACGACCGCGACGAGGCGCTCGAGCTCGCGCGTGCGACCGTGCGGCAGCGCGACCCCGGAGCCGATGCCCGTGGAGGCCAGCGCTTCGCGCTCCGCGAGCACGCGGTGAACGTCGGTCGCCTCGAGCCCGCTCGATCGCGCGAGCAGGTCGGCGATCTCGGTGAGCACGTCCGCCTTCGTGCGGGCCTGCATCCCGACGACGACGGACGTCGGCCTAAGGAAGTCGGTGATCAGCATGACGATCGAAAGCGAAGCGGTGCGCCTACTCCTCGGTGCCGACCGCGGGTGGCTCCGCCCCACCCTCCGGGACGGGTGTCGCGCTCGCTTCGATCGCCGCGACGCTGGCGTCCCTGCGCCGCGCGGTCGTGCGACCGTGCGAGCGCGTGATCTGCCTCTCGAGCTTGTCCATCACGAGGTCGATCGAGGCATACATGTCCTCGCTCTCCTCCCGGCCCTTGTACGTCTCTCCACCGGCCGCCAGCAGAACCTCGACGCAGTGGCGGTGCTTGTTCTCTACGCTCGCGGTGACTTGCGCGTCGATGGGCGCGCGAAGGTACTTCTGGAGCTTCCCGAGCTTGTCCTGCGCGTAACCCTTGATCGCGTCGCTCGAGTCCAGGTTGCGAAACGTGACCGCGACTCTCATGGGCAGTCCTCTCGTCCTCAGCGAACAAGCCGACCGCCACGGGCGCGCCCTCGCTCGGAACGCGCTCGCCGCGTGACCACCCCGGCTCCGGCCGGGCAAAGGTGCGGTCGGCGAGGCCTAAAAATACTGCTTTCGCTTGGACGAGGAAAGGATCCCGAGCATCTCGCGATACTTGGCCACCGTTCGCCGCGCGATGATGACGTTCTGCTCGCGAAGGATCTCCACGATCTTCTGGTCGCTGTAGGGGTCTTTCACGTTCTCGGCGGCGATGATCTTCTTGATGGCCTGCTTGACGGCCTCGCTCGCGATGTCGTCCTCGCCGGCCCGCGAGATGGCGCTGTTGAAGAAGTACTTGAGCTCGAACAACCCTTGCGGCGTGTTGACGTACTTGTTCGTCGTGACGCGCGAGATGGTGCTCTCGTGCATGCCGACCGTCTCGGCGACGTCGCGCAGGATCATCGGCTTGAGGTAGGCGACACCCTTCTCGAAGAAGTCCTTCTGCTTCTCGACGATGCACTCGGTGACCTTGACGATGGTCTTGCGGCGCTGGTCGATGGAGCGGATGAGCCACTGCGCCGAGCGCAGCTTCGACTGGATGTACTCGCGGGCCTTCGGGTCACCCTGCATCGCCGAGCGGTAGAAGCCGCTGATCTTCAGCTTCGGCATGCCGTCGTCGTTCGCGACCACGTAGTACTGGTCGCCGATCTTCAGCACGTGGACGTCGGGGGTGATGTAGTGCGGCTCTTCGGACGTATGGTTGCGTCCCGGTCGCGGCTCGAGCTCTCCGATGATCTGGACGACGTCGTAGACCTCGTCGAGCTCGACCTTCAGGTCGCGCGCGATGGCGCCGTAGTTCTTCTTCTCGAGGTTCGACATGTGCTTGTCGATGATGTCGAGCACGAGCTGATCGAGGCCGAGATGGCGCGCCTGCACGAGCAGGCACTCGCGCAGATCGCGCGTGGCGACGCCGACCGGGTCCATCGCCTGGATGATCTTCAGGACCTCTTCGGCGTCCTCCGCATCGAGCCCCGCTTCGGCGGCGAGCTGAGGCACGACGTCCTCGGGTCGCGTGTCGTCGAGCTTGAGGTACCCGTCGGGATCGAGGTTGCCGATGACGAGCGTCGCGAAGCGCATCTCGTCCTCGGCGAAGTCCGCCATGCGCAGCTGCCAGAAGAGATGGTCCGGCAACCCCTCGCGCCGCGTGAGCGTCGCTTCCACCGACGGCAGATCCTCGCTGTCGCCGCCGCGGAACGTCGGCACCGGCGCCTGCATCGCGTGGTTCTCCAGGTACCGATCCCAGTCGATGTCCTCGCGGCCCTTCTCCGCCTCTTTCGTGGTCGGCTCGGCCGTCGTGGGCGGAGGCTCGGGCATGTCGGGCAACGTGACGGCGCCGCTGGCCGGGTCCGGCGCTTCCTTCGCCGCCGTCGGGCCGATCTCCTGACCGTCCTCGAGGACCGGGTTCTCGAGCATCTCCTGACGGATCTGCTCGATGAGCTCGAGCCTCGATAGCTGCAGCAGCTTGATGGCCATCTGCAGCTGAGGCGTCATGACCAGCTGCTGCGAGAGCTTGAGCTGCTGCTTGATCTCCATGGGTGTCCGACCTTCGTCCTTCGTTCTGCGGCCCGCGCGTGGCCTCGGGCATTATAGCGAGCCGCGAGCGAGATGAACGCGCGATCAACCGTCGGGCTCACCGAGATAGAGCCGACGCGCCTCGATGTCGTCGCGTACCCGAGCGGGCGTCCCCGTCACGACGACGCGGCCATCGACGAGCACCAAGGCGCGATCCGCGCACGCGAGGAGCTGCGCCGCGCGGTGATCGGCGACGAGCAGCGCCGCGCCGTCGTCGGCCATCTTGCGGAGCAGCCGAGCGACCAGGGACGAAGAGCGCGGGTCGAGCGCGGCGAACGGCTCGTCCGCCACGACGACGCGGGGCGCGGCCGAGAGGACGCGCGCGACCTCGAGCCGACGTCGCTCGCCTCCCGACAACGACGAGGCCCGGACGCGCGCGCGCGGCGCGAGCTCGACCTCCACGAGCAGGCGCTCCACCTCGCGCTCGCGCTCCGCGCGCGAGAGAGCGCGACGCGCCAGACCGACGAACGCACGAAGATTGTCGCGCGCGTCGAGCTCCGGCAGGACGCTGGGGCCCTGGGGCAGGTAGCCGATGCCGCGCGAGGCGCGTACGTGGAGCGGCAGTCGCGTCACGTCGCGCCCGAAGAGGTCGACCCGCCCCGCGTCCGGCACGTCCTCGCCGACGAGCGAGCGAAACAAGGTCGATTTCCCCGCGCCATTGGGCCCGACGAGGGCGACGAGCTCTCGCGGCGCGACGTCGAGGGAAACGCCCGCGAGCACCTCGCGCGTGCCGATGCGACGCACGATGCCTTCGGCGACCAGAGACGACGTCACGGCACGACGACGCCGCTGGCGGCGGGCAACGCGATCGTGCCGCGTGGCCGGGCCAACGTCGCGCGCCCGGATCCCAGATCGATCTCGACGCGATCGGCGACGAGCGACACGCCGGCGCGCACGAGGCGTGGCTCGCCGGTGAGCACGAGGCGCCTGCGCGCGACGTGCAGCTCGGCCACCGCCGCCTGCGCGCTGCCGTGTGGGTACGTGACGCGCACGTTGCCCGACGCGCGCAGAGTCTCGGCCTCTCCGCGAGCGTCGTAGCGGACGATCAGCCGGTCGCACGCGAGCGTGACGCCCTCGGTCCGGAGCTCGACGCGATCCTCGAAGGTCGCGACGCGTCCGCGCGAGTCGACGACGAGACGCTCCGCACGCAGATCGAGAGAACGCGACGGAGTCGCACCCCGCGGGCCCGTCCCGGTCGCGTCGGGAGCGCGTGGGCTCTGCTTGGTGGCGGTCGCGCGCACCTGGCCTTCGAGCCGCAGCACGTCTCCGTTCGACGTGAGCCTCGCGTGGTCGGCTCGCGCGCGCAGCTCCCCTTCGCCGGCCTCGATCACGAGCTCGACGTCGTCGGCGACGGGCTCCGCGACGAGGTCGTCGCGCCGGTCGTTCGGTCGAGGGACGAGCCCATCGACGGCTGCTTCGCACGCGCTGCTCGTCGTCACGACGAGCACGAGCGCGACGAGGCGCGGCCCGCGATGGATCGAACGGCACACGCGAGGAGTGTACGCCGACTACCCGCGCACCTCGCACGCACGCAACGCCACCACCGCGACGCCACCCCGGGATCGCACCGCGACGCGTAGCTGGTCGTCGGCGTCCTCGGGCGTCCAGTCGACCTCGAGGCCATCGCCCACCACCACGCCGTCGGCCTCCCAGCGCACGCCGACGTCGCTCGACGCCCCGCGAACGCGCACGTGGACGCGCTCGCCGATTCGCGTCGGCTCGAGCGCGATCACGGGCGGATCGTGAAACGGCAGGTCGCGGCTGCGCTCGGCCTGCTTCGGCGAGGTGTCGCGCCACTGATCGACGAGCTGCAGCCTGCGGACGCGCCCGCCGTTCGAGGCGGACGGTGGTGAGGCCGACATCCCCGCATCGGGAGGTGGAGGATCGAC
>JADZFZ010001194.1 GCA_020854145.1 Deltaproteobacteria bacterium | reverse complement strand
CGGCGAAGCGATGCCCCCATTGCGGAAGCCCGGTCGCAGCGCTTGGCGTGACGCTGTCCAAGACGGCCGCGGACGAGCTGACGCGCACGGCAGGCGTCTTCTCGCTCCTGCTCGGCGTGGGCGAAAAAGCTCTCGCGCGGGGTCAAGTCGAGGACGCGCTGCGCGTGTTCACGACCTTCACGGAGGAAGCCGACGCGCGCCTCTCGCGGGGCGAGAACGTCGATCTCATCCAGGACGGGGTCCGCTTCGCGCTTCGCGTCGCGGACGCCACGGGCTCCCGTCAACCGGTCGACTGGGTGCTCCGTGTTCACGCCACGACTGCGCGCGTCCCCGAGTCCGAGGTCGTCGAGGCGTTGTTCCAGACCACACGCAAGATCCGCTACGCGGGAACCGAGGAGATCGACCGGTGCGTGGCGGCGTTGCGATCGGTGGCCGGCCTCACGCCCGGCCAGAAGTTCCTCGTGAACCGGCTCGAGGGGCTCGCGCGCCAGCTGCGCGCGTAGCTCACGCCCGTCGCTCGAAGCTCGAACGCGTTGTGATCTCGCCGTCGCCCGCTTCTCGCGGGCTCGGGCTCACTCGAAGTTACTCGCCGCCCTCGGGCAGCGTCGGGAACACCTGCTCGAGCTGCGCGATCTCCTGAAGCGCGCGGATGAGTCGTGTCTGGGTCTCGGTCGTGCGATCGACGAGCTGCTTGAGCTCGCGCACCCTTCGGACGTAGTCCTGGAAGGGGCCCGCCGATTCGCCGAGCACCGACATGCTGGATTGGTTGTCGACCAGGACGACGCTGTTGGCGACCGCCTGTCCCTGGGTGTTGACGAACAGCGGCCGCTCCTGTGGCGGAGTGTTGCCGGCGCGGATGCGCACCTTCTCCGGGAGGATGAGCTGCTTCGTCTGGGGATTGGTCTGTGGGTTGAAGCCATCGACCGTCACGAGGGCGCACATGACGCCGACGCCTTCCGCGGGCATCGCGAAGCAGCCATATCGCGCAGTGGCGACTTGGCCCGTCCGAGTGCCGGCCGTCTGGATCGCCTCACGGTCGCGCAGCGTGATGGCTGCGTGTGACTCGATCCGGCTCCAGATGAGCTGGATGTTGTTGTAGTAGTCGAAGAGGTCGTCGACCGTCGACGCCTTGAAGTTGCTGTAACGGCGACGGGAGAAGGACGACGCGTCGAGCGGCACCTTCTGCGCGCGGAGGCTCTGCGTGGAGTCGACGTCCACCTCGGTGCGCGCGGCTTTCGCGATGATCTGGTCGAGGCTGTTGCGCACCTTGCCGAGGGTGCTCGCGGAGGTCTGCACCGCTCGGAAGACTTCGCCTCCATCGCGGACCGCATAGTTGTACTGCTTGCGATCTCCGAGGATCGAGCCGCCACCGAACCCGATGAGGAGGCCCACGATCAGAACGCCCGCGATCGCGACGTAGAATGCGACGCCGCGTTTGCGCCCGACCTCCGAGTCCGCGACAGGCTTCTCGTCGATGACGAGGCGAACCTCCCGCGGGCCGGCGGGAGCCGCGGCCTGCGCAGCGAACGGGTCGTTCGAGCGAGGCTTCGGTGGCGCCTGGGGCGGAGCGAAGGGAGGCGGGGGGACCGCCGGACCGAACGCCGGCATCGGCCCGATCGCCGGAGGCGGCACACCCGGAAGCACCGGCGGTGCAACGACCGCGGCAGGCGGTGGCGCAGCGGGCGTCGGCGTACCTGCCGGCGCCGCCCCGGTGACTGGCATACCCGCAGGGTTCGCCGCAACAGGCGGCGCCGCTGGCGTGGGCATCCCGGGGACTGCGGTTCCCGGCGCGATTGTCCGTCCCAATCGCGCTTTGAGGTCTTTGATGTCTCGCGGCTTCTTCGGTGCGTCGGCCATCGGCTCCTCGTGACCCCCGTGGCCCCCTCAGCCACCGGGCTCGATCTGTCTCCCGATCGAGGCGGCTGAGACTACCCGCGGCGCGGAACACACGTCAACGTCGCGGATCGATCGCATCCGTGGCGGGGTGCGACCCTCGCCGCCGGGTCCCGGTCGACGCGCGTGATAGAGTGCCTCGCGATGCGACGCCCATTGCGGGTCGAGGAGCACGTTCTGCGGAGCTCCGACGGCACAGAGATCGCCTATCACGTGCTCGGTGAAGGCCCGCCGGTCGTGCTGGCCAATGGCCTCGGCGGTACCTACCTCGCGTGGCGGCACCAGCTCGAGTACCTCTCCGATCGCTACCGCTTCATCACGTGGGACTATCGCGGCCTCTATCGCTCCGCGCGTCCGAGCGATCCGGATCGCTTCACCATCGACGACCACGTGGACGACCTGCAGGCGATCCTCGACGCCGAGAAGATCGACCGCGCGGCATTCGTGGGCTGGAGCATGGGGGTCCAGGTCAACTTCGAGCTCTACAGGCGACGCCCGGAGCTCTTCGCGGCGCTCGTCGTTCTCAACGGCACGTTCGGAAGACCATGGGAGAGCGCGCTCGACCTCCCCGCCATGAAGCACGTCATCCCACGCGTCTTGGGTGTCGCACGCCAGCTCCACGGGCTCGCGTCGCCCGTCATGCGGCGAGCGGCCCAATGGCCCGAGGTCGTGACCTGGCTCAAGCGTGTGGGCATGGTCGGCGAGACGCTCGACGAAGAGGTCTTCGCCGAGCTCGCGCACTCCTTCGGCGACATGGATCTCGATGCGTATCTCCGCACCTTCGAGAGCCTCGGCGCGCACGACGCCGAGACGGTCCTCGACCACATCGAGATCCCCACGCTCGTGATCTGCGGCGAGCGCGACTTCTTCACGCCGCAGCATCGCGCCGAGGAGATGGCACGTCGAATCCCGGGCGCCGAGCTCCTCGTCGTCCCTGGAGGTACCCACTACGTCGCCATCGAGTATCCGGAGCTCGTGAACCTCCGCATCGAGAAGTTCTTCCAGGAGCGCGGCTACGTGGGCCCCGATGCGCGGTCCTCTTCGAGCCGCGGCGCGAGCCCGAGCGGCGGGCCGCCGCCGCGATAACGCGGAGCCGGACGTGCAGGTGACGTCGATCCCTTCGAGGGCGCTGCTGCTCGCGGCGCTCCTGGGCGTCGCGTGCTCGTCGGGCCCAGCCGCTCCATCACCGGGAGCCCGCGCCGATGCACGCAACCTCGCGCGCACCCTCGCGTCGGACTCCGCGACCTCCACGGCGCTCGAGCGCGTCGATCGAATGGTTGGCGAGCAGCGACCGGTTGCCGCGGCCGAGCAGCTTCGCAGCCACGCGATCCCCGCGTGCGAGCGGACGCTTCGCGCCATTCGCGCGGTCGCGATCACGACGGCCGAAGGACGTGTCCTCAAGGACATGCTCCTCGACACGTACGCGCGGCGCATCGCTGCGATGCGCGCGTACGCGGACCAGCTCGCCACGACCGAGGAGACGATCGAGCTCCTCGAGGCGCTGCGCGCTCACCGACGGCGCGAGGAACAGACCGCCCGCGCCATGCTCGAGGTCGAGTCCACGGCCCGTGGCGAGCAGCCACCGCCACCCACCTCGACGAAGCTCACCCCTCCGCGCGCAGGCGAGACGCGATGAGGAATGCGATCTCGAGGCTCTGCGCGTAGTTGAGGCGCGGGTCGCAGTAGGTCGCGTAGTTGCGCGACAGGTCCTGAGCGCGGAGCCGTTGAGGGCCCCCGACGCACTCGGTCACATCCTCACCGGTGAGCTCGAAGTGGATCCCGCCGAGGCGGCTCGCGTGCCGCTCGTGGATGTCGAACGCGGCGTTCAGCTCGTCGACGATCGCGTCGAAATCGCGGGTCTTCGTCCCGTCGGGAGTCACCGATCCGTTGCCGTGCATGGGGTCGCACACCCAGAGGGGACGTCGCCCCGTCGCGTGCACGGCGTCGATGTGGTCGGGCAGCTTCTCGGCGATCTTCGTAGCGCCGTAGCGCGTGATGAGGCTCAGCCGTCCCGGACGCGCATCGGGGTCCACGAGATCGCACAACGCGACGAGCTCTCCTGCGGGAAGGGTGGGCCCCACCTTGATCCCGATCGGGTTCGCCAGGCCGCGGAAGTACTCGAGGTGCGCGCCATCGATCTTTCGTGTTCGCTCGCCGATCCAGAGGAAGTGCGCGCCGAGGTTGTAGTGGGCGCCGTCTACTTCGCGCGTCAGCGCCTCCTCGTAAGAGAGGATCAGCCCCTCGTGCGAGGTGAAGAAGTCGACCCGCGACAACGGCCCGATGGCGACGCCGCCCACGGAGTCCAGGAACTCCAACGCGTCGACGATGCGCTGCGTGATCCGTTCGTACTCGGTGCGCCGCTTCGGATCCGCCATGAAGTCGAGATTCCAGTGCTCTGGGTGGTGCAGATCCCCGAAGCCTCCGTCCACGAGCGCACGCACGTAGTTGAGCGTCGCGCTCGAGTGGAAGTAGGCCGCGAGCAGTCGCTCGGGATCCGCGCGCCGCGCCTCTGCCGTCGGCTCGAACCCGTTGACGTTGTCGCCGCGATAGCTGGGCAGCTCCACGTCGCCGACCAGCTGCGTATCGCTCGACCGCGGCTTCGCGAACTGCCCGGCCATCCGGCCGATGCGCACGACGGGGCGCCGGGCGCCGTGCGTGAGCACCAGGCTCATCTGCATCAGGATCTTCAGCTTGTTGACCACCGACGGGCCCGTGCAATCGATGAAGCGCTCCGCGCAATCGCCGCCCT
>JADZFZ010001193.1 GCA_020854145.1 Deltaproteobacteria bacterium | reverse complement strand
GCGCGCCACCACGTGCGACGGCGGTGGTGCGTGGTGGAACGTGCGTCCTCCGTCGAACGACGTCGCCAGCGTGACCGCGTTGCGCCAGCACCTGCCGTAGTCGCCCGACGGGCACGACGCGCGGTGCGCGGTGCCGTGGAACTCGTCGTGGATCAGCGCGTCGACCGTGCGGCCGTCGGGACGGATGCGAACGGCCCAGAGCCACTCCGCGTCGTCGTACGCCTCCGGGTTCGGATCGAAGCCCGAGCCGAGCGCGGGAGCGCAATCGCGTGCGAGCGAGTCGAAGCTCGGGCCGGTGAGCGCGAAGTTGCCGGGAAAATGGGGCGACCAGGCTCGGATCCGGCCCTCGACGCGGATCGCGCGCAGCGGTCCGTCGGGCACGTCCGCGCCCCGAGGCTGCGGCGGCACGCACGACTGCGTGCGCGTGTCGACGACGACCCGCTCGGTCTCTACGACGCGGACGAGCACGCGAGACGGCGCGAGGTCGGCGCCGGCCAACCGATCCGACGACGCGCCAAGCGCCTCGCCGCGATCGGTGCTGCTGCAGCCCGCGATCACGACGATGGCGACGATCCACACCGACGAAACGCGCATCGTGCGGCCTCCTGTCCCCACCGCCGCAGGACGACGCAACGCGCGGGCCGAGACGCGCTCCACACGGTTTCACACGCGCGCGCTGGGGACGGCCGTCAGCGTTCGAAGCCGGAGCCGCCGATGAACTCGCGGAGGATCGACGTCGGCGGGACCTGATCGGGGTAGATCGCGACGAATCGATCGAGCAATCGCAGCAGCCGAAACGCGGTCGTGTACGCGGGGCTGCTGCGCGGAACCTCGAGCAGGTAGCGCTCTGCGTAGACCTTCAGCACCGCGGCCTCGTACGCGAGCGAGGAGTCGAACACCGCGTCGGCGTGGTGCTGGAACGGGTAGATGTGCAGGAGCTCGCCGCGGCGCACGGCCGGCCAGCGGAGGATGTTGCTGTCGGCGGCGGTGTTGCGCTGATGTCGGTCGCGCACGATGCGTCGCAGCAGCCGCACGTCCGAGGCGTGCGTTCGCGTCAGCGGATCGAAGGGCAGCTGCGTCAGCGGGCAGACGAACACGCGGAACGCGCGCGCGCTCGAGACGCCGTCGAGGATCTGTGGGTTCAGGCCGTGCAGGCCTTCGATCATCAGGACCTGGTCGGGGCCGAGGCCGATCTCGGGGCCCCCCGCGGGCAGGCTTCGACCCGTCTGGAAGTCGTAGCGCGCGGTCCGGACCGTCTCGCCCTCGAGCAGCGCGCCCAGGTGCTTCGAGAAGAGCGCGAGGTCGATCGCCTCGAGCGCCTCGAAGTCGTACTCGCCCTGCTCGTCGAGCGGCGTCAGGTCGCGGTCGGCGTAGTAGTCGTCGAGCGAGAGGCCGACGGGGTCGATGCCGACCACCTGCAGCTGCACGCGCAGGCGTCGGATGAACGTCGTCTTGCCCGACGAGCTCGGGCCCGCGACCGTGACGATGCGGACCTCGCCTCGCGTGGCGGCGATGGTGTCGGCGATGCGTCCGATGGCCTTCTCGTGGAAACCCTCGTGCACGCGGATGAGCTGCGTGACGTTGCCGTCCACGCACGCGCGATTGAAGGCGCCCACGCTCGTGACGCCGACCGCGCGCCGGAACCTGTCCTGATCCACGGTCACGTCGCGCGTCTGCGAGTAGACGGCGCGCGCGTGCCCGCCGAGCTCGTGCGCGGGCGGCGGCACGCTCGAGCGCTGGACCGAGCGACTGACCACGCGATCGCCGAAGAGCAGCAGGAGGCCGCTCTCGTCGAGATCGATGCCGTGCTCCTTCAGCAGGCCCGTGTCCGACACGAACGCGCCGAGACCGAGCACGTAGACCTCGCCGTAGCTGACGAGCGGCACCGCGGGCTCGCGCCAAGTCTCGAGCAGCCTCACGACGTCGGACAAGCCGCGCTCGCGAAACAGGTCGCGCGCCTCGTCGACCGTCCACAGCTCTTCGAGGAGCGGCCTGCGCTCGGCGGAGAGTCGCTCCATCTCGACGTGCAGCTTCGTCGTCAACAGCGGAAACGCGCTGGCGTCGACCTCCACGCGCTGCGCGAAGCCCACCGAGTCCTGCAGCTGCACGCGCGCGCCCGGCGCCAGACGGTGGGCCGCTTCGAGCAGCAGCAGCCCGACGCTCAGGCGATAGACCCGCTGGCCTTCCCAGTGCGCCGTGGTGAGAGCCTCCACGGTGCAGCTCGAGCCCACGGGAGTCGACAGCGACACGGCGGTGCGATCGACGAGCGCCGCCACGACGGGGTGGCCGCCGACCGTCTCGGGCAACAGCGCCCGCACGGCGGTGCCTGGCGCGACGTTCCTGCGCTCGCCGTCGACGAGCACCTCGAGCACCGCGCGGCGTGGCCACGAGCGCGCACGCAGAAGCGTCCGCATCCCGTCCGTCACGGAGGTCAGCCGCGCGGCGAGGCTGCGCGTGAAGGCCTCGAGCAGCTTGCGCCCGACGTCGGGGCTCTCGTGCTGCAGGGCGTCGTAGGCCTCGTGACCGAGGGTCGCGAGCTCCAGCGGCTCGAGCGCCCGCACCGTCGCCGCGCGCGGCACGCCCGCCGCCAACGCCAGCTCGCCGAAGTGATCGCCCGGCCCGATGCGCTCGATCTCCACGCCGTCGCGGCTGACGAGCGCGTGGCCCGACACGCACAGGTACATCCGCCGATCGGTCGCGGCTCCCTGCACCACCACGACGCGTCCTGCCTCGAGCCTCTCGAGCTCGAGCTTCGCGGCGAGCGTCGCCCGCTCGACCTCCGACAACGAGCGCAACAGGGGCGCGCTCGCGAGCGCGCGCATCACGCGCGCGAGATCGTCGTGGGTGCTCAAGAGTGCGCGCGAGTGTAGCCAAGGCGCCCGACGCCGCACGGACGCGTGTCCGCCCCCGACCTCGGCCGGCGGTCTGCCGACGTCGCATTGCACCCTGCTTCGATCGTAGAGTGGCCGCGTGAGGCCGGAGACCGTCGAGCGCGTCGAAGTGCACGTTCTCGTGGACAACGTGACCGACAGCCTGTCGAGCGTGCCCGCCTTCGTGGAGACGGAGTTCGCAGGCCTCACGCGGCGGCGGCAGGACGCCTGGGTGCTCGGCGGCAGCTGTCTCTGCTGCGCCGCGCACGGTCTGTCGTGTCTCGTCACCGTGTGGAAAGAAGGTCGGAGCCGCACGCTTCTGTTCGACAGCGGGCCCGAGGGTCGCGTCTTCGAGCAGAACGTCTCGCGGCTCGGGGTCGATCTCGGCTCGGTCGAGGCCATCGTGCTCTCGCACGGTCATTGGGATCACGCAGGCGCGATGTTGTCCGCGCTCCAGATGATTCGGGATCGCAACGGAGGTCGCTTCGTCCCGTACTACGCGCATCCCGAGATGTTCCGAACGCGCGCGATCCGGCTCGGCGAAGACCGCATGCGGCTCATGGAGAACGTCCCCAGCATCGAGGCGCTGACGCACCATGGCGCGCAGGTGATCAGCTCGAAGGACCCTGCGCTCATGCTGGAAGGGCTGGCGTTCGTCAGCGGCGAGATCCCTCGTGTGACCACGTTCGAGCACGGTCTCCGGGGGCAACATCGGAGAACGCTCGACGGCACCGGCTGGGAGCTCGACGAGCTGCTGATGGACGAGCGCTTCGTCGCGGTCAACGTCGAAGGCAAAGGGCTCGTCGTGCTCACGGCCTGCTCGCACGCCGGCGTGATCAACGTGCTCCTGCACGCCAGGGATCTCTTCGAGGGCGTGCCGATCCATGCGGTCGTCGGCGGCCTCCACCTGTCGGGCTCCAACGAGAAGGTCATCCCCGAGACGATCGCGGGGCTCGCCGAGATCGGGCCTTCGGTGATCGCGGCCGGCCACTGCACGGGCTGGCGCGCGATGGCGGCGATGGCCGCCGCGTTCGGCGACCAGACGCTGGTGCCGCTCGCCGTGGGCAAACGTCTCTGGCTGG
>JADZFZ010001192.1 GCA_020854145.1 Deltaproteobacteria bacterium | reverse complement strand
TGCCGAGACGGCGCGGCTCGCCCGCCTGGCAGCGGCCAAGCACGGCCTGCCCGTTCGCACCGCTCCCGGCTCACGCGGGAAGTGATCGGCGGCAACACACCTCGACAGCCACACAGGCGGTGACGAACAGGCCCCCGCGTATCCGATCAGGGACGGTGTCGAAACGATTGCGATCTCGAGAACGCCTCCAGGGCGCGCTTGCGGCGCTCGCCATCCTGGTGCATGCGTGCGCCTCGCCCAAGGAGGATGAGGCGAGCCCAGCGCCCGAACCGCGGCTCGACGCGTCCGCCCGGCTCGACGCGTCCCCCCCCGAGGCCGGGACGCCCGACGCGCCCGGCAGAGCTCCCGAAGATGCGGCGGCCGATGCAGTCAATCCGCCTCTCGATGCCGCCCCCGACCCGGAGCCGCGCGACGGCTCCTCGCCGGTCTTCGACGCTGCTTCGGATGCCGCCCCGACCGATGCGGGAACCCCAGTCGATGATGTGGGAGCCCCGGTCGATGAGGGGGCACCGCTCGATGACGCAGGAGCACCGCTCGACGCGGGTGCCGCGACGGATGCCGAGCCACCGCTCGACGCGGCGGACGCCTCGGGCGCGGCAGACACCGGCGTCGCGGGCGCCGCAGGGTCCGTGCAAGTCTCCAACACTCCGGGAAGCTGGGTGTCCACACCGGACACCCGGGAGCTGTCGATCACCGCAGACCTCACGCTCGAGGTCTGGGCGCTCACGTTCTCCACGGGAACTCCGGCCTATCCCAGCCACTACCTGATCTCCAAGTGGCGCAGTGGGGGCACCACGTTCCTGCCGCGCTCCTACGGGATGGAGTTTCGATGGGACGGGGCAGTGGAGGCGCAGGGACGGATCCACTTCTCGGTGTGCCCGGACGGCCTGAACGGATCCTCCGCAACATCGCTTGTGACCCCGGCGATGACGGTGGGGACCTGGCACCATGTCGCCGTCGTCTATCGTGCGTCCGCCGGCGAAGCCTCCTTCTACTTCGATGGGGCTCCACTGGGCTCGGGCGCCGGCCTTGCGACGTCCGTGCTCGATGGCAGCGCACCGCTCATCATCGGTGGCATCGCCGACGCGGCCAGCACCGAGCCGAACCTGTGGAACGGCCGGCTCGCCGAGGTGCGGGTCTGGAGCGTCGCGCGCACTGCTGCGGAGATCGCCGACAACCGCTATGCGCGCCTGGCGCCGCAACCGGGTCTCGTGGGGTACTGGCCCCTCGGCGACGGCACCGACGTGTCCGGGTACGGCCACCACGTGACTGCGTCGGGAGACGCCACCTTCGTGTCCGACTCCCCGTTCTGAGCTGAGCCGATCCCTTCGGAGGCCGACGTTGCCCAGTCCGCAACGCGGTCCGCGAAAGTTCAATCCCCCGGGATGTCGAGCCTTCCGCTACTCGGAGACGACATCAGCAACGCAGCGGAAGCCGAGGTCCGGTAGCCGCGCAGAGACCTCGAGGGCGCGACGCGAGGTGGATTGCAGGCCGTCGACTGCGTCGTCGGTCCATCCACCGCCTCGTGCGATGGCTCCAGGTCCATCGGTCGCGACCCACTCCGCGACGTTGCCCGCGAGATCGAGCGCCCCGCACTCGGAGGCGCCAGCGAGGAGCGCTCCCGCGGGCATCGTGGACGGAAATGCGTCGCCACCGGGACGAGGAAGACGCCTTCCTCGCCGCGGCCTCAGGGCGCATTCGGGGCCACATGCATTGACCATGTTGGCGGCGGGTGCCCAGTTGCCCCACGGAAAGCGACGGCCAGTGTTGCCGCGGGCCGCGAGCTCCCACTCTGCCTCGGTGGGCAGTCGTGCACGGCGCCAGGAACAGTAGGCCTGTGCCATGGCGCGATCTACGCAGTTGATCGGGTGAGCCGCGCGGTCCTGCCGCGCTCCCGTGCAGTAGATGCGTTGGCGGTCGATCTCTTCGGTGGGAAGGTCGGCGACGATGCTCGCGCCGGCCGCGGGGCAGCTGCGGGAATCGACGCAACGTTGGTAGTCGCCGCTCGTCACCTCCGTGCGGTCGAGGCAGAACGCGGTGGCACCTGGTATGGCGACGCGGACCATGCCGCTCGGGCACGTGGCTCGTGCGTGGCTGCCGGTCTGCCCGGCGTCCCGGGACTGCGTGAGCGCAGGAACCGGGTCCGCGGTGTTCTCACCCGTCCGCCAGAGGTGCCATGCCAGGAGTGCGGCGGCCGACGTCATCGCCACACCAGCGCAGCCCGCCAGCAGCCCGAACGCCCGAGTGTCGCCCGACTTGGTCGATGGGGTTCCTGCCTCGGACCGACCCGTGGCGATCACGACCGGAGAGGTGGTCGTGCCCGCGCGCGCCGGGGGTCCAGGCGGACGACGCGCGAACCCATCCGCGCTCGACGAAGGGGGGAGCACGGGTCCCATGGGGGTCGTGGCCGCGGGAGCGCTGCAAGCCGGTCGAGCGGAGGCGGCCGCCCGGGCGGGAGGAGTAGGTCCCAACTGGGTGATGGGCAGCGCGCGGAGACTGCCGAGGCTCGCGCGCAGGGCCCCAGCCATCTCCACGGCAGACTGGAACCTTCGAGCTGGATCCTGCTCCAGCGCGCGTGCGACGGCGGCATCGAGGCTCGCGGGGACGTCGTCTCGGAACATGCTTGGGTGACGCTCGACGTTGCCCACGAGGATCCTCGAGATGACCTCGAATGGGCTCTCGCCAGAGGCCGCGCGACGCCCCGTGAGGATCTCGAAGGCGGTCGCTCCCATCGCCCAGATGTCGCTCCGGGCGTCGGCGCTCTTGGTGTCTTGCAGCTGCTCGGGGCTCATGTAGAGCGGTGTTCCGAACGAGGCCCCCGTGCTCGTCAGCACGGAGGCAGGTGTCGCGGTAGCCTGCTTGGCGATCCCGAAATCGAGGAGCTTGACCACGCATGTGTTGGCCGCGTCGACCAGGAAGACGTTCTCGGGCTTCAGGTCGCGGTGGACTACTCCCGCTGCGTGAGCGGCGCCGAGCGCGTCGAGCGCGTGGGCGACGATGGCTACCGCGAGCTCGATCGGGACGGGCCCGGCGGCCACGAGGTCCGCGACCGTCTGTCCCTGGAGGCGCTCCATCTCGATGTAGGCAGCTCCTGTCTCGTCGCGGCCGAAATCGGCGACGCGAACGATCCCCGGGTGCTCGAGCATCGCGAGCTTGCGCGCCTCGCGCTGGAATCGTGCCACGCTCTCGGGGTCGTCGCTCGCTCGACCGTACAGTCGCTTGATCGCTACCGTGCGGCCGAGCCCGAGGTGCTCGGCCTCATAGACTGCCCCCATGCCGCCCACGCCGAGCAACGCACGTACGCGGTACTTGCCCGCGAGGGTCGTTCCCACGATCCGAGATGGGCAGTGGAGCGCACCTCGCACGTGGTCCACTCCACACAGGCGGCAGCCGTCGGAGGAAGGCGGTAGGGGCTGAGTGGGAGCGTCCCGATCTCCGGTGCTCACTCGTCGTCTCCTTGCCAGAGCGTGCCTCCGGACGTGACGAGCGTGTCCGGCACGAGCGCCCGCCCGTCCCACACGAAGCTCTCGCGACCGAGCCCTGGACGATGGATGACGAGCGGCCAATAGCCTTGCTCGCGCGCGGGTCCTCGGTTCTCCGGGCCCCAGACCTCGGTTCGATCTCGGGGTCGCAGGTGGAGCGAGCTTGTGAGCCTCCGAGACCAGATCGGCCTCGTTCGGCCCATCTCGTAGGCGCTCCACGTCTCTTGGAAGAGCGGATCCTGGTCCCTTCCCGCACGCGAGCTCGCGACGATGAGGGTCTTGCCACGCCGGTGCCCGGTGGACGTCAAGAAGACCCTCTCGACGATTCCCGGGACGACGTGGAAGGCGACCGCCGTCAGCGCACAGGAAGAGTCGCGGGTGTAGAGCCCGACGTAGGAGCGGGCATGGTCGAAGTCGCGTCCGGTGACCATGAAGCCCTCGGTCCCATGCCCGTGGATACGCACGGTGCGCGGGCTCAGGACTGCATCGCGAGCAAGAGCGTCTCCGCGTCCCTCGGGAGCGTCGGCGCCCAGCCTGTCGAGGTCGGGGACACACGCGCCATACGGCTGGAGGAAGCGACCGCGCACCCAGCCCTCGTCGTTGCGGGATGCCACGACGTACGTGAGGCTGCCGGTGCCTGGCTCCGAAACCCGACCGGGCAGCTCGCCATACAACGCGACCAGGAGCGAGGACTGAGGAAGGTAGCGCCTCGGCGGGCTCCGGATGGAGGGAGCGTCGTAGAGGACGGCTCCCTTGGTAGGTGCGACCAGAGCGGGAGAAAGCCCCGTGTCGGTGGGCGTCGGGCGTCTCGCGACCGCTGCGCGACCGAGCACCACGAGCGCGCCGACCTGATCGGCCGCCACGCTATCGGGCGCCACGAGCGCGAAGCGGTCGTCGCCGACGCGGTGGATGCGCAGAGCCGAGGCGGCGGGATTCGCCGCCATTCGCGCCCAGAGACGCGCCACCTCGCGCAGGTTCGCCGCTTCGCCGATCTGCGCGACCGTTGGGCGCGGCGGTGAAGTCGGACGCGTAGGAGGCTGCGACACCGACCGGGCACTGCCCGCGTCCCCGAAGAGACCCGCAGCTCCGAAGAGGGCCTGGACTCGGTCGCAGCCGTGAGTGAAGAGCGTCGCCACGACTGCCACAGCGAGTTGGCGGACCACGGCTGCAACACGTATCTTCGTGACCGAACGAATCGACGACGACGTCGAACGAGGGCGCACTCCATCCCCTCTTGGACGCGCCCCACTGAATCCGTCAGTCACGTCACCGCGACGCCGTGCCCCGGGGTTGGGATCACCCGCCATGGGAACCTCCTCGCAGGCAATGCATGAGCGTTCCGCGCGCGCGACGCGACGGTGACGGATGGCCGCGCACCCCTCCAATGGTTGGCAGTGAAGGTCGCCACGGGCAATCAGTCGGATCGCCATGAGGAGCGGCATTGGGCGTGGGCGCAGCCGGCGCCTCACTCGATGCCAGGAGGAGCGCGATGAGGCGTCGCTTCACGTGCGGGTCGGTTCTCGCCCCGCTGTTGGCCACCGGGCTGTTGGCAACGGGATGCGCATCGCGCGCAACGTACTTTCGCGTGACGCACCCCGCGACGCTCGACGCCACCGCGTTCGGGAACAGCTTCGCCGTCGCGTCGTTCGAGGGCGGGTATCCCCAGGCCGCATCCCAGATACGACGGGAGCTCGAGCAACGAATCGCGCACAGCCTCAATCGCAGCATCCGGCTGATGGGCCAGGGCGCGGGACTGACGATCACGGGAACGGTCGTGTCGAACGACTACCAAGAGCGGATCGACGCCCACTCGGGGCAATGCAGCCGGCGGGTGGAGGCGGGTCGCGACGCGGCCGGTCGGATGCAATACCGAACCGTTCAGTACGGGTGTACCTGGCTCACGCGCGCCGGCACCGCCGTCGCCCGTCTGCAGCTCGGTGTGATGGCGACGCAGACCGGGCAGGTCATCGTCAGCCAGATGTACGAGCAGCGCCGGGACGCCACCACTTCGGGCATGCGCAGCCCCTACTCCGACGAGAATCGAGAGCCC
This sequence comes from Deltaproteobacteria bacterium, assembly GCA_020854145.1. GTDB lineage: Bacteria > Myxococcota_A > Polyangia > Polyangiales > JADZFZ01 > JADZFZ01. The sequence continues at coordinate 9,380 of JADZFZ010001192.1, read as the reverse complement.
CCTCCAATCGATGGTTCGAGCATTCTCCGCACGCTCAATTCGCAGATCGTCGACCAGTTCGCGCGAATCATCCTGCCGTGGCAGCAGGTCGTCGAGGTCGAGCTCGAGGACTGCGACGACGACGCTCGCTGCGAGCGGGGGTTCCACCTGGTCCGTTCGGGGGACCTCCGCGGAGCAGAGGGGCTATTCACGCAGGTGATCGACGAGACGGCACCCGCAGCGGCGGCACCCGATCCCGACGGCGACACGGTCGAGCGGCTCGCCGAGGCGCTCTACAACCGCGGTGTCGCCCGCGGATACCAGGGTCGCTACGCAGAAGCGGTGGCGGATCTGGTGCGTGCGATCCAGATGCGACCGAACGAGTCGGCGTGGGGCCAGCAGCTGGCGGCGGTCCGAACGCTGCAACACAACCAGGAAGCGCTCCGCCGGCAGGGTGCCATCTCGGCCGACACGCAGGATGTCCGCACCGGTGGCGCGCCTTGAGGATCGGCTGGAGCATACCGGGCTATGAGTGTGTTTGTTCTGGGCTTCTGATCGCTGCGGCGTGTCATTCGCAGGCTCCCCCCGTCAGCGTCGCGGGCGTCGCGGAGCAGCTCTATCAGGACGAGCTCCAGCTCTCGCGTCAGGCTCTGGCTCGACAGGAGTGGGAGTCCGCGCGCGGCCGACTGGATGGTCTGGTCCAGGCGGTACCCGCGGGCCAGGCTGTCGGGGACGAAGCGCGCGCTCTTCTCGCGGTCGTGCGCTTCGAGCTTGGCGACTACGAAGGCGCCTCCACCCTGGCGCGGACCGTGACCACACCGTCCCAGCACGCCGCGGCATGCCTGGAGACGGAAGGGCTGGCGCTGCTCTTCGCCGCACGATTCGACGAGGCTGCCGCGGCATTCTCCGCGCTCGGCACACTCCAGCCCATTCGTGGGCGTGTCTGGCTCGGCATGCTGCACGCGTGGACCGGTTCCGACGCGAGCGCCGAGGAGAATCTGCGCGCGGTGGTTGCCGAGCGCCCCGAGGGCGCGGAGGCCGCCAATGCGCGCTTCTACCTGGCGCAGCTCGCACTCTGGCAAGGCCGCAATGACGAAGCCGCGCACACGGCCCGCGAGCTCATCGCGGTCGCACCGGGCTACCTCTCGGACCTGCTCGGGCGCGCGCTCAACTGGCATGCTCGGGGGGTTCACCTCATCCGCGCGTATTTCACGCTGGCGGCCCTGGCGAAGCTCGCCGAGCTGACGGGCTGGCAGCAGTTCGCACCGATCGACGTCCAAGCCGCTGCAGCGCTCGATCGGCTCGAGGCCAACCCTGGCGCATTCGCCACCCATGTCGTTCGCCTGCGCGCGGCCCGGCTCGCCGACCTCGCCGAGCGCCAACGCCTGCTCGCGCTTGTCGAAGCGGAGCGGCTGGCGTTTCTCGCCCGCACCCGCGACACCGACGGCGACGACATCCCCGACGTACGTGACCGATGTCCGACCGAGCGCGAGACTCACAACGCGTTCGAGGACGACGACGGCTGTCCCGAGGCCACCGCCGCGATCGAGGTGATTGGCAATCAGATTCGCATTCGCGCCGGCTACTCGATCTACTTCGCGCACGACGACGCCAACGTCCTGCCGCGCTCGGAGCCGGTCTTGGCGCAGATCGCCGCGGTCCTCACGAGCCCTGACTATGCATGGATCCGGCGCATTCGACTCGACGGTCACACCGACGACGTCGGCGAGACCGACTACAACGATCGCCTTTCCTTCAGGCGGATTCAATCGGTGGGCGCCGCGCTCGTCGCCCGCGGCGCCCGCCGAGTCCACATCGACTATCGCGCTCTCGGCGAGAGGCGTCCCGTCGACTTCTCCGGAACCGACGCCGGCCGCGCGCGCAACCGGCGCGTCGAGATCCTCATCACCGATCCACCCATCTTCGGCGGTGTGAGGATGTGACCGATGCGTGGACGCAGCCGCGCCCTGGTTTGGATCCTCGTACTGGTAGGCACTGCAACCGCCGCGCGCGGCGGCGAGGCCGCGCCCGGAACCCAAGAGTCGTCTGATTGCCTGGCACATGACGGCGCGGCGGCGCCTGTTGGAAAGCAGGACTCGCCGCGGGAGGCATCGCTCCCCTGGTTCGGACGAGACGAGGTGCTCTCGAGCTCTTGGGCCGCACGAGGGTGCGTGGTGCGCTCGCATGGGGCTGACGTTGTGGCTGAGTGCCGCCGGGGCGTGCGGCTGGATGGCACTTCCGAGTCCTGGAGCTTGGACACAGACACATCCCTTGCGGTCTTGCCCTGCGTTCGCATTGGGGCGGCCGACCTGTCGCCTGCCCCTGGTCATGAGCTGGTGTACTCGTGCTCCAGCCGTGCTCCCGGCGTGCCGGGGTTAGAGCGCGCGGAGGTCGTTGTCGTTGGCGCCAACGGAGCAGTCCTGATGAGCGGGGGGCCTGCCTGCGAAGACGGCGGCCCCGATAGTCTCCGGGTAGAGATCGTCGACCTTGTTCCGGACGGCGTCCACGAGATCGTCACGACCTCTCGCGGTTGCGGATTCAATATCGCCGAGCAGGCGGACGTCGAGATTGTCTGGAAGTGGCGGCTGACGGGCTTCCAGCCAATTGCCGCAGGTTCGTTCTACTGCGTCTGGACGGGAGACACGTCGGGTGAGAGCGACGCGCCGAACGCTCCGTGGGTGTGCAGCGGAAGTCGGCTGCTATTGGGGCCGAATCCCGGCGGACTGCGCTCCGTGACGCTCCTGGAGCACGGCCGGCGGTCCATTCAGCCCCGCCGGATGAACGCACGGCACCGGCTGGCGCCGGTGACGTCGCGACGACTGCTCCGTTGGGACGCCGAGGCCTTTCGCCTGGTCCCGCAATGACCCGCGCGGATGTCGCGGCGTCGTGCGCAGGGCCGGAATCCGGATGACGTAGATGCCGCCGTCAGAAGGGGTTATCGGGCATTCCGGTGCCCGACCTCGATCTGGCGGCATGGGGCGGCCAGGGGATCTCGTGGATGAGCCTGGTTGACGAGGGCGACGGCGTACACGTGGGGCCGCCGCCGCTGGCACCGGGATCCCAGCCTTGGCATCGCGACGGGTGCACGGGAACGTCCACGCGCACCATCCCCGCTGACAGCGTGATCGTCGGGGCGCCCGGATGCTCGTACCTCGTCCAGACGATACCGGGCTCTGGGCAGGCGTCCGCCTGGTAATCGGGATCGGCGTCTCCGCGTGCGCGATGCGGTGCGAGCGCCGTTTCCAGCCGTCCGTCGATGTCCGGGAAGACTTGGCGACCAGCGCCGAGCAGCGGTCCCAGAAGGCGGCTGCGGGTCCGGCTGCCGACGACGAAGAAGAAACGGGGGTCGGGAAGGCCGCAGCTGGCGCAATATCGCCCTTCGCAAGAATCAGCCGGGACGGCACACAGGCGCCCCAGAAATGGATCGTTCGGGATCGACCATTGCACCCATTCGGGCCATCCGTCGCCGTCGAGATCGGGGAGCGCCGGGTCGGACACCACCAGAAGATCGTCGGCGGCGAGGGATCGTGACGCGGCATGCAACCGGCCCCCGGCGTCGACGTCGATGGCGGCGTACCGATCGAAAGTGCGAGTCATCGGGATGTCGTCGCCCGTGACCGGCTCGCAGGTATGGTCCTCAGCGTATCGGGTTGGGCAGGACATCGTCTGGCTGTAACCGATCACGGCCACAGAGCAGCCTCGCTCTGACGCAGGCCGAATCCGGAGGAGCCCGCGGTACCACCCGACGCGACATCCGCTGCGCCGTTCGGCGGCGGAGATGGACGCTCGTGGACGGAGCAGGGCGCGGATCTCGCGCCACACGGCAGCATCGGAAGAGTTGCCGAGCGCGGTCAACCGGTCGAGCGCCGCCGCCGACGGGCACGCAGCGGACGTAGCACGCGCCGTGCGTACTGTGAGCGAGTCTCCGGCCGGTCGGGCGCGACGTCCCCCGCTGACTGGATCGGGGCTGACGGATGGAGCGAGATCGGGTAGCGACGACACCACCGGCGCGAGCGGAGTGCCTGCATCCGCGGACTCCTGTGCAGGGTGCCTCGTGGGCTCGACGGCGCGGACTTCCGGAGTGACTGAGCCGAACGTCGGCATGTCGTTTGTCCCGACTCCACGTCGGGCATACGCACGCCACGCCTCCGGCGCGATCATGCGTGCGTCCCGGGAGGGTCCGCACGAGACCATCGTGGTGCCGAGAACGACGACGAGAGACCAGAACTGGCGCCGTTGGCGATTCATCGCTCTGCAGCTCGCGACGTGTAGAGGCATCCACGACGGGTCATTTGATCGCGTCCCCGGCTCGCGCCGAGTGGTGGGCATCCGCGGCATGTCGTTTGTTCCTGCGCACGCTTCTCCCGCACCAAGTCGCTCGTGAGCGTTGATCCGGCGGCGTTTGGACTACCGTCCACCTTGGCAGACCTCCTCGCACGTAGGGCTGCTGCCGTCGCAGGTCGCCGATAGCAGGACAGCGAGCCCGGCAATCAGCCTGACTGCCGTGGTCCGCGACCTCGGCCGTCCGACTGGCGCGGTCTCGTTCTCGTGCATGCCGCCCGCCCTCCAACGCTCTTGGAGGGGACGCGATCGGTTCGTCAGTGAGGCGGGAAGATTACTCGCAGCCGACTTGGGTCCAGCCTACGGTGCCGGTACGGACCACTCGTTGGCCTGCGAAGTCGAACTCCCCCCAGTCGCTGGCGGCGACGACGATGCCGGTGCCGCGGGCGGCGACGAAGCACGTTCCGCGCGTCGGGAGATCGGTCAAGACGAGGGTCGGCTCTTGGAGGATGGTGCCGTCGAATGCGAGTCGGAAGTAATAGAGGTCGGAAGGGAGTGCGCCGGATACGAAGCAGCCGTGCAGTTGCTCTCCGTCGGTCGCGAGCCCGTGATCCGAGAAGGCGGCCTCGGCGATGAGGGTCGGTTCGTCCAACGAGTCGCCGACAGTGCTCCAGCGTCCGACGCGGAAGAGCGAGTTGTCCGCGTTCCGATAGGGAATGTGGAGCACGCCGTTCGCAGCCACGGCCGTCGCTCCGTCATGGCCGACGAGATAGGCGTTGGATGCGAGGATGCGTGGTCCGCGCACGGGCTCGCCGTCGAGATTGGTCGAGAGGGCGACGAGATCACCGGCGCTCGTGTTGTAGATCCAGACGATCTCCGCGTCGGCTGCGACTGCAGTCATGCGACCGATGACCTCTCCAGGCGGGATGTCGAGCAAGGGGGCATCTGCCCGGCCGGGGTTGCCGTCCGCGTCGAACGACCGAAGCGAGACGGTCCCCGGCTCCGAAGGGCGAATGGCGACATACATCTCGCCCTCGGCGATCGGGAAGCCGAAGGTGCCGTCCCAATCGCGAAAGAGGATCTCGGGAGAACGCAAGAGCTCCCCGAGCGGCGAGACGGTTGCCATGTACGTCGGACAATCGGGGTTGAAGCAGGAGTCGGGACCAGGCAGTGGCCCTATCTCGTGGAACTGGGTTCCGACGACGACGCACTCATCGCCGAGCCATCGGGCTACCGTGCGGGCGGCTGGTTGGTAGCCGCGAATCGCGACAGGGGATGGAGGCGCCTCGCCCGTCGGGTTCATGACCTGGATGAAGACGACGTCGTTCGTGTCGCCGAGCCCCACCGACCAGGTCAGCGCGAACGCGTTGCGGACGGGCGACGGGAACGGTGCGACCGCAATGGAATGTGCCTGGACCAATCCTTCCTGTCCGAGCATCCGCGTGGTGGCCGGGAGATCACGATAGCCGAGCCCTTCGTCGATCAGCCCATCACAGTCGTTGTCGATGTAGTCGCAACGCTCCGGCGCGCCTGGGAAGCTGTGCGCGTCGAAGTCGTCGCAGTCGTCGCCTTGGCGGCAGGCGTCGTCGCCGACACGCACCGGCGCGTGCCCGTCTCGATCCGTGTCGCGCAGGAGGTTGGTACAGATGCCGTCGTCGCACCTGTCCGTCGTACACGGATCGCCGTCGTCGCAATCGTCCCGGCACGAGCGGGGCCGTCCCGAGTCGCTCCCCACATCACGGTCCAGCGAGGAGTCGCCCGTGTCCGGGCTCGCGTCGCCGATGCCAGCCTCGCCAGAGTCGCCGAAGTTGAACCCGAGCTCCTGGGGCTGGGAGCATGCGGCGGTGCCGAAGACGGCGACCATCGTGATCAGATGTCTCATCGGTTGCCGCCATCCACTGCCGAGGTTTCCGAGGGTAGCCACCAGGGCTGCCCGGGCGCCGGAGTGGTTCGCCGGGCTCGCTCGCCTGTGCCGGCCGTGATGGCAGGGAGCATGAGGCTCTCCGGGTGGTCTCGCCGGAACGTGCGCGCGCGCTCCGTCGCCGCGGCCTCTTGCCCGGAGGCACGCAGTGCGTGGATGCGAAGCGCTTCGCGCTCCTCGCGCATCTGGCCGCGAGGGAATCGTCGTTCGTGCTGGGTGAGCGCGTCGAGCGCGTGCGCGGGCCGATCGCGGCTGAGCGCAGCCCGCGCACGTTCGATGAGCGCGCGCTCGGCCTGGAGATCGTCCGAGCGGTCTCGGGCGAGCATGGGCCCCTCACCTTGCCTCTCGGGACGCGCGTCCATGGGTCGCGGCGCGAATTCGCGCCCGTCGCTGGCGCTTGGGCGTGTTGCGACTTCGCCGTCGCCCGCTGGCCGCGGGCTCGGGCTCACTCGGAATTCGCCGGACGCTCGCGCCTCACCCCGACCCTCTCCCCATTCGGGGAGAGGGGGCCTGGTCCCGAACTCGCCCCCCGGCCCCTCACCCTGGCCCTCTGCTCTTTCGGGCCGGTCGGTTCGGAGCGGAGGCGCCACGTCGGGTTGACGAGCACGCACGGTCGGCGTCGCGGGTGCGCGATCGTGCACGATGACGATCCGTGTCTCCGCGGGACGAAGGCCGTAGTACGTCGCCACGACACCGCCGCCCATCGCGAACGACGCCAGCGCGATCAGTGCTCGTCCCGCCGAGGACGCACCGAGCGCACCAGCACCACGCGGCAGCGAGGAGCCAGGGCGAGGGGCCTGCTGCGGTGCGGCGCCGCCGGACCCGCTGCCCGACGACGGGGTGCCGGGGCTCACGGCAACGAGGATCGACGAGAGCATCCGCGACCGTTGATCGGCCGACATGCCGGGTCGGGAGCGCGCCGCATCGACGAGCTCGTCCAGCGAAGGGCGACGGGTCTTGGGAGCCGTCATGACCCATCTCCGTCGGTGCGGTCGAGCGCGGCTTCGAGCTTCTCGAGCGCGAGCCGCAACCGCGACGACACGGTGTTGGCCGAGATGTCGAGCACGGCAGCGACGTCGCGGGCGGTCAGCCCTTCGATGCGGCACATGACGACCACGGTGCGTTGCTCCTCGGGCAGCTCGGCGAGCAGCTTCGCGAGCAGGCGCAACGAACGCTGGTGGTCGAGCCGCTCCTCGGAGGCGTCGCGGCCCGAGCGGCGCATGTCGAGCGCTGTCGGATCTTCCACGAGGTGAATGGCGCGCACGCGCTGCGTACGCGTCCACTTGCGCCAGTCCCGGGCGACATTGCACGCGATACCCAGGATCCAGGCGCGCGGCGTCCCTCGGCGCGGGTCGAGCTCGTCGAGCTTGCGCCAGACCGTCTCGAAGACGCGTTGTGTCTCGTCGTCGGCATCGCGATCCCAGACTCCCAGGTGAACGAGCGTGCGCCGCACCGCATCGACGTGCTCGTGGAACAGGGCGGTGAAGGACTCGAGGCGCGGCAGCTCGCGCGTCGAAGCGACGTCGACCGGGGTGCGTTCCGGGTCGGTCCCCGTCACGTCCGGTGATTGGAGGTCGATGGCGCGTGTCGTCACTTGCGCTCAATAGATGTCCACGCGAGCGCCCGCTCCGATGCCGAAAGACACCGGCGACGACCTCCAACGCTCGCTCCCGTCGAGATGGAGGACCGTCGTGGTCAGCGCTCCCAACAACTCGCCGAACGCGAACAGCGCAATACGAGACCCGAGAGAAAGCTCCACCTGTGCGCGAGCGCCTGCCCCTGCGAAGAGCGAGCTGTCGCTCCGAGGTTGGTCGACGCCTCGACCCTCGCCGAGCGCCGCGCCTACCTTGAACACCGCACAACCGAGGAGAGGGCGGATGCGGAAGCAGCCGAGGAAGCCCGCGCCGAGAAGTCGAGCCCGAACGCTGCTCCCGTCCGCGTCGGTCTCCGACGTCGTGAGCGTCGCGAGTCCCTCGATGCCCACGACCCAGCGATCCGTTCCGAGCTCGAGCCCGAGCGTCGCGCCGGGAGCGACGCCGGGCATCGGCCCGACCGCGACGTCGAGACCGACGCGCACGGCGAAGACCGGACGATCGCGCCACCGGACCTGCGCGGCCCGCCGGGGAGTCGCAGTCGATCGATCGTCGAGCGGTCCACGCGCCGGCGCGGGCGCCGCGGTGGTCACGATCGGAGGAGATGCTGGAGGTTCCGAGGTCGCCGCGACAGGGGCTGGGTCGTCGCGTGGTGGATCGTCGCGAGGCGGATCGCCGCGTGGTGGCCTGGTACCCGCCAGGGGGTCCAGGACGATCGCGATCGTCAATGCGACAGCCTCCGACAGGTCGGAGCAGCTCGCGCCCTCGAGCTCGCGGTGCAGGATCGCATCGTCGTGCAGGCCGCGAATGGACACCAGGGCGCCGTACCCACGGCGTCGGGCCGCGAATGTCACGACGATCTGGATCGACGAGGTGTCGTCGACGGCCTCGTAACCGACCCGCGCACCGATCGCCGACGCGACGGTCTCCGCGGTCGCACAGGTCTCTGCGCCCTGACCACGCTGCACCTCGAGCCGCGCACGACGTGTCTCCTGGGCTGCCCCGCCCGCCGAGAGCCCGAGGGCCACCGCCAACCCGACGAGCGCGACGACCAAGCGTCGCACCGAGCTCCTCTCCCCCAACATGGCGGCGCGACTCTACCTCGCACACCTCGCGTTCGGCATCCCGCGCACCGTTCGCCACGTGATCTCCGGCAAGTCACCACGGTGACGCGCGCGTGACATGATTGCGGCCCATGGCTGCCGTCCGATCGTCCTCTTCGCTCTTCGTCTCCTCGGTGCTCTGCGCGCTGCTCGTGCTCGCGTCGTCCGCTTGTGGCGACGACGACGAGCCGGGGCCTGCCGACACGGGTCCCGACGCGACACAGCCCGATGCGACGCCCGACGCCGGACCGTCCGGGATCGAGGCGTACTTCCCCGAGATCCCCGAGGGAAGCGGTGGGCCGCAGGTCGCGCGGGCGCTCGAGCTGACGACGGCGAACTTCGATGCCGAGCGCATCGACGGGCCCGGCGCGACGGGCCTGCCGGGCGACGTCTTGATGGCCAACGATCGCCTCCGCGTCGTCATCGAGAGCGCGAACCGCGCGATCGGGCCGTGCCCTTGGGGCGGCAACATCGTCGACGTGGACATGGTGCGCGACGAGAGCG
>JADZFZ010001191.1 GCA_020854145.1 Deltaproteobacteria bacterium | reverse complement strand
TCGTGCCCAGGCTCGCGGTCCCGACGAAGAACGCGGAGAGCGTGCGCCCCGTCAGATCGGGATCGAACGGCACGCGCGCGACGTCCGCGATCCCGCGATCCGCGAGGCCTGCGATGACCGCGTCGTAGGTCGCGTCGAGCGACCCGCGCGCCGGGTCCGCGCCGTCCATGAAGAGCATCTGTCCGCGCGCCGCGCCGGGGGCTTCGGCCGCGATCGCGCTGTCGATCAACCGCGCCGCGTCCTCGTAGGTCCGCCCGTGCAGCATCGTGACGAGCAGCGGACGAAAGGTGCCTTCCGCGGTGTCGCGCGACCAACCCGGCGCGAAGACGCCGGTGCGAAACGGGTTCGCAAAGCGCGCTCCGCAACACGGCACACCTCCCGCGCACATCAACGTCCGACCCGGCGCGTGCCCGAGCAGCGGCGTCCCGTCCGCGAGCGTCGAGCCCCACGCGCCGAGCGCCGCAGCCACCGACGCGCGCCCGCACCCGTCGTCGGCCCCGACGTCGACGCGCAGCGGCACCCCGCGCACCAGCACGACGGCCTCGACGTGCTCCATCGCGTCCCCGAGGCACGCCCGCAGCGGCTCGATCAGCGCGTCGCGCAGCACCTCGACCGACACGTCGTCCGTCACCGGCAGATCGAGCACGCACAGCCGGCTCCGCGGCACCTGCCGCGCCGCCACGTAGCGCTCCGCGAGCGCGACGCTCTCCGGGACCGCCGAGCTCGCGACGACGGCCACCGAGTCCGGCCCCGGCACCGCGCGCGCTGTACCCGCCGCCGCCCCGAGCGCGACCGCCGAGAGCCCCACCGCGAGCAAATCCGCGCGAAGACGTCCCACGCTACGAGGCGACTCTACCCCGGTCGGGTCCCTCCGATGGCGCAGCCGTCACGCACGCGTCTCCGGAACGTCACGATGCGACGTCGCGTCGGCCCGCATGCTGGCACGCGATGCGGCGTTCGTGGACGGGAGGGGATCGCGTCTCGTCGACCGAGCTCGAGCGTGCGGCGATGCTCTGCGCGCGAGGCGAGCACGTGCCCAGCGACTACCAGGTCGTGCTCGAGGTCGCAGTCCGCGGGCAAGCCATCGTGCCGGGCGCCGGTGGCAAGACGATCACCGCGGAGGTGTGCGCCGCGTGCCGCCAGCTCTACCTCCCGAGCACCGCGTCACGCTCGCATCCCACCGACGACGACCGCTGAGATTCGCCGCCTCACGACGATGGCCTTTGGTACCTTCGCAGGCATGCGCTCGGTGCTGATCGCCAGCTGCCTGTGCATCTCGCTCGGCGCCTGCATGGCGCCGGTCGGCACGGGCGGCGTCGTCTCGGTTCCCTCGGACGCGGCGACGCAGTGTGAGAGCCACTGCGCGAGCATCGGCCTCCGCCTTGGCGCGGTCGCGATCATGGCCAACAACGTCGGCTGCGTCTGTCAGGTCGCCCACCGTGGCGGCGAAGCTGCCATCACGGCTGGCATGGCCACTATCGCGATGCAACAGGAGGCCGCAGCCCAGCAGCAAGCGCAACAGGCAGCGCAGTACCGGCGCACCCGGTCCATCACCTCGCAGGGCCGGTGACCGGTTACGTCCGCTCGCGGCGCCCGACGCAAGCGCGACTCCGATGAAGCGGCGTTCTCGATCGACTGCGGCGCGGTCTGCAGGCCGCGTGATAGGGTGACCTCGTGGTGCGTCGTGACGAAGACGAACGACCGACGCCGCGAGGCGGCGGGCGCGCGTCTTCACGCTTCGCTTCTCCAGCGGGTGAGAGCCCCGCCTCGGTAAGCGCCGGAGCGCCGAGTAGCAGACCCCAGGTCCGGCGAGAGAAGCGGATCTGGGAGAAGGAGCGCAAGCGCGTGTACTTCCTCCAGCGAGCGCCCCGGAGCTGCGTAATGCCGTGCCTCGAGAGGCCACCGGTAAGCCGTGTGCGGGAAATCCGCATGCACGGTTCGAAAGGGGTCTTGCTCTCTTGCCCTCCGCCACCGTGGCGGAGACGAGATAGAAGGATCTACCAATGACCGCGGCGCGCCGGCTCGCCACCTACGACGATCTCGCCTCGCTGCCCGAGGACGTGCGTGCCCAGGTGATCCGCGGCGCGATCGAAGTGTCGCCGGCGCCCTTGCCACGGCACTCGAAGGTGCAGGGCGCGATCCGCAGCTTCGTGGGCCGGCCATTCGACGACGACGACGGCTCGGGCGGCCCGGGCGGCTGGTGGATCCTGCTCGAGGTCGACGTGCGTCTCACGCCTCACGACGTCGTTCGCCCCGACCTGGCCGGCTGGCGTCGCGAGCGGCTCGCGGATCCGTGGGACATGAGGCCGATCGACGTCGTCCCCGACTGGGTGTGCGAGGTGACGTCACCGAGCAACGCCAGGCAAGACCGCGTGGTCAAGGCGAAGCTCTACCTCGAGACGGGAGTCACCAGCCTGTGGCTCGTGGACCCGGAGACACGGGTGCTGGAAGCGCTGGTCCGCGACGGCGCACGCTGGACGGAGTCGGGTCGCTTCAGCGATGGCGACGTCGTCCGAATCCCGCCGTTCGAGGCCATCGAGCTCGACGTGACGCGCATCTTCCCCCCCTTGCGGTCCGCTACTCCAGACGGCGTAGGTTGAGGCCTGCCGCGTAGCCGTAGCTCACGAAGGCGTCGAAGCCGTAGGCCATCAGGCCGACGGGCTGATCCGAGATGAGCGTGTGGTAGCCGTCGGCGGATTGATCGCCGGGCATGATGCGGACGTTCGGCGGGCCCATCACGGCCGGGAACGTGAGCTGGCAGCGGTGGATGACGACGTCGGGCGGGGCTTCGCCGGGCAGGCGCATGCGGCCGTCGCCGGGGCTGACGGTGCAGTCGGTGGGGGAGAGGGGCAGGCCGTCGAGGAGGATCTGCGCGGTGGCGTTGGCCATGATGATGACGAAGTCGAACGCGTACTTGTCCGGCGTGAGGAAGACGTAGTTGTCGCGCCACTGGT
>JADZFZ010001190.1 GCA_020854145.1 Deltaproteobacteria bacterium | reverse complement strand
CGCCTCCCATCGCTCCAGCTCGCGGCCCTCCGTACTGGCGCAGCACCGTGATGCGCCGCAAGGCCGACGCGCAGGCCGAGCGGCAAGACGACACGCGCGACCTCTTCCATTCCTAGAGCACGCTCGTCCGGCTCGAGCCCGCCTGAGCAGGGCGGCGCCGAGCCACGTCCCGACGGAGCCCTCCGTCCGGCGACGCCGTCGCCGCGGCGCCACCACCCCGTTCGAATCGGCTACGCTCCGGAAGAGCGGCTCGAGCGCGGACGCGGCAGGGGAGTCCGTCGCGTGCGGGTCGACGAGGTACGCCATCCGGTACGGGTGCTCGCCGCCGAGCCAGCGCGCACGTCCGATGGAGGGCACGACGATCACGCGGTTGCCGGGGACCGGCACGACGAGCCGCAGCTCGCTCCCGTCGGAGGGATCCACGAGCGCCGGGCCGAGCCTCCCGAAGCGCTCGGCCTCGGCCGCGCGCAGCCGCCCGTGATAGGTCGGCTCCATGTCGCGACCGAGCGCCTCGGCGAGGGCGTCGATCGACAGAGCGGGCGGGAGCCACGCGGTGGGTGGCGAGACGGCGGTGTCGATCGCCACGAAGCCGTTCGAGAGCCCGAGCGGACCGAAGACGACGGTGCCGTCCTCGAGCAGCGCCGCGGGGTTGTAGGGATCGACGTGCCTGTCTCCGGCAGCGTCGCGAGGCCGAGCACCTCGGGTAGGCCGTCGCAGTCCGCGAGTCGCACGAGCAGCGCCTCGCGCGTGGCGCGCGCGATCATGAGCACGACGAAGCCGGGGCCCCGGGCGCGCCGCGCGAGCGTCTCCTCCCAGTCGTCGGGCCAGCCGGCCGGCCGCGTCACCGCCTCGGTGAGCGGTCGATCGGTACCCTCGAGGACTCGCCGCCCGAGCGGCAGGCACCACAGCCGATTCGCCGCCGGCGTCCCGGTCGCGGAGACCGAGCGCACGATCGCCTGCCCCGTCGCGTCGATCATCATCGGGAAGGACGTCTGCTCGGGCGCGCCGACGTCGAGCCCCGCCTCCGAGAGAAACGGGTCGGGCTGCGCGAGAGCAGGTGTCGCGACCCCGAGCGCGAGCACGACGAAGAGGCCGACCCGAACGACGCCACCGCCCGCCCACCCAGCCACGCTTACGCTGCATCTTTGGGCTCCCGCTTTCCCGGCGGAGGATATACCGCCGCCGCAGCGAGACGTCATCGCCGCCGCTCGAGCAGCGACCTCGGACATCTGTCCAACGTGTGCACGTGGCCATCGCTTACTCGAAACGAGTTGGCGCGCTTCGCACCGAGGTTGCCGGAGTCGGCCGGTCGGGTGGTCCGCCGGGGCCGGCGGTCGAGATGGACATTCGCCCTTGCCGGACGCTCGTGAGCGCGCCGCAGTGCCGAAATGGCCCTGCCACACGCTCGATCGCGGTCCGATTCACCGCGCGGGCGTACCCGTTGTCGCCGAGGAGCGTGATGCCCCTCTCGGCGGATCTCGCGCGCTCCGAGGGAGATTGATCGAAGTAAACTGCGCTTGGTCGCGACGCTGGGACGATGTGCGTTTCGGACGAAGAGCGTGCCCACCGTCGAGAGTCGCGTGGCAGGAGGGTCCTCCGCGGGATCGGCATCGGCGCGTGCGCGGCGCTCGAGACGGGTCCTCTCGACCTTGCGGGGGCGGCTGGTGCTGCTCGTGTGCATCGCGACCGTGCCGGCCATCCTCTTCACGTTCTACGTCGCGAGCAACGAGAGGGGGGCGGTGCTCCAGCGTACGGAGCGCGACGCGCGGCATCTGGCTGCGCTTGCTTCGCGCGAGCACAGCCAGCAGCTCGAGGGAGCGAAACGACTGCTGAGGCGGCTGGGAGCCCGGCTGAGCTCGCGTTCCGGAAACGTCTCGTCTGGGGGATGCCCGGAGCTGCTGCCGGCGGTGCTCGCGGGGTTTCCGCAGTTCGCCAACATCGGCATCCTCGACCGCGACGGTCACCTGCTCTGCAGCGTGGAGCCCGCAGGCGGGGTGACCCTCATGCAGGACAACCCCGCGTTCGTGCGCGCCTTGCGCTCGAGCGCCGTCGAGATCGGAAGTTACGTCATCGGGCCCATCGTCCACCGGCCCGTCCTGCATCTCGCTTATGCGATGCGCGATCTCCGCAACACCGTCGATCGCGTGATCTTCGTGGCGCTCGACCTGCGCTGGTTGACCCAGCTCGCCGAGCAGGCCGATCTGCCCGCCGACTACGCGCTGATCATCGCCGACCGCGACGGTCGCGTGCTCGCACAATCGGGTGCGACCGACGACGCGAGGGGCGGGCAGCGCGCGCTTCTCCCCTGGCTCGCAGGGCTGGCGGCAGGCCGCGGCGGAACCCACGCCTATGTCGACCGCGCCCGCGGACGCTTCTTCGTTGCCGCGCCGCTTCGCGGGATCCCGGCGCTCTCCGTCGTCGCAGGCTTGCCCTACGACCGTGTGACCGACGAAGCCAACGCGGCCTTCTACCGCACCGTGCTCGGGCTCGCGTTGCTCACGCTCTTCACCATCGCCGCAGCGCTCTTCGCCGCGGAGGTCTCCGTGCTGCGCGTGGTCCGCGCCCTCTCGCACGCGGCGCGGCTCTTCGGCTCCGGCGATCTCAGCGCGCGCGCAGTCGTGCCCCGCAGCCACGGAGAGCTCACGGAGCTCACCGGCGCGTTCAACTCGATGGCCGACGCGCTCGAGGTCCGCCAACGCGAGGCCATCGATGCGCAAGCTCGCCTTCGGGCGCTCTCGAATCGCCTGCAGGCGGCGCGCGAAGCGGAGGCGGGTCGGATCGCTCGCGAGCTGCACGACGAGCTCGGTCAGGTGCTCACCAGCGTGAAGCTCGACCTCGCCAGCCTCCGCCGCCGCGCCCTGCGACAGGGCCCATCGACGGAGAATGAGCCGTTCGACGCGGCCATCGTGGAGATGAGCCAGCGCATCGACGAGGCCGTCAACTCGGTCCGCCGGATCTCCGGCGATCTCCGTCCCGCGGTGCTCGACCGGCTGGGGCTCGCCGCGGCGCTCGAGTGGCTCGCGCGCGAGCACGAGGTCAGGACCGGCCTACGCGTCTCGCTCGCCGTCGATGGCTTGGAGGAGCCGATCGAGCCGCTCGTGTCCATCACCGTGTTCCGCATCGTGCAAGAGGCCCTCACCAACGTCGCTCGTCATGCCGACGCGACGCGAGTCGCGGTGCGCGTCGATGCACGCGGGGGTGACCTCGTCCTCGAGATCGACGACGACGGCCGCGGGATCGATCCCGAACGAATCGACGAGGCGACCTCTCTCGGTCTGCTCGGCATGAAAGAGCGCGCGCTCCTCGTCAACGGCACCTTCGACGTGTCGCGCAAGGAGCCCCGGGGTACGACGATCGTGCTGCGGATCCCGAATGCAGAAAGGCCCGAGCCCGATGTTGCGCGTCCTGCTGGCTGACGATCACGCCATGTTCCGCAAGGGGCTCCGACGCATCCTCGAGGACGAGCTCGTCGACGCGATGGTCGGGGAAGCGGCCACGATCGCGGAGCTGCTCGAGCGACTCGAGGCGGAGCACTGGAACGTGCTGATCCTCGACATCTCGATGGCGAGCCAGAACAGCCTGAACGTGCTGCCGCAGATCACGCAGCAACACCCCAACCTCCCCGTCGTGGTGCTGAGCATGTACGGCGAGCGGCAGTTCGTGATTCGCGCGCTGCGCGCAGGCGCCTCCGCCTATCTGACCAAGGAGCACGCTCCCGAGGAGCTGCTGCGCGCGATCCGCACGGTGCTCGAGGGACGCCGCTACGTGGGCCAGGCGCTCGCCGAGCAGCTCGCCGACCACGTCGCCACCGCCGAGGAGCATCCGCATCACCTGCTCTCTCCGCGAGAGTTCGAGATCTTCATCTTGCTCGCTTCGGCCCGCTCGGTCTCGGAGATCGCGTCGCAGCTGGGCCTGAGCGTCAAGACGGTCAGCACGCACCGAACGCGCCTGCTCGAGAAGATGGCGCTACGCACCAACGCAGAGCTCATGCAATACGCCGTGCGGCACGGGCTGCTGCCCGGCGCGACCGGCTGACGTCACGCTCGCGCGCGCTCGCGTAGGACGAACACCGACGCGCCTCGCCCGAAGGTCCTACCCGCGTCTCGGACTCCCGCCGATGCCGGTCGTGCGCGTCGCGCGCCAGGATGCAGGCATGGAGGTCGGCGAGCTCGGCGGGGACACAGGCGGACCGGCACGGCTGTCCCAGCACGTGCGCGACCGGCTGCAGACGTTCCATCCTGCGTATTTCGCCCTTCCGATGGCGACAGGGGTCGTCTCGGTCGCAGGCCATCTGCTCGGCCTCGCCGAGGCCTCGGAGCTTCTCTACTGGATCAGCCTGGTCGCCTACGGCGTTCTCTGGGCAATCACCATCACGAGAGCGTGCCGGTTCTCCAAGAGCTTCCTGGCGGATTGGACCAGCCACCAGCGCGGTCCGGGCTTCTTCACGACTGTGTCGGCCACGTGCGTGGTCGGCACGGAGATCGCGCTGCGACAGGGTCCCGCGACCGCCCAGGTCTTCTGGTGGATCGGTCTCGGGTCGTGGGCGGTCTGCACCTATACCGTCTTCGTCGCGCTCGCGGTTCGCGAGAGCAAGCCGACGCTCGCCGATGGCATCCACGGGGGTTGGCTGCTGGCGGTGGTGGCCACGCAATCGGTCTGTGTGCTCGGTTGCCGCGTGTTGCCGGCCACCTCCGGAGATCGTGATCTCGTGCTGCTGCTGCTCGCTTCTCTGTGGCTCTGTGGCGGGATGCTCTATGTCTGGATGATCGCGCTGATCTTCTATCGGTACATGTTCTTCCGCTTCGAGCCTACCGACTTGATGCCCCCTTACTGGATCAACATGGGGGCAGTTGCGATCTCCACGCTGGCAGGCACGGCGCTGGTCGAAGCCGGCGTCGGATCTCCCGTGCTCGGGCCGCTCCTTCCCTTCCTGAAGGGTCTGACCCTGATGTTCTGGGCGACCGCGACCTGGTGGATCCCGATGCTCGTCATCCTGGGTGTCTGGCGGCATCGCGTGCGCGGGCTCCGCTTCGCCTACGACCCTCTATATTGGGGTCTCGTCTTCCCATTGGGCATGTACTCGGTCTGCACCTTTCGGCTCTCCGGCATGCTCGGCGCGCCCGCGCTCCAGTGGATCGCGAAAGGCTTCGTCATCGTCGCTCTGGCAGCATGGCTCCTGACCTTCTTCGGGATGACCACGCGGCTCCTGTTCATCCTCCTTCTCGCGCTCCGTGGGCTCTCGCGCAGCGCCCGACCCGTCGCGGTGCCGGGCACCCGACCCCAAACCCTGAGAGGCTCCCGATGAGTGGTCCATCGATCGTGGCAACCAAGCCGTCTGCGTCCCACGTCGGCCCGACGGTGACGATCGACAGAGAGATCGATCCCGCGGTCCTCACGCGCATACACCTCGATGCTCGGCAACGAAGGGGCAAGATGCTCGTGGTCGCGGGATGGGTCCTGACCGTGGCAGGCGCGGTGATCTACTGCCTCGCGTGCTTCGGTGCCGGGGCAGACCAGGATCTCGGCCAGATCCTCGCGTACGGCTCCGTGCCGTTCGCACGAGGGGCGCTCGGGGTCGTCGGCCTCGGAACGCTGCTCTGGCTCGTGGGCTCGTTCACGTATCTGCGTGCAGCGATGGACGCCTTCGAGCCGGGCCCTACCGACGACCCGGCAGTCGACGGGAGCCAGCCTCGGACACGAGGTGCAGGCACCAACCGCTGACCGAGGAGACGGGGGTGCAGCGAGACGTCGGCGTGGCGGCGTCGCACCTCGGGAGCCGAGGGTGGCTCGGTGCCGACCGCCGTGTGCGCGAGTCGCGCGAGCGCGGGCTCGGAGTCGGCCAGCCGCTCGTCGCAACAGCGCTCGGGGTGCGCGTCGTCAGCGTGCTCGAGCAGACCGCGGCGCTCGAGCCCTTCGACAGGCTCAGGGTGAGCGGCCGATTGCCCCGAGCTTGTCGAGGGGCGGTGCGCAGCCGCGGCAACGCGTGAAACGCGAGCTGCGCGTCGGCGTCCTCGACGTAGTGTGACCGCCCACCCCGAATCGTAGAAATCGCGCCCGGAGTTCGCGGCGCCGGGAAGTGGCGGCGCCTGGCGCGTGCTCGCGACGATCGGCGTTCGGAGGCCTGACAAGGAAAGGGCCGGGAGTGGTGCCTCCCAGCCCTCGGTGTCCCGCGGGGCGCGAGACTCGATGACGGTCGCGCGAATCGTGGGAGAAGGGCAAGGAAGCGGCCTCCGTCGCGCGGGGCGTGGAGGACTTTCGGCAGGTACGGTGCGGCCTGTGTAACTCGCTGTTCGCCGTCTGCCGCCGATGCGTATTTCGCTCGATGTGGACGCTCATCTCGCCGTCATGTGGACACGCGTTTCGCCGTCACGTGGACACCGAGCGCGTGGTGCTTGACCGGAGCGAAGCGACGTCTGTCTTCGCAGCCTTCTTCAGTTCGTTCTCTGGGTCTCCTTCGTGATCAGCTCTGGGCGGCTCGGACGATCGGCGGGCCGGGTCTGTCTCGACGAGGCGCTCCCGATCACCACCAGTCCGTCCCCTCCCGGCCAGCTTCCGCGGAGCGAGGGAGGCATCAGTCCTTGTCCTTGGGCTTGCGCCTCGAGGCCCCTTGCAGGGCGATCTTGTAGGCGTTGTGGACGAGACGGTCCAGGATCGCGTCGGCGACCGTCGGCTCTCCGATCCAGTCGTGCCATTTGGCGATGGGCATCTGGCTGGTGACGACGGTGGAGACGCGGCCGTAACGGTCCTCGAGCACCTCGAGCAGATCGTGGCGCTGCCGTTCGCCGAGCGTGCCGAGCCCGAGGTCGTCGAGGATCAGGAGGTCGGCTCTCGCGCATTGTCCGAGGCGTCTGCCATAGGTGCCGTCCGCGCGGCCGAGCCCGAGCTCGTCGAGGAGACGCGGCAGTCGCCGATAGAGCACGCGGCGGCCCTTCCTGCAGGCCACCTGGCCGAGGGCACAGGCGATGTGGCTCTTGCCGGTCGGTCCGGTGATCAGGACGTTGAGGTGCTCGGTGATCCATCCGCAGGTGCCGAGCTGGCGCTGAGCGCGCGATCGACGCCGCGGCCGCCGGACGTCTCGACGTCCTCGGGACATGCGGAGGGGATCCGCAGCTCGGCGTCCTTGAGCAATCGGGCGATCTTCCGGTTCTCGCGAGAGCCGTGCTCCGCCTCGACCAGCAATGCGAATCGCTCGTCGAAGCCGAGCGCGGAGATCCCGGCCTCCTTCGGTTGTGCGCGCCACGCGTCGGCCATCGCGGTCAGCCGCAGCGCCTGGAGCTTCTCGATCGTCGGTTCGTTCAACACGGTTCCTCCTCGTCAGTGGTAGTAGTCGGGGCCGCGCACGTTCTCGTGCTGGATCG
>JADZFZ010001189.1 GCA_020854145.1 Deltaproteobacteria bacterium | reverse complement strand
GGCTCGCGCCCGACGAGCGCCGTGTGTTGCGCGCTGCGAGCGCGCTCGGCGGGACGTTCTGGCCCGGGGCGGTGGCGACGATGTTGGGCGAGGACGTGGCGTCGGTGAGCCGCGAGATCGCGCGCCTGGTCGACGCCGAGCTCGTCGAGCCGCGCAACGGTGGGCGCTTCCCGGGCGAGCGCGAGCACGCGTTCCGTCACGGCGTCGCCCGCGAGGCCGCCTACGCGATGTTGACCGCCGAGGACCGCGCGAGCGCGCACCGGCGTGCTGCGCAATGGCTCGACGCGCACGGCGAGCCCGACGCCGGGGTCATCGCGTACCACCACGAGGCCGGTGGCCGGCCGGATCGCGCGGTGTCCTGCTGGCTGAAGGCGGCAGAGGCGGCGCTCGAGGCGATCGACCTGGAGCGCGCCGCATCGTGTGCGGATCGCGGGCTCGCCGGAGGCGCCGAAGGGCACCTGCGCGGCGTGTTGCTCTTGCGTCGCGCCCAGGCGCACTCGTGGCTCGGGGATCAGCAGAAGGCCCTCGATGCCGCGCGCGAGGCGAAGGCGCTCCTGGCCACCGGATCCGACGAAGCGGCGGTGGTGGTCGCGGAGGCCTCGCTGTCCGCGCTCCGTCTTGGCCGGACCGAGGAGGTGGTGGCGCTCGCCCGCGAGGCGTCGGGGTGGCTGAGAGGGCAATCCACGCCGGAGCCCGTGCTCGTGCAAGCCGCGCGCGTCGCGACCGCGCTCTTCGTGAGCGAGCGACCGGATCTCGTGCGACTGGGGCAGGAGCTGCTCTCGCAGATCGAGGAGCACGCGAGCCATCTCGAGGACGACCGCGCGTTACGGCCTCGGGTGCTCGCGGCGCGCGTGCGTGCGCCCGAGGTGGCCGAGCGTCCGGAGGCGCAGGCGCTGCTCTGGGCGTCGCTCGCCGGCGCGATGGAGGAGGTCGGCGACCTGCGCACGGCGATCGTCGTGCGCGCCGGTGCCGAGCTGATGTTGTGGGAGATCGGCGACCGCGACGGCTGTGTGGAGCGGTTGCGTGCGCTCGTCGGAGTCGCCGAGCAGCTCGGTCACGGCTACGTGGCGTCCGCCGCGATGCACACGCTCGGGATGGTCCTGGTCGATCAGGGCGATCTCGAAGCGGGCATGGCCATCCAGGCGAACGCGGTCGACGTCTACACGCGGGGCGACCGACGCATGGAGGCGGCGTCGCGCATGACGTTGGCCATCGCCCTGAAACGGCGCGGCTGGCTGCCGGCCGCGGAGCACGAAGCCAAGACGGCGGTGGCGCTCGCCGAGCCGTTCCCCGGCGTGGCCTCGGCGGCGAACGCGATCCTCGCCGACATCCTCGTCACCACCGATCCGGCCGCGGCGCTCGCGGCTTCCACGACTGCCTACGAGCTGCTCGAGGCCATCGGCGGCGTGATGGAATGGGGCGAAGCCCTCGTGCGTCGGGTGCATGCGGAGGTGCTCATCGCCCACGGCCAGATCGACGAAGCGAGGGACGTCATCGCCCGCGCGAGAGACCGATTGTTGCGCCGTGCCGGGACATTCTCCGACCCCGACAGACGGGCCGCGTACCTCAATCGCGTGACCGAGCACGTGCGCACGCTCGAGCTCGCCGACCAATGGCTCGACCGCGACACGATCACGTGACGGCCGAGCTCCCGCGCTCACGAGCTCGGCTCGTGGCCGGCGGTCGCCCGCGAGCCGATGGTAGGCTTCGCTCGTGCCGGCCTTCGATCTCGCCGCCGAGCTGGAGACGCTCGCGAAAGCCTTCGCAGCTCGCGGCATCGATTACGCGCTCTGCGGAGGTCTCGCGCTCGCGGTGCACGGGCATCCGCGCGCTACCAAGGACATCGACGTCCTCGTCCGCGGCGAGTCAGTCGACGCCGCGAGAAGGGTCGCGCACGCTCTCGGTTTCGACATCGAGGCGATGCCCATGACGTTCGCGAGCGGCATCGAGGTGCGTCGCGTGTCGAAGGTCGAGTCGGACCGCTTGCTGTCGATCGATCTCATCGTGGTCGAGCCGATGCTCGAGGGCCCGTGGTCGAGCAAGCAGAGCGTGACGTGGCGGGGCGGTCCGCTGGCGGTCGTGTCGCGTGCGGGGCTCGTGGAGATGAAGCGGCTCGCTGGGCGTCCGCAGGATCTGGCCGATCTGTTCCAACTCGGGGAAGCCGATGGCACCTGACACGATCGAGCGCCGACTGCAGGAAGCGGCCAGGCTCAGCCGTGTGGCCGCGGAGAGCGAGCGGGGACGAGCCGACATGCGGGTCCGCGCCCTCGAGGCGCGCCGCGATGCGTGGATCGATATGTCTCCCGACGCGATCGACCAGCGAATCCGCGAGGTGGCGGCGCTGAGACGGCTCTGCCTCGATCTCGCGGTGCGACCGGAGAGGGCGCTCACTGGCGGGTGAGCGTCAGCCCATTGTGCTCGAACGAGCGGCCGTCCGGAGACAGTCGCAGCTCGACTTCCTGAGGGTCGCGCGGAGTGTCAGGACCGCGCGTCTCGCAGGGCCCACACCAGACGCGCTCCGTGAATCGCACACGGACGACGTCGCCGGTGCGCGAGAGCACTTCGATTCGACCGCGCTCTCCGATGCTGGGGTAACCCTCCATCTCGTAGCGATCGCCGGTGAACGTCCAGTCCTGCGACATCCCGACCGGTCCGTCGCTGCGTCCGCCGTGGAATCGCCCGGACAATCCGACGGACTCCGGCGTGAGCGCCGGGGTCGCGGGCGTCGCAGGCGGGTCGGCCGCCTCGGCGGTGTCCTCCGTCGGCGCGACGTCGGGCAACGGGTACTCGGGCTGCCTCGGGTCGCTGCCGCAATTGGCCACGAAGATGCCGAGGACCACGAGCAGGAGGTGGGGCACGGACGGGAAGACGGAGAATCGGTGGCTCATCGCGCCACCGTACTTCATCGCATCCCGACCCTCACCCATTCAGGGAGCTGGAGCCTCGCCGCGCGCTCGCATCAACCTCCCGAGTCGGTGCGACGGACGCACACGTCCTCGCTCTCTCCGGCGGTGAACGAGATGAGCGGCTCGCCGTCGACCCAGACGCGGTAATAGTGGCCCGGCTCGAGCGCCGGCACGGGGCAACGCCGCTCGTGCGCGATGCAGACGCCCGGGCAATCCACGTCGCAATTCGTCCAGTAGCGCGTCGAGCTGAGCCGCAGCTCGCCGCCCGGTGGCAGGTCGTCGGTGAATCGGGGATCGAGCGTCACGGTGCACGCGCCCTCGATGTCCCCGCAGCCGCGGCAGTCTTCGACGACCCGAATGGCGGTGTCGAGCCAGGGCGAGCCGAATCGGCGCCCGGTCTCGAGGCACACCTCTGCAATCGGATGGCTCGTCGCGCTCCGCGGGTCGGCGTCTCCGCACGTGTCCACCCCGGGGTACGCGACGCACGCCGCGGGGGGAGCGACCAGGCCCGCCTCGTCGTCGACGGGAAGCTCGAACGCGTGCTCACCCTGGACGAGAACCTGCCAGATCCCGCGATCGAGCGGCGGGACAGAGCACGCCGCGGTCGGAGAGCCCGAGCAGCCGTCGCAATCGCACGGATCGGGACAGAGCGCCGTCGTCAGGTGAATCTGCCGAGAGCCCGGGTCGATGGCGACCGCACATTGCGCCTCCGAGCAGCAATGACAGACGTCGAAGCTCACCGGCAGATCGAATGCGCGCCCGGGGCGGACCGCGAAGCTCTCGAGGCACGTGAACTGCGCCCGCTGCGGCGGGCACGTCAGCGGCGGCCCCGCGTCCACCGGCGGCGGGCCGGCGTCGACGGACGGGGGAGGCGGCGGCGGCGCGGGGGGAGGCGGAGTCGGAGGCGTCGGCGGCGGAGGCCCGGGCGGCGTCGGCGGCGTCGGCGGGGTCGGCGGCGGAGCGCTCGAATCGACGCCCGGCCCGCCGGCATCGTCGGCGCGGTCGGCCGACTCGGAGCACGCCACCGAGAACGACAGGAGCGCCGCGAGAGCAACTGGCAAGGATCGACACAGATCGGTCATCGATCCG
>JADZFZ010001188.1 GCA_020854145.1 Deltaproteobacteria bacterium | reverse complement strand
TCGGCTCCGCGGGACGAGCGGTTGGACGCGCATCTTCGCCCCGTTGACGTCCGAGCCGCTGTCGAGCGCGATCACGCTGCAGCTCCCCACGCCCCTCGTGGCGAGCCGCACCACGATCGCCGCGAGCCGCCCTCGAGCGGGCCAGCTACATCCTGGCCAACCCGGCGCGCGCCCACCTCGTCGACACGATCGACGACTGGCCCGGCCTCAGCTCCGCCCCCGGCATGCTACACGGCGAGCGCATGGTCGGTCGCCACTTCGACCGGCGCGCCTGGCGTCGCGCGGGCTGTCCCGACGACCGCTCCCCATTCGAGCAGGAGATCCCGCTCGTCATGATCGGCTCCCCGGCTGCGAGGATCTCGACGACCCAGCGTACGCGGCGACCATGCGCGAGATCGTCGCGACACGCGAGGCCGAAGCCCGCGCCGCGCGCACCATGCCACTGCCGCCGCCCGACGCTCTGCTCGATGCCTATCCCGACTCCATCCCGCTCCGCATGACGTTGGCGCCGCACGAAGTCTCCGCGCCGCGGCCTGACGCGCGCCGCGTCGCAGGCCCGAGGACACCGTCGAACCCGCGCACCGCAGGGCCGTCCCGTGGTCTACCCGCCGGCCAGACCAGGAGCGCTCACGGCGCCGCCCGCAAGCCGCCATCCCATTCGAATCGGTTACGCTGTTCCCACTGGAATGGCGACTCGTCGCGATCGCGGTGAGGCCATCCGTGCCCGTTACCGAGCGTTCCTGCTGATCGTCGAACGGCCGCCCAATAGCAGCTTTCAGCAGCATCCTGGACTACCCCCCAAGCACCTCGACACGGACATCCTCACATACCAGGCGGAGATCCCCCTCCTCGTCGAACGCCAGAAAGCTCGAGCCACGACGGTGTAGCTCTATGTGCACATGCGCCAGGCTGTCGCCGGGTTGCCTGTAGGCGAACTCACGAACACCAACAAACGTGACCTGCACGGTGGGACTCGACAGATCGCTTCCGCGTCCCAGCACCAGTCGAACGGACGCGGTGATGGTGCCTCCGACCGGGTCGTCCTCTTGTTCGAAGCGGAGGGAGACGATAGCCGCAGCCGATTCCGAGGTCGCCGCATAGAACTCACGGATCTTTGATTCTGGGGTTGTTGTGGCCATGGGGTCTCGCGTATTTGCGCGTCCCGCCGCCGACTCGACGGGGACTCGGGGCATCACTGGCCAGGCGTGTATTCGCCTGGGAAATGATCGGGCAGTTGTCGGCCCATCGGAAACCTCGCATTGTATTCCCAGCGATGATGGTGAATGGCGGGAATTCCATGGGCTCGATTAGCAGCATTGTAGTCGGTGCGGGCGATGATCCTACCATACTCGTCGTAGTGCGCCGTCCATGGTTGGGCCCGTCCCAGATCGTCAACATATGTGCCTCTGAGAGTCCGAATACCCGGCGTAACATGCGTCGGATTCTTGCCTGCGAGGTACTCTCCGGGCAGCTGTCCTTGCCGGCGGATTGCGGCTGCTCCGGGACACGTCATCTGCTCCAGCGACATGTTCCAGTCTACGCCCGATCGATCAGAGGTGGCGCCGGCGTAGCGAATCGTCTCTGGCTCCCAATTGTCGTCGGCTACAAGTAGCGTAGTGAGAGATACGATGGCGGAGACGTCATCCCCGCCCCAAAGAGCGGAAAGTAGCTCGCCCATCCTGCGCCACACTGGACGCGCAGTACCCTCGCGCACGTAATCGAGCCCGGTCGGATCGAACTGGTTAATTGGATCGGCCGCCGTGTAGCCAAACAGGTTCGCGTCGCCGCCGCCGAACCCGATGGGGTCCTTCGACGTCCATCTCCCCGTCTCTGCGTCGTATTCCCTCGCCCCGAAGTGCACCAATCCGGTGTCCGGGTCCCACAGCCCGCCCGCGTACCCGAAGGGCTGGAACCCCGGAGCGGTGTCGACCAGCACGCGGCCCCACTCGTCGTGCTCCATGCGCTGCGCGACGGTGCCGGTGGCGACGTCGACTACCAATCGGACGCTGCCGAGATGGTCGCGGAGGATGCGGTAGCTGACGCCGCCGCGGACCATGTAATCGGGGACGTTGACGCCCGTGGCGTAGACGAAGGTCGACACGACGTTGCCCAGGCCGTCCAGCTCGGCGATGGGGCGCAGGCCGTCCTGGTAGAGCCAGGCTTGCTCGAGGACGCCGTTGACGCGTTTGCCGATTCTCCTTCCCGCGGGGTCGAGCACGTACTCGATGGAATCGCCGCTGGGGAGCGCGACGGTGCGCAGCGCTCCAGCGCTGTCGTAGCCGTATTGGGTGAGCGCGCTCGTGGCGGTGTCGAGGCGGCTCGCGAGCTCCCCGTTCGGTGTGTAGGTGAAGACCTGGGTGCCCCACTCGGTCAATCGGTCTTGCGCGTCGACGGTGCCGGTCGTGGAGATTCCGCCGCGGAGGACGCCAACGCGATTGGAGTTGTCGTCGTAGGTGTATCGCGCGGAGAGCGCGCCGTCGGTGTCGACCTCGTGCAGTCGCGAGGCGGTGTCGTACCGATAATCGTAGACGTGCGTGGTGCCGAGGATCGTCTCGGTCTTACGGGTGATGCGGCCGGCGGCGTCGCGGCCGTAGACCGTGTCCATCACATCCGCGAACGCGTGCTGCGCCACCATTCGGACGAGCTCGGCGAACTGGTTGTAGAACGGTACGGTGACCGTATCACCCAGACTCGTGGACTCCACCAAGCCGTTGAGGTCCCGCGTGAGCGTCATCGAACCGGCGCGAGAAACCAGGGAGTCGGCGTCATAGGCGTATGCGGCGACGAGATCTCCGTCGAGCCGGATCTCGGAGGTGCGGAGGCTCGTGTCGTGGACGCGGCTGACCGTGCCCGCGATCGGCCCGCCAAACGTGGTCGCCGTCGGGAGAGATCCGTCGTACTCGAACGACAAGCTGGTCCCGAACGGTGACGTCGTCGCGACCACCTGGCCGCTCGTTGGTGAGTAGACGATGTCGTACACACCTTCCGGCGTCACCGTGTGATCGACCCTGCCCGCGACATCGTAGACGGGATCGAGGGTGCTTCCGTCCGGCCGCGTCACGAGCTCGATCTGGCGGTCGCGATTGTACGACAGCGTCGTTGCCCCGACGCCGGGCAGCATCGGCGGGGCGTAGCTCTCCAGCAGATCGGCAGGGGTGTAGGTCAGGCCGTGCGCCGCGCGGCCCGAAGGCGTGATGGACGTGACGTTGCCGTTCTCGTCGTACGCGAAGCCGATGACTCGCCCGTCGGGCAATGTCTGCTGCGTCAGCCGGTTCGATGGGTCGAACGCGTTCACAACCGTCCGAGACAGGGGATCCGTGACGCGCGAAAGTCGCCCCATTGCGTCATACTCGAATGTGGTCAGCCGGGACGTCGGACCTGTGCCGACGACGACGCTGCTCAGCCGCCCCCGTGCATCCCGAGAGACTGTAGCCGGGGCGAGGCTGCCGGCCTGTGCGGCGATCGGACGACCGCGTGCATCGAGCGTGGTCGTCGAGACGCGGTTCGCCGGAGACCGATGGATCCACCGACGTACGGGGGCGTCGTACTCCGATCGGTACTCGCGCCCATCGATCGACGCCGAAGTCGTGAAGGACTCCAGCGAGAATGGGTTGAAGGGATCTTCCAACGTCACCGACCGAGTCACGGACGTGGTGACCGAGAGGCCGGAGGGCAATGTGACGATCGTTTCCGTGGGGACTTGCACGGCGATGCCGAAGCGAGGGTCGGCTTCCGAGGCGCTCGTCACCTCCGTCCCGTCGGGAGCCACGGACACGGCCGAGCCGTCGTCCCGAATCTCGGTGACCGATGACGTCCCATCTGGCCACGTCGTGGTGCGGATCTCCCGTCCCAGATACACCTGATTGACCCCGTGAGATCGCACCCTGCCTTCGGCCGTGGCGAGCGACACGGAGTACACCCCCTCGGGGTTCGCGGGATCCTCGGTTCGCGCCAGGGTCAGAGAGCCCCCATCCGGACCGCGATCGGCGATCAGACGTCCCTGGGCGTCGTGGTCGAATCCATGAGCGCCGCCTCGCGGATCCGTCATCGTCGCCATCAATCCGCCAGCGGAGTAGGTGAATCGATGCTCCAGCCCGCCAGGGCCGGTGATCGACGCCAAGTACCCGTCGGTGTCGACGGCAAGTGAGCTCGCTTGCCCGTATGGCCCCGTCACGGAGAGCGGCACACCCGATCCATCGCGCTCGATCGCCGTGACGTTTCCGTCCGCGTCGGTTACGGAAGCGAGCGCACCCAGCGCCGTGTAGGCCACCTCGTATAGGGCCGTCCCGGTCCAGGGCTCCACCGCCCGAAGGAGTCGCCCAGCGGCGTCGAAGTGAAACACGGAGCCGCCATCGGGCGCCGGCACGACAACGTCACCGGCGCCCACGCCGGGGAGCGCCTGCGACAGCCGCAGCACTCGTCCATACGTGCTCACGTGCAGACTGCCGCCGGGACCCATCGCCACCGACGCCACAGCCATCTCGATGTCCAGCGGGTTGGTCCCGTCGGGCCAGGAGCCCGGACCGAGGTCCGCCACGGACCCGCCTCCCACTGCTGTGACCACCGTGCCCCCCGGCAGGATGCGGATCACGCGACTCGCCATCGGTGACTGCAGGGCGACGTACAAGCTCCCATCCCTGGCCACGGCGACATCGGTGGGTTGGCCAAGCGGCACGTCGGTGGCTGCGTACCCGTCTCCTGGATAAGTGTCTCGGGGAACGAACGGATCGCAGTCGAGCGAGCAGTCCGCTCCCGCGATACGCGTCAAGACCCCTGACGGCGATAGTCGGAACACGCGTCCCATGGGAGGGCCGCCGTCCCCCAGGTTCACGTTGTTCGTGAAGTAGAGATTGCCTGCCGTATCCACGGCCGTGGCGGCTGCCTGATTCAGTTGCATCTCGTCGGGATCTTCGCTGCCGGCAACGCACGAGTGGCCAACGGGGCTGCAACCGACCAGGTGGGTCGAGTGGCCATCCCTGCCGATCCGCCGAATCATCCAGCTCGTCGTCACGTACAGCGAGCCGTCTGGGCCGATGACGACCCGGCGCGGCTGAAGCATCGGGATTGTGGCGGCGGGCCCGTCGTCCGGGGATTCCTCGGCCTCCCCTGTTCCTGCGATGGTCGTGATGACCCCGTCGCGATCGACGCGACGAACCCTGTGATTTTGGGTGTCGGCGATGTAGACCGTGCCGTCGGGCGCAACGGCGACGCCCTGCGGTTGGTACAAGAGAGCAGATGTTGCCGGGCCGCCGTCTCCCTCGAACCCGTCCTCGTCGAACCTGCCTGCGACCACCTCCAGAATGCCGTCCGGCCGGATTCGCTGGACGCTTCCAAGCAAGAAGTCGACATAGTAGACCGATCCGTCCGGGGCAGGCGCAATCTGTTGCCACGCCCAGATCCTGGTTGCCAGCGCGGGCCCTCCTGGCTCCACGACCTGCGCGCTGGGGTCGCCGGCTATCCGCATGAATTGACTCGGCAGGCTCTCGCCGTAGACCCGTCGACCAGTGCCCAGGAGAATCTCGCGGCCAACCGGATTGTACAGGTGGACCGGTGATGCCGTCCATCCTCCGAGCCCCAATGCCTGGGCGTCCCACGTCCCCAGGCTCGCCCTCAATCGCTGGGTGACGGGCGGCTCGGGTGCGCCTACGCCCACGACGACCGCGCCGGGCTCCATGTCTCCGAACCGCCGCGGCACGGTGAACCGACCATCGTAGACGTAGTCGATCGCGATCTCGACCGTCTGCAGCCCTTGCACCTGCCTGCCGAAGCTGTCGCGACCGTCCCAGGTCCACGTCACCCGGGGAATGCTCGGCGCGAACGGGCCGGGAGCCGAGAACCCGCTTCCCGGCACGCGTGCATCGAAGCGGCGTCCCGCGACCTGTACCGTGAGCTCGATGCGCTTCAGGCTAGGCGGCAATGCCTGTGTGGAGCCGCGCAAAGGGATGACGATTGTCCTGCTCGGTTGTCGTCCGACCTGGGTGTCCGAGCGGTAGTGGAGCCCCAACCCGCTTCCCGCGAGCGCCACGTCCTGCGCGAGAACCTGCTCCTCACACTCGATGCGTGACCCGGAAGCTTCGCTGGTGCAGCGGGACCGCCGCGCGCCGTCGATGTTCGACGAGGGGGCAACCGCATCTTGGGGAAAGCCCAATCCCATGTTGCAGTCCCACGTCGAGAAGTGCCGCAGCTGAGAACGCCACAGCTCGTCGCCTACCGAGTAGATCCCGGCCAACGCCTCTCGTTCCGCGTCGGACATGCCCAACGCCGCCAGGCCGATTGCATCCTCCGCGATGCCGTCGGCGTCCGCGTCCACCTCGGCCAACGCACCGTTGACTCCTACGATCTTCACCACTCGGCCGCTGTCGTCGGCGATCCATGCCGCGGTGTCGCGGTCGTAGAATCCCGGCTCTTCTCCGGTTTCCGGGCAGCGTGTTGAGGGCGGCAGACGCCGTGCACCCTGCGGAAGCAGGGGCGGCACGAGAAAGAGGGTGAGGTTGCGGGTCGAATCAACTCGCCGGTCGCGGCGTAG
>JADZFZ010001187.1 GCA_020854145.1 Deltaproteobacteria bacterium | reverse complement strand
CGTGCTCCGTGGGCCTGAGCATCGGGATCGCGACCTATCCGGCGGCCGCCATCGACGCGGACTCGCTCCTCGCGGGCGCGGACGCCGCGATGTACCGCGTCAAGAGCGCGGGCAAGGACGGTTACGCTCTGGCGCCGGCCGCGCCTTCGGGCGTCGCCCTCTCGCCTCGTGCGATCGTCGAGTGGGACGCCTCGCACGAGGTCGGTCATCGCGCGATCGACGCGCAGCACGCCGAGCTCGCGCGCAGGCTCAACCGCGTCGGCGACGCGCTCAAGGCGGGCGACGAGCGCGACGCGATCGCGCCTCTCCTGGCGGACGTCACGCGCTGGACGAGGCACCACTTCGAGTGCGAGGAACGCATCATGACGGCCTTCGACTTCCCGGAGCGCGCCGCCCACGGGCGCGAGCACCGCGCGTTGCTCGACGACCTCGAGTCCTTCGGCCGTGACTGCGGGTCGAGCGTCGCCCTCGCGCTGGTGCGCATGCGAGAGTGGTTGCTCGGCCACGTCGAGGAGAGCGACCGTCCCCTGGCCGAGTACCTCCGCCAGACGGCGGCGCGTTGATCCTGGCGCTTGCTTTGCCGCGAGCGCGGAGGGACACCTCGGACGTGGCGCGACCACGGTCGAACGCATCGGGTGTCCCCGAACGCGAGCTCGCGGAGCTGCTGACCGACGAGAATCGCTCGTTGCTCGCTTCCGTGCTCGCCTCGCTCGGCGACCTCGTCTTCCTGCTCGACCGGGACGGCCGGATCACGCACTTCCACGCTCCGGACCCGAGCCTGCTCTATACGGAGCCGGCGACCTTCCTCGGACGATCCGTGGGCGACGTCTTGCCCCCCGAGGTCGCTGCGCCGCTTTCGGACGCGTTCGCGGAGGTGATGGCCACCGGACGCGCCCGCCAAATCGACTACCAGCTCGACCTCCGAGGCGAGCCCCGATGGTGGACCGCCACCCTCTCGGTCCGCCGCCATCCTGGGGGCGAGCTCGCCGGGCTCACCGTCGCGAGCCGCGACGTGACGCAGCACAGAGCCGCCGAGGAGGCGCTTCGCCAGAACGAGGCACGCCTTCGCGCGGTGCTCGATCTCGCGCCCATCGGGATCGCGCAGGCAGACATCGCGACCGGTCGGTTCCTCGCGGTCAACCAGCGCATGTGCACGCTCACCGGGTACTCGGCGGACGAGCTGCTCGCGCGGACGGTCGCGGACATCACGCACCCGGACGACGTCGCGGCCGGCGGAGCCGTCGTCGCGGCGGGGGCACCCTGGGCGGCGGGGGGCGCGCACCTCGAGAAACGCTACGTGCGCAAGGACGGCAGCATCATGTGGGGGCGCGTGAGGCGGTCCCTCTTGGTCGACGCCAGCGGACGCCCCGCGCAGACGGTGGGTGTGATCGAGGACATCACCGAGCGACGCGAGACCGAGCAACGTCTGCGCCTGCAGACCAGCGCGCTCCACGTCGCCGCCAACGGCATCGTGATCACCGACCCGCGAGGGATCGTCCAGTGGGTCAACCCCGCGTTCACGACGCTCACCGGATACGAGGAGAGCGAGGTCGTGGGCAAGTCCGTCGGGATCCTCAAGTCGGGGCGCCAGGATCCATCCATCTATCGCGACCTCTGGGACACCATTCTCTCGGGGCGCGTGTGGCACGGCGAGCTGATCAACCAGCGAAAGGACGGCAGCGTCTATCACGAGGACATGACGATCACGCCGGTGAAGGACGCCGCCGGGTCCATCACGCACTTCGTGGCGATCAAGCAGGACATCAGCGCGCGGCGGCGCTCGGAGGATGCGCTGCGTGCGAGCGAGGAACGCTACCGCACGCTGGTCGACCAGCTCGACGACGTCGTCTTCATCACCGACGACGAGCGGCGGATCGCGTTCGTCAACCGCGCGGTGGAGCGATTCGGCTACCTGCCCGAGGACCTGATCGGCCGTCACGTCGACGAGCTCGTCCACCCCGACGACGCCGCGGCCGTGCAGCGCCTGCGCGACGAGCAACGCGGCGGCCCCGTGGAGCTGCGGGTGCTCGATGGCGCCGGCCGACCGCGCCCGGTCCGCGCTTCCGTGCGCGCGCGCGTCGAAGGGACCTTCGAAGCGGGTGTCACGGGCGTCCTCACCGATCTGACGCACCTGCGCACGATCGAGGAGCAGATGCGCGCCGCGCAGAAGATGGAAGCCGTCGGCAAGCTCGCGGGCGGCATCGCGCACGACTTCAACAACCTGCTGACCGTCATCATCTCGTACGCCGAGCTCGCCAGCGAGAGCGTGCGCTCCGACGATGCGCTGCGCGACGACCTCCGCGAGATCCTGAGAGCCTCCAGGCGTGCCGAGAGCCTGACGCGCCAGCTGCTGGCCTTCAGCCGGCGACAGATGATGCGTCCGCAGCCGCTCGACCTGAACGAGCTCGTCGACGGCATCGCATCGATGATCGGCCGGCTGATCGGCGAGCACATCGAGCTGCGGGTCTCGTGCAGAGCATCCCATCGGATCCAGGCGGACCCAGGGCAGATCGAGCAGGTCGTGATGAACCTCGTCGTCAACGCGCGCGACGCGATGCCGACCGGTGGTCGGCTGACGATCTCGACCGGCGACGTGGAGCTCGACGCGACGGCGGGTGCGGCGCTCGAGCTCACGCCGGGCTCCTACGTCGAGCTCGTCGTGGCCGACACCGGCAGCGGGATGGACGACGACACGCGCGGCCGGGTGTTCGAGCCGTTCTTCACGACGAAGGGCGCCGGCAAGGGAACGGGCCTGGGGCTGTCCACCGTCTACGGGATCGTGAAGCAGAGCGGCGGCGGGATCGACGTGCGCAGCGCGGTCGGCAAAGGCAGCGTCTTTCGCGTCTGCCTTCCGCGTCTTGCCGTCTCCCACGCGGCGACCCACGAGTCCGTGCGGCCGACCCAGGCGCACGGCGCGGGCGGTCACGAGACGGTCCTGGTGGTCGAGGACGAGCCCGCGCTGCGCGAGGTCGCCCAGCGCGTGCTCTCGGCCGCGGGCTATCGCGTGCTCGTCGCCGCCGACGCGAGCGAGGCGCTCTCGATCTGCGCGCAGCGAGGGGCCGAGCTGGATCTGGTCGTCACCGACGTCGTCATGCCCGGCATGAACGGCATCGAGCTCGCCGAGAGGCTGGGCACGCTGTGCCCGGAGACCAAGCTGCTCTTCACGTCGGGCTACACCGAGGAGCTGATCGGCACGCGGGCGAAGCTCGGCCCTCACTTCCTGCCGAAACCCTACGACTGGCATCGGCTCGTGCGCGCGGTGCGCGACGCGCTCGACGCCGAACGGTGAGCGCGCGGGCGCTCGTCACGCGATCGCGATCGATCGAAACCGGCTGCGGCGAAAGCCGCCCGGAGGGCGTCCGGGCGGCACAGCGGAGAACGCGTGCCCTCGTGGAGCGGCGCATCCTGCGGATGCAGGGCGATGGCCGTGTCCCAGAACGACCGGAGCCGACGGGTCGTCGCGCGCATCACTCGATCCGAAGGTCGAGCCGGGCGACCGCCGCACGTGTCGTGCAGCGTCCGGTCGCGCACGCGGTGCCTCCCGTGAAGGCGACGAGCGCACCCCCGCGCGGAGGCTCGCTTGCCGGTGCGGGCGCGTCGAACGCGAGCGCGGGCGAGCTCACGAGGAGCTGATCGAAGGTGCCGACGCGACCGCTCGGCGTGACGAGCGGCTCGGCCAGTGC
The DNA here is from genome assembly GCA_020854145.1 of Deltaproteobacteria bacterium. Classification (GTDB taxonomy): domain Bacteria; phylum Myxococcota_A; class Polyangia; order Polyangiales; family JADZFZ01; genus JADZFZ01. The sequence goes on along the minus strand of JADZFZ010001187.1, from coordinate 7,154 downwards.
CGTCCACGTGCCGGGCGTCGTCTCGATCATCGCGTCGATGCCGCGATCGCTCGCGAACACGAGCGCGCGATCGTCACCGAGGCGAAAGGGGAGCACGCCTCCGATGCCTTCGAAGAAGACGATCTCGGCAGGGATCGCCGTGTCGCCGTCGAGCCACGCGAACGTGCCCGGCAAGCCCGTCGGCGAGCGGGCACGCAGCAACCTCGCCGTGAAGAGCCCTCGCGGTGTGTAGAGCACGAAGGTGAGCTCGTGACCGCTCGCGTCCGCGGCGTAGCCCATGCCCTTCGAGAAGAGCGACGGGAAGAGATCGAGCCCGAGGGGCTCCACCGTCCAGCTCGTGCAATCGGCGCTCCGCGCGAGATCGACGTGGGTGATCGCGGCGCTCGCGTCTTCCGCGGGGCGCGTGCGGTGCCACGGCAGCACCGCGTGGAAGCCGTCCTCCGTGGCGACGAGCGGCCCGATGTCGACGCTGTCCTCGACGCTCCGCGCGAGCTCGCTCGCGCCGTCGAACGTGCGTCCGCCGTCGAGAGAGCGGCGCGACACGAGATGGGCCGCGTCGTCGTCGGGCCCCGCGGGCTCCGCGACGATCGCGCACGTGACGCCCCGCGACGACGCGAGCCCGAGCACCGTGCCCTCGATCTGGGGCACGCGCGCATCGCCGCCGTCGACGGCGCATGGGTCGAGGCGCACGAGCTCCACGTCGACGCGACCGATGTGCACCTCACCCGTCGTGACGACCATCGGTCGCATCGCTCGACCTTCCGACCACGCCCTGGGCACGCCGCCCGCGTTCGCTCCCGGGAACCAGAAGGGCTGCGCCGCGAGCGCGTCGGGCCCGATGACGGCGCCGCCGATCTCGAGCTCGATCGCAGCCTCGCCGTCGTCGTCGCGCACGACGCGGAGCGCGCCGGTCACCCAGCGCCGCTCGGTCGCGGTGGGAGCGATCGGCACGATCTGCGAAGAGCCCGACAGCCCGACGTCGGCGCCGGCGAAGTAGACGAACAGCCCATCGGGAACGAGCGTGCGCGTGTCCGCGCCTTCGACGAGCAGACCGACGGCCGTGTAGCGGCTCGCCCCGTCGACCTCGAGCTCGAACCTCGTCTCGGAGCCGACGTGCGCGCCCGCCAGCACCGGGCCGACCGCGAAGGTCGGCCGGTCGAGCGTGCCGCGCAGCCGTCCCACGCGCGCCTCGGGATCACGCGGATCGGCCACGATCACGAGGTCGTCACCCACCCATCCTTCGCGCCCTGCCTCGAACGTCCCGGTCCAGCTCGCCGGACCGACCGACTCGCAACGCTCGACGACGGCTTGGGCGAACGGCCAGCAGCGGACGTCCTCGGCATCGCGGCGGCCGTCACCGTCGTTGTCGCGGGCATCGCTGCAACGTGCCTCGGTGTCTTCGCTGCACCGGCCGTCGCAATCGGGATCGTCGCAGTCGAGGAGACCATCGAGGTCGTCGTCGCGCCCATCGCTGCACGTCTCGCGACGAGCCGGCGGGTAATCGGCGACGAGCGTGCAACCGGTCGCGGTCGCGCTCGCGGCGACGACGATCGAGGCCGCGATCAGCGCAGCCCGGGACACTGCGGGCCGTCCGGTCTCAGCACGCCGAGCGCTTGGTAGATCGAGGTGGCGCCGGCGACGATCTGCAGGCGCTCGCACGCGATCACGCGCGGCTGGCCCTCCCCCGCGGGTCGGCCCCAGACCTCGATCAGCACGTCCTCGCCGGGCTCCTCCACCGGCACGCCCAGCATGCCGGCGAAGCCGTTCAGGTGGGTCCACGGCTGATCGCGCGACGGCAGGTTCCCCACGTCGAAGTAGAGGTCGCGCGGGTCGGTCCGCGCGTCGCCGGGCGCGACGTAGGTACCGTCGGCGCGCGCGACGCGAACACGCGCGCCGTAGATCCCGCGTCCCGCGCAGTCGCCCAACGCCATCCCGATGGCCGCGTTCGAAGGGGACGCGTCGCGCCCCAACAGGAACGCGATCAACGAGGTCGACGCCTGCGACAGGTAGACGACACCCGCGGTGCGCTCCGGCGCCGTGGCACCGAAGACGAGCGTCTCGTCGATCGTCTCCACGTCGGTCGCGCCGCTCATCGCGAACACGCGCACCGCGAACGGCGCGGCGCCTGCGACGTCCGCGGTCACGCGTCCCATCGCGTCGGCGCGCGGGTCTTCGTCCAGACAGTCGTCGGATGCGACGACGCGACCGTCTGCGCTGACGTGCACGCACGCGTTCTTCGCGGGCGCGCCCGTCTGGAACTCGGCCACCGTGATCGTCGCCGACACGAGCGGGCCCGGCGGCTCGTAGGTGTGCACACCGAGGCACGAGAGGTCCGCCGGCATCGCGCCCGGACCGAGCCGTCGCGGATCGGCCGGGTCCGCGGCCGTGCCGATGGAGAGCTCCGGCCACTCGAGCTCGTCGGTCGCGGCGTCGAGAACGGAGGCGTCCGTCGCCGGGTGCGACGTCTCGCCGCAGGCGACCAGCCACGACACCGCGACCCAGCCCAGAGGGCGCACGCTCCGACTCTATCGCGTCAAGCGTCCATCGCGCGTCGCGGCGACCAGGTCGACGAAGGCCCGCGAGGTCGCCGACGGAGCGCGCGTCGCGGGATACGCGAGACGGAGCTGACGCGCGCCGCGCGCTCGCCGGCGTCTGCGGGCCCTGCGTCGAGCACGCGAGGCCGCCGCCCCGTCGTCGGCTCAATCGCCTGCCCAGAAGCGCGCAAGCGCCGGGTGCTCGGCCATGACCGTCTCCTCGTCGAACGGCTTGCCCACGAGCTTCCGGCGCACCCGCCTCCGGTGCACCGCGTAGAAGTCGTTCACCTGGTCGGAGCCGGTGAGGCGTCGGTAGGCGTTCACCCCGATCCCGAGGACGTCCTCGTTGCTGAATGGCTCCTGCTCCGGCCCCAAGCCCTCTGCCGCGCGCTCCGGATCGCGGAGCGCCGCCGTGAAGCGCTCTCGGCCCTGCCCCACCAGCCAGCCGATGAAGTAGTCGAACCCGTCGTCGGAGCAGCCTCCGTTCATGAGGTAAGCGACCGCCCATAGATCCCAGCGATAGGCCTCCGCCATGCGCTCCCAGACGAAATGGTCGAACGCGACGATGGTGGCGATATCCGTCGCGGCCAGGACCTCGACCAGGCGCTTCGCGATGGCCGCGTCGGGGTCGCCGCCGCGGCGCCGTTGCGCCACGTGGCTGCGCGCCGCCTCGATCATCTCCCAGCACGCGTCGGCGTCCGGCACCGGGCGCGCCGGCACGCCCGGGTGCACCTCCACGACGCCGTGGTCGTAGGCGAAGACGGGCTCGCCGTCCCGATTGCGGCAGCGAACGCCCGTGGCGCGGATGACGCCGCCATCGAAGGCCTCGAGCGCCGCCGCGTCACCCGCGTCGAGCTCGCCCGCGACGATCTCGACCAAGGCCGACTGCTCGGCGACGACCGCAGCCCCGCGACCACCGGCGACGACGACGTCGCGCAGCCGGGCGCGGCTCGCGATCACGCGGACGCCGATGTCGTTGTCCTGCAAGCGAACCGACTCGAGCTCGATGCGCGAGCCCTCGTGGGCGTCGACGCCGTCGTCCGCTCCGCCCGTGATGCTCCCGCCGACGACGCGCACGAAAGCGTCGTGCGCCTCGACTTGCGCGAAGGCGGACCCGCGGAGCGCGCAGGCGCGCAGAAAGACGCGGGCCCGAGCGCGGGCGTAGACGCCGGCGGCGCCGCTCCCTTCCAGCGTGCACCGCTCGAGCTCCACCTTCGCGCGATGGGCGCGGACGCACGGCCCCTGCGCGGCGCGTAGGCGGCACTCGTCCGCGCGGACGCGCCCGCCCTCGTGCGCGAAGATCCCCAGCCGGCCCCGCACCACCGCCCGCGTGAGCGAGACCCGGCTCTGCTCGTCGCGCACCTCGACGAGCGGGAGCTCCAGGCCCCCCGATCGCGGCGTCTCGAGCCGGACGTCCCACGCCGACGCCGCGCCGCCGCCATGGACGAAGAGCGCCGAGCCGCGCGCGGTGATGTTGACCCGCTCGAGCGAGATCGCGCTGCCGACGACCTCGAGCGCGGTCTCCTCCGCGACGAGCGCGAGGTCCTTCAGGCTCAGCGCGTGCGACGTGGCCGCGCGCCCGTCGAGGACGATCCGCGTCGCTCGCGCGCCCACGCCGGCGATCGACACGGCCTTCGTCAGATCCCGCGTCAGACGGTGCTCGCCCGCCGGGAGACGGATCTCGGCGCCGTCGCGCGCGCGCTCGAGGGCCTCGTCGAGCAGCGCCTCCTTCTTCCTGGGCGGCATCCGCGGATGGTAACGCCCCAGCCCGCACGGGCCCGTCGTGCATAGGCGCGTCGTCGCAGAGCGCGCGGCAGAAGGAGCCCGTCGTGTTCGTCACCCCTTCACTCCGAGGGAGGCATGCCCCCGTCGAAGGCGCCGCAGGCGACCGAGTACTCCACGTCGATCCCGACGGAGGCCGCGTCGCAAGCGTTCGGGTACGTCATCCCGTCGCACCCGCACACCGGCGCGTAGACGTCGGCGCACGCGTCCGGTCGCGGCAGGCAGACACCCTCGAGGCCCCGGCCGCAGTCGTTCGGCGTGTACTCGCAGTACTCGCCGGCGCCGCAGCCGCCGCGGCACGCGACCGTCTCCGGCGGCGCGTCGTCGCACGCACCCGAGATGCAGCGGTAGCCCATGCAGCAGTCGCCGTCGGTCGAGCACGCCGAGCCCGCACAGCTCGGACCGATCGTGGCGCACGTGCCCGACACGCAAGCGAGGCTCGCGCAGCACTGATCGTCGGTGGAGCACGCGGTTGCCGCCGCGGCGCACATCGGAGGCGCCGGCGTGCAGCGGTTGGCGACGCAGATCAGGTCGCTGCAACAGTCGGCCGTCACCGCGCACGCTCCGGCGGTGCCGCGACAACCGACGGGGAACGCGCAGAAGCCCATCACGCACGCGAGACCCGGGCAGCAGCCGGCCGCGCACGCCGCCATCTCGCCGCTGCACGCGACCGCGACGTCGGGCACGTCGGGCTCGCTCGTGGTGTCCGGCGGGTCGGCGTCGGGGATCGCGATCGCGTCGCGATTGACGGCACCGTCGAGCCGGGTGACGCCTTCGCCGTCGGCGCACGACGACACGACGACGCCCACCGCGAGCGCGAGCACGACGACGCGAGCGCGACCCAGCATCGACGCCATCGTATCAGCGCACGATCGCGCCGAGCAGTCGCGCGTGTCGCCCTCGTTCCGACGCCACGCTCAGGCATCAGCGCGCGATCGTGTCGTCGGGCACGAGCTGACGGAGCTGCCACGATTGCAGTCGGATCTGGCGTTGCGCGTCGTCGAGCTCGTCCCGGAACGGCGCGACCGCGAGACCCGACGTGACGATCGTGCCGAGCGTCATGACGACGAGCACGAGGGTGGTGCGCGTCGGCGGCAGCTCCGTCATGCGCGCGACGATCGTCATGCCCGACGGACCGAAGGTCGCTGCGGGCGCGAGGACGCCGAGCGCCTCGAGCGCGAAGGGCGCGAGGAACGCGAGGCACCCGACCGCGATGATGGCGCCCCGGTACGCGCGGCCGTTGCTGACCGAGAAGATCAGCGTGGAGGCGGTGACCACCGCGGGCACGACGATGAACGGCCCCGCGATCGTCGACTGCACGACGATCCCCACGCTCGAGATCACGAGCACGATCATCGCGTGCCCCTGCGTCGGACGGCGCAATCGCGAGATGGAGTAGCTCACGCCCGCGCACAACGTGGCGAGCGCGCACTGCAGCACGAGGAGCCCGACGTCGATCACGCCGAGCCACAGGAGAAGCGGCGCGTAGAGGTTGATGCTGAGGAACGCGAGCGCTCCCGTGCGGCCACCGACGCGCACCTGCGATGCTTGCAGCCCATCGAGCTCGTCGCGCACCTCGGGCGGCAGCTCGCGTGGCGGGCGCGTCAGGAGCTCGACCATCCGGCGGCGTGCGACGGGGTGCTCCGGGTCGAGCGCGAGCGCTCGCGACAGCTCGCGCATCGCCTCGCGCCGTGGCTCCACGGCGGGACCGCTCGCCGACAGCGCCTCCTCCGCGTGCTTGCTGGCGCTCGCGGCGTGCGCGTCTGCGAGCGTGCGTCGCAACGCCAGATCGCGATCGCCGTCGAGGTAGCTCTCGATGGCTTCCGACAAGGCGCGCGCCGAGGCCAGTCGCTTCGCGGGATCCACGTGCGTGGCGGACACGACGAGCGCATCGAGCTCGGGCGGCACGTCGGCCTCGGGGCTGCGCGCAGCCGGGCTGTTGTCGGTGCCCGCCGTCGTCTCGGTGAGCAGCTCGAGGTTCGTCTTGCCGCGGTGCAGCGGCTCGAGCGCGAGCAGCTCGAACAGGATCGCCCCGAGCCCGAAGACGTCCGCGCGCGCGTCCACGGCGCGCCCGAGGATCTGTTCGGGCGCCATGTAGCCGGGCGTGCCGAGCATCGCGCCGACGTGTGTCGCGAGCGGAGTCGCGTCCGCGACGGCGACGCGTGGATCCGCGGACGCGTCGTGCGTCTGCGCGAGCGGATCCCCTTCTTCTCCGAGCAGCTTCGCGATGCCCCAGTCGAGCACGTACACCTCGCCGAAGTCGCCGAGCATGACGTTGGCGGGCTTGAGGTCGCGGTGCACCACGCGATGCTGGTGCGCGAAGTCGATCGCGAGGCACACGCTGCCGAACGCCGTGAGCAGCTTGCGCCGCGACCAGCGCGCGAGGGTGGGGGCGTCCTTGTCGCGCAGCGCGCGCAGCAGGTCCGCGAGCGTGTGGCCATGGATGCGCTTCATCGTGAAGTACTGCGCACCCTCGGGCCCGACCACGAGGTCGTAGACCGGCACGATCGCGGGGTGCTCGAGCTGGCCCTGCACGCGCGCCTCGCGCAGGAACCGCGCTTCGTCGTCGCCGCTCGCGCTCTGCCCGCGACGGCGCACCTTCACCGCGACGTCGCGTCCGATGAGCGCGTCGTGACACAGGTGCACCTCGCCCATGCCGCCGTGACCGAGCGCGCGCCGCATCGCGTAACGCGCGTCGAGCGCGGGCGCGCCGAGCTCTCCGGCGGCGGAGGCGCCGGCCTCGAGCGCGTCGCGCGTGGCGCCCGAGCCGAGTGATCCGACGTCGAGCTGCGTGTCGTAGGTCTCCCTGCCGGCCTTCCCGTCGTCGGCATTCCCCAT
>JADZFZ010001186.1 GCA_020854145.1 Deltaproteobacteria bacterium | reverse complement strand
GGGGCGGTCGACTCCCCGTCACGACGACTCCTCGCACGCGAGTCGGCGGTCACTCTCCGCGATCCTGGCGGCCCCCGGATCCCGGACGAGCGGCGCGAGGCGCACGTCTCGATCGCCTACCGGACGCACGCGGTCGCTCGGTTCCTCCTGATGCGCTCGCGTGCTCGGGTGTGCACCAACTTTGGGGACGATCCCGAGCACTGGTCGTGCGCGCCTGGCGAGAGATGCCGTCTCGGGCACTGCGTGGCTCCCGACGCGGGGCCCTCACGAGCGTCGGGTCGTCGGCGTTCTGCCGTGACCTACGGCTCCCGACCCCCGGGGGGGCGAACGCGTGGGTCCGCTGTGCGCAGCGAGGGAGCCCGCGCCGTGGTCGTCGTCGCGCGCCAAGTGGCGTGGCTCCGACGCGCTCGCGCTCGTGTTGACGTCGAAGTGCTGGCGGATCAAGTTGCGCCCCGATGAACGCGAACGGATCCCGCAGTCGCTCCTCGCACGCCGAGACGGCGCTTCGTGTCGACGCGGGCGCAGGCGCCACCGGGAACTGCTCCTCGACACACCGGCAGCCGGACTGCGCGCTCGTCCCGCGCTCGGCGATGCGCTGCGACATCGCTGCGTAGCCGGTGGGTCGCCTCGCTCGATCACGGCAGCAGCGTGGTCGTCTGCGCGCCGAGCGACGTCGTCGGGCCGTCCGGGCTCGCCTTCGGTCGCGACTCCGCCTCGACGTCGACGTGGAGCGTGGCGCCGCCGTCGTCGGTCGTGAGACGCGCGCGCACGCGTCGATCCTCGGCGTCGTTCATCGTCGTCCATTCGGTCGCGGCCCACTCGTTCAACGCGGGCGTGGCCTCGGGCAGCACCGCGGTCGTCTCGTGGCGCTGGACCTCCTCGCGCACGATGGGCCACAACGTGCTCGCCGCGACACCGCGGAATCGGTGCGCCGCGACCTCTTCGTCGGCCGCCATGCCGCCGGCCGCCATCCCGCAGAGCTCCGAGCAGCCGGCGAGCGCGAGCAACCCGATCTGTGCCGCCGTCCGAGCTGCGCGCGTCGTGGGAAGCAACGACTCTGCACCGCGCCGAGCAGCGCGAGCCGTTCGAATCGCCACGCTCGGCGCGAACGAAAAATGGGGAAAACGCCTCATGGAGCAGCGTGGGCGCGATGCCTAGCCTGGCGTCATCCCCCAACGAGGAGCGAGACACATGCCGAAGGTCAACAAGAGCAGCGCCACGCGCGGCAGCGATCACGGACCGGTCGTGGATCGCGCCGGAGAGCTTTCTGGGTACACCGTGAACTTCGTCGAGTTCCGAGAGGACATCGACGCGACGCCGTTGCTCAGGGGCCTTCCAGACGATCGCTGCCAGTGCCCGCATTGGGGGTACGTCATCAGGGGCAGGATGACGATGCGATTCGGCGACCGCGAAGAGCTCTACGAGACCGGCGACGCGTTCTACTGCCCGCCCGGGCACGTTCCCGTGCGGCACGAGCCGGGCACCCAGATCGTGCAGTTCAGCCCGAGCGAAGAGCTCCGCAACACGGAGGCCGTCATGATGAAGAACATGCCGACGACGCGGCGAGCGTGATGCCGCGCGGCGCGATGTCCGCTCCGTTCGAGCCTCTCACGCCACGTTGCGCGTGGAGAGCTCGTGCTCGGGCAGCAGCCCGTGCTGCATCGCGAACAAGCTCGCGCCGGCGCGGCTCGACGCGCCGATCTTCGCGTAGATGTGCTCGACGTGATTCGCCACGGTCTTGGCCGAGATGAACAGCGAGCCCGCGACCTCCTTGTTCGACAGGCCGCGGGCGACGAGCCGGAGGATCTCGACCTCGCGTACCGTCAATCCAGAGGGCCCCTCGCGCCGCCGCACGACGCGATGGCCTGCGGCCCCGAGCACCGCTTCGACGGCGCTCGTGTCGTGGCGTCCTGCTCTGACTTCCGCGCGCAGCAGCACGGCCGCCGCCTCCGCGGAGTGTGACGGCCGGTAGGGCCGCGGCTCGCACATCGACTGATACGCGTCGGCGGCTGCGAGGATTCGCGCCTCGATCGAGATCGCAGCTCCGGTGAGCCCGCGCGGATAACCCGAGCCATCGAGGCGCTCGCGATGTTGCACCGCGATCCGCGCGACGTGCGCGAGCGCATCCGACTGCCGCAGGATCCGTTCGGTCAGATACGGCTGCATGCGGACGCGCTCCCACTCGCCGGCGCCGAGCGGTCCACGCTTGTCGAGGATCGCGTTGGAGACGCCCAATCGTCCGAGCCCGTGAACGAGCCCCGCGAATCGCAGATTGCGCACGTCGGTCTCCGTCAGGCCCGAGCGCGCCGCAGCCTCGGCGGCGAGATCGGAGACCGCTTGCGCATGCCCGAGAAAATAGGGCGATTTGAGATCCACGAAATTCGCGATGGCCACGAGCGCGGCACGGAGCCGCTCGCCCGATATCACGACCGCAAGCGCGGGCTCGTTGCGGATGACCGCGTCCCACGCGGCGACCACGTCGAGCCCCGCGAAGATCGACGTCGCGCGCGCGACCACCAAATCCGCGACGGCGGGGTCGAGCTGCCCGCCACGCCAATCACGCGCCAGCTTCTGGGCGGCTGCGAGCCCACCCATGCGGTTGGCGACCTCGAGGTACTCGGCTGCATGAGCGATCCGCGCCGCGAGCGGAACGGCTTCGCCGCGGAGCTTGCCGGGCCACCCGCGTCCGTCCCATCGCTCGTAGGAGCTGCCGAGCGCGTCGAGCACCTCGCGGGGAAGTGACAGCTGCTCCCCCAGCGTTCGAGCGATCGCCGCGTGATGCGCGATCATGTCGTCGACTTCGCGGTGGCCGGACAGCACGAACTCGAGCCCCAGCCTGAAGCGATGGAGCGGCGCGTGTCCCGAGCCGAGAAGTCGCAAGCCCTTTGCTGCCCCGCGGAGGCTCCGCGGCTCGTGACCGTACTTGGTGCTCCGGAGCGCGATGTCGTCGCCGAACCACTTGGCCTGCTCGTGCGCATCGGAGTGGCAGCCGACGTTGATCAGCAACGCCGTGTAGTACACGGCCGCGCGTCGTCCCTCGTCGAGCCCCAAGCCATCGGCGATCCGCGACGCGATCAGGCACTGCCGCAACACGTGCTCCATCGGTTGCCCGAAAGCGAGGTCGATCCCGAGCGAGAGCGCTGCGACGAGCTCCGCCAGACGAACGGGCGTGTCCTCCGCGGCGCGCGCGACGATGCTCGGCACGCGCGCGATGGTACGCCCTCGCGCCGATCGAAAGACGCGCCACGTCGGCGGCCCCAGAGCGTAGACGAATCGAATGATTGGTGGCGCCGCGGGCGGGGTGCGCTGCCTGCCGGGGCGTTCTGGCGGTCGCAGCGCCGCGCGGCCCTGCTGACGCGGGCTGGAGCGTGGAGCCGAACGAGTGTGCTCTACGAGTGGAGAGGTCGCGCGTGTCGTCTTGCCAGTCGGCCTGCGCGTCGGCCTTGCGGCGCGTCACGGTGCTCTTCCAGAAGGGAGGGCCGCGAGCTGGAGCGAGGGGAGGCGGCTCGGTGGGCTCGCCGCGATTGCGCAGGATCCTGCGGATGCTGGCCGGGTCGTGGACGAGCGCGTGCAGACGGAGGGTGCCGCCGCAACGGCAGCGCGTGGCGTCGTGCCCGAAGCTGCGGCGCAGCATCTCGGCGCGCGAACGGCGGCCGCAGCGCGGCCCCGTCTTGCGCGAGGGCGCGTCGGCATCGGGCGCCGCGCAGTCGTTGGCGTGCGGTGACAACTGGACCGGCGAGGGCTCGGCGGCGGGCGGTGCGGGCACGATCCGCGAGCGCCACTTGGCGTGCGACGACAGGACTCCCGAGTACACGACGGTGTGACGGCGCGGCGCCCTTCGACAAGCTCAGGGCGAGCGGCCGATTGCCCCCGAGCCTGCCGAGGGGTGGCCACGGTCCCATCGCCGACGGCTTCTTCAGCTCGAGCCCTTCGACAGGCTCAGGGTGAGCGGCCGATTGCCCCGAGCTTCGTCGAGGGGCGGGCAACAGCTTCAGGCGCTCGGTCGCGAGCGGTGGACGCAGCACGTAGCGCACGAGGCGTTCGCGCGCAGCCTCGTCGTGCGCCCCGGGGCGCGTGGCGGCGTGCAGGGTGTAGTCGTGCTCTGCGAGGCAGAGCGAGCCCGCGACCGTGAAGCTCGGCCGGCCCGGCAGCGAGACGTGGGCGAAGCGGCGTCGCACCTCGGGTCCCGACGGCGGTGTGGCGCCGACCGCCGTGCGCGCGAGGCTGGCGAGCGCGGGCTGGGAGTCGGCGAGCGACTCGTCACCGCAGAGCACGAGCTGCGCATCGTCATCGCGCTCGAGCAGGCCACGACGCTCGAGCCCTTCTACAGGCTCAGGGTGAGCGGCCGATTGCCCCGAGCTTGCCGAGGGGCGGTGCGCAGTCGCGGCAGCGCGTGAAACACGAGCTCTGCGTCGGCGTCCTGCACGTAGACGCCGTCGAGCGAAAGCGCGTGGAAGTGCGGCGCCAACCTCATGTCGCCCGCGGCTCGTTGCACGACATTCATCACGCCGCTCTGCCCGCGTGCGCAGCCCTCGTGGGCCATGCGGCGCCGGTAGAAGCCGAGCAGCGAGTCGGAGAACAGTCGGCCGACGCGGCCGAGCAGCTCGCCGTCGTACGCGAGGCGCGAGCGCAGCGCGCAGCGGCACCACGGGCAGCACGTGCTCCACCAGATTCACGCCCTTCGCTAGACGCTCGGGCGTGTTGCGACTTCGCCGTCGCCCGCTGGCGGGCGATGCGCTGCGCGGGTCGCTCGACGATCCCGATGATCGCTTCGCCGCGACCGCGGTCATGCTGGCGGAGACCCGATCCGCGGC
>JADZFZ010001185.1 GCA_020854145.1 Deltaproteobacteria bacterium | reverse complement strand
GCAGGTGGATTCGTGACGAGCGACAAGCCGCTGGCCGTGGGAGCCGGGCTCTGCGACCGCTGTGCGACAGGCGGCTTCTGCTCCGGCTGCGAAACCGGCGCGGTCGCTCGTGCCTTCTGGGAAGGCGTGATGGACGAGCTCGCCTATTACGATCGTGCGCTGACGCTCGAGGAGATCGAAGCGCACCACGAGCGCGGCCGTACCCCGTGAGCACGGCCTTCCTGTCGTAGCTGTCAGAGCCATGGGAGTTGGCCGTTCCTGCGACGAGGAGCACGGTAATGCCCGCTATCACGAACGAAAGGCGCCGCGGCAATCTCGGACCCGGCGGGCCGGGCGTCGCGCACAGATACGCTCTCCCTGATGGAGACCAGTTTGTGGCCACCGACTGCCCTGCGCCCTCGCCTTCGGCGGGCCGCCATCGGTCGACCGCGAGTGGGAACTGTCAGACTCCGCAACGCGCGACATTCAGCACACACGTGAAGGCCACTGCCGCACCGGGTTCCGCGACCGGTCTAGCCGCCGGAGGACTTCCGCCAGGCGATGGCGCTTCTCTACGACCGAGATATCTGGCCATCGGGGGATGCTGCCTCGTAGTGGCCGTCGGTAGCTGCCTCCTCGGCGTAACCGGTGGTCTGTTCGCCATTCGTGGCAACGCGGACGGTGCTCCACTCGTCGAATCCCTGGTGAGTCCTCCCCTCGTGGAATCGGTGGTGAATCGTGCGGCGATCCCGTCGTTCTTCGGTACCTATTCCACGGTCGCCCAGGATGGGCTCGCCGCGGACCGCACGCGCTACTCGCGAATCACCGTCGGGCCCGATCACGTCCGCTGCAACCACAGCAATCACAGCAACGACTGGCACGAGCACCGATACGGCGTGGTCTACGCCAAACCCGACGACATCCTGTTGAGCGCCTCGGGAGGAACACTCCAGATTCATCGCGACTCGACCAGCAATCAGTTCTCGGTCGAGGCAAACGGAATCTGCCTCTTTGGCGTGGAGAACCCATACACGCTTACGCCTACCCGGGCGACGGGAGCTCCGTGGGTGTTGTTGCACGGCTCCCTCCGCGCCACCCGCAGCCACCGTCGCGGCGATCTCAACCAGCCGCTTACCTTCCCATTCGGAACGCTGACGCTGAAGGACATCCGGCGCTCGCGCTGGACCGCCGGCGACGGCGACTCGGCCGAAGTAGTCGAATTGCGCATTGCGGTGACGAACACCGCCGACGGTGTCGTCGATCTGTACCTGCCAAGCCGCCTCCGGAATCAGGTGTCCACGGAAGGCTGGGTTTCCGCGGAATGCGGGCCAGATCGAGAGCCGGCGACAGGAGAGGGGAACCCGAATCACCCAAGCCATCGGACTCCCGCTCTCGATCGGGGTGTCTATACGATCTTCGGTGGCCACACGGACCTCTCATTGCCGCGCGGCGAAAGGCGAGAAGGATGGATCACGCTGCTGATGAGGTCACGTCCCGAGAATCCCTGCGTCATCCATATCGATGCACTGGGCCTTGGAGGTGGCGTGGTCGACTACACCCACTCCTTCGAATCGAATTGACCGGGGAAGCACGAGTCTTGTTTCGGGTCAGCTTCGGCGTTCTGCTATTGGCCACTGCGTGCAACTCTGCACCACTGACCACCCCAGGAGTCAGCCGCCCGTTACCCGCCACACCACAGCCTGCGACGCCGCCTTCGCAGGCAATGCCCGGAGCGCCGGTCCGCGGCGCCACAGGCCCATCCGCTCACTCGGAGGCCGAAGGGGATCACACCAACGGCCACGTAGTCGTCGAGGCTCCCGTCCACGCCTCCGTGGCTCAGCAAGCTGCAATCTGGGACATTCCAGTGGCCGACTTCCCAGGTGAGGAGACGGTCTACAGTCGCGCTGGCCAGACGAAGTTCTTTCGCCGTGGGGCATTTCCCCGGTTGGTGCTGGTCGTACGGCGGGACAGGCTGGCGTTCGTCGATGGCGGATGCACGCAAGGCGCGCTTGCCATTCGTGGTGCGTCCGTTGAGGACGTGGAGTCCCGGCGCCACGGGATCTCACGCGACCCTCGTACGGGTCGCGAAACGACGACCCACACAATCACTCAGAGCAAGCGAATTTTGGTGACCGGTGGCGAATTCACTCAGTCGGCCGGGCCGTCGCGTTGCAGCGGTACACTTCTGTTGAGCGGGGACATGCGGGTTGACGTCCAGCTCGATGGAACCTCTTGCGCCAGCGTGTCCGGAGACTATTCACCGATCACGGAGCGCGAAGCGGGCTTGGCGGCAGGCAGCCCTGCACTCTGCGGTCTTCAGGGGAACGCGGGTATCGTTGGCGGAGGCGCCTCCGCGGGGGATTCCGGCTGCGATGCGTACCTGCGCTGTGTGTGTGGCCTCAACGATGCGGTTGCGGAGCGGAGCACTGGGGCCGCACAGGCTCGATCGCTTCGAGAGCAATGCGCACAGGCGCGGCGACTATTTGGCGCGGGCGTTCGGATGATGCGAGGGCGGCAGCGGGAGAGCCTCACTCGAGGTTGCAGTGAAGGCATGGACCTTGTGCGCCAGCTGCTTCCCTTGTACAGCGCGCAGGGGGTGTCGATTCCGCCTGCCTGCGAGGAGGCAACGTCCGACCACGGAGACTGGGGCAGCATCGGGAGCTCGGGCGACCGCGGAGACGAGGTAGGGTCGCCTCCCAGTTCCGCCGAAGACACTGCCACGACCGTGGACGTTGATTGGAGCGCGGACGCTGCGTCTCATCGGGGCGAGATCGGACGGCGATTTCAGTACGAGTGCGGCGCCAGCGGGGTCGATGGCGTGGTCTACGGCACAGACCTTTACTCGGACGACTCGTCAGTCTGTACTGCTGCGGTGCATGCCGGCGTGATCACGCTCGATGGGGGCGGAGCCGTCACGATAGAAGTTGCTCCAGGCCAGTCCTCCTACCGGGCGTCGCTGCGCCACGGCATTCAGTCCACCGACTACGGCGAGTGGCCCGGCAGCTTCCGGGTCCTGCCCGTGGGAGCTTCGCGCAGGCGAGGTCGCTGATGCGGTGCCCAACGGTGGCACCTCCTGGGGAACGATGAGCGCGCACCCCAGCGGAAGCACCGAGGGAGGCCAGGCTTCCCGCATGGCGGATCTCACCCAGGCACGCTGGCGGGCTCCTTGGCACGTGGTCTCCTACTTCGTTTGTTGTGCCGTCGTTGGCGCCGTCACTTGGCTACTTCCGATGTGGCCCTTTGGCTTTCCGGTGGCGGGCGCGTACATGGTGTGTGCGGCAGTGACGGCCACCGGATTGGATCGGCTGGCGAGCGTGAGGCACCTGTGGACGGCGGGACACGACGATCTGTGCACGGGCGCCGCCGTCGTCTTCTGGACGATGGAAGGAATCCTCTTGCTGGGTGCAATCATGATCGCCGTGGAACTGCTCCGTGCGGTCGTGCGTGCAATTGTTCCCACGAGGTTGAGCGAGAATGACCGGCCCTGGAAGGGTACCGCGAGGGAGCAGGTGAGATGGCTTCTCCTGGAAGGTGGTCGGACTCCCGCGGAGATTCTCCTGGGCTCTGGCGTTGCGCTGGTTCTCCTGATTGCCGCGCTCCTCGCGCTCGGTCATCTGAGCGACGAGCCTCTGCGGGTCGCGGCGTTCGTCCTCGAGGCACTCCGCGCACTCGGCCACGTCTTCAATGGCTAGCTCGGCCCGCAAGCGCGGCTGCCGCCAGGGATCCTCGACTGACCACCTGGAGCCACATGCCGCATGGGATTCGAGCAGGTCGAGGTGACCCATGATCTCGCCGTTCAGCGCTCTGCGTCGCGATATCCTCGGCGGCGCAGATGCGGACGTGCGGGCGGTGCGGGGCGGCTCACGAGGACGACGTGCTCGTCTGCTCGATCGATGGAGCCGCGACCGTCCGGGCAGAGGACGCCGTTCTCGAGGACGTAGACCCGACGGATGTGTCTCCGCCGAGGCGTACGACGTTTGCCGAGGCGCGCATCGATGCTGCGCACGTCGATGACGCGGGGACACGGGAGCGACTGGTGCGGGCGGTGAGGTTGGCGGTGGAGGCGGACGCCGAGACGAGCCCGTCGGATGCGCGCGCGAAACGGCGGCACGCGGCGCTCGACGTGGTGACGGAGCTCGAGACGGTGCTGCGACGACGTTTGGCGGATCAGACGTCTCGCTCCGAGATTCGCGCGGCGTGGCTGGGGATGCTCGGCGACGAGACGCGCGACGACGTGGCGGGGACGCGGCGTAAGCACGGACGACCTGCGCTCCGGGCGTATCTCGAGAGCGGACGTGCACCGTCGCTCGCGGTGATGGGCGGTTGGTTGCGCCCCGTGTGGCGTGTTCCGCCGCCGGAGCTCGCGGACTTCATCCAGCTCTCTCTGGGTGTGCCGCGCGGGCTGGAAGAGGACGTCTTCTTGGCAGGCGAGCTCCGCAACGTGCTCGCGCACGCCGCCGATTACGAGGTGGACGCCACGCGCCGATTGGGGCCGGTCGAGGGGCTCGTGCGCCGCGTGCAAGTGCCCCTCTCAGCGGGGCGCGGGGGGGTGAGCACAGGGCCCGCCGGGGTCGAGCTCGAGGTGTTGCCGGAGTCGATCTCGTGGCTCGAGTGGCTGGCGCCGTCGGTGCTCGCGCGACGCTCGACCACGGAGCGTCCCGAGAGCGTGAGTCGCGTCGGACGCTGAGCGCGACGGGCCATCCGTTCGCCCCGAGCAAAGTCGAGGGGCGCGATTGCGTATTTCGACAACCTCAGCACCAACGGTTTCTTGTGCCTCCGTGCTGATCAGTCAGG
This sequence comes from Deltaproteobacteria bacterium, assembly GCA_020854145.1. Classification (GTDB taxonomy): domain Bacteria; phylum Myxococcota_A; class Polyangia; order Polyangiales; family JADZFZ01; genus JADZFZ01. The sequence goes on along the minus strand of JADZFZ010001185.1, from coordinate 36,959 downwards.
GACAGGTCTCCCCTGCCGAGCAGGGCCCGCCGGCGCAACGATTCCGCAGGCCCTCCGGGTCGCAGGCGGCACCGCTCGCGAGCACGGGGCGGAGGGCGAGCTCGAGGACGTACGGATAGACGTCGCCGGCATCGACTCCGTCGAAGTCCTCGACGAAGACGGTGTACGTGCCGGGTTCGGCGTCGAGCAGCTCGAGACGGGAGCGAGGACCGCTGTCGATGCACCCTCCTTCGGCCGGCTGACTGCCAGGGTCGAGGCAGTCTCGCCTGAAGTAAATGAGATCGTCTTCCATGTAACCTTCGCCGCGGCCGTTCACGTCGGTGCGCGCGATCAGGTCGAATCGGCCTTCGGGAACGACCACGCGGTACATGCGCTCGAGCCCCGGCGCACGCTCGCACGCGCCGAGCCCGTGGATGACGCCCGCACCCGGGACGAGCTCGCCTTCGTCGCGCACGGCGGTCGTCTCCGTCGTGGGTGTGGGGATCTCCACGGGTGTCGCGGCCGCGCAGGCAGCTTCGATCTCCGTGGGTGCCTGGCAGGTGCCCTCGCGACAGACGAGCTGTCGGGCACATCGCCGGAAGGGCGGGACCTCACCCGGCGAGTCGCACGAATCCTGGTAGTGGACCTCCATGGGTCGCACGACCTCGACCCTCTCGGGCGCGCTCTCGTTGCCGAGCTCGTCGAGCAGCACGATCTCCGCGGCGCGCACGTCGGCAGTCTCCAGCGCGGTGTAATCGAGAGCCGTGGCCGTCGTCTCGAACGAGGTGCTGCCGCGTTCGTCCGCGTCGAAGGTCACGAGGTCGCGTTCGTCCGCGGTGAGCGCGTCGAGGGCGATGACATCGCCCGAGGCATCCATCCATCGGAACAGGGCTCCCATGACGTCGCCGTCCGCGTCTTGCCCGGTGAGCTCGGCGAACATCCGGCCCTGGAAGACCTCGACGTAGGCCGAGTCGAGCCGAGGCGCCGAGGCGGGCTCCGGCAAGAACGTGACGCGAACCTCACCGGAGTCGACGGTGCCCGGTGTGTCCGTCGCGCGGCCGGTGACGAGCACGTGCAGCGTCTCGCCGCCCATCGTCGGGATGGTGATCGAGCCGGTCTGGCCAAGGTCGTAACAGCGTGCCTCGGTAGGCGCGGAGCAGCCGCCCCGCCGGATCGCGAGCACGGCGTCCATGCCAGTGACGGCTTCGACGTCGATCCTCGTGCGGGTCTGCCCGACACCTGGAGCGGTGTACGCAAGCACCGCTTGGCGCGCTCCGCTGAGCGCGGCGTCGGCTCCCCAACACTCCCGGAGTTGGAGCGCGTTTTCATCGGCGCCGCGCGTGTCGACCTTCACGCTCTGGCTGTCCTGGTCGACGGCGAGCGGCGCATCACACGTGGGCGCCGCAGTGCTGCCATCTTCCCCTCCACAGGAGACGACGAGGAGAGCCGCAACGGCTCCGACGAGATGAAACCTGCCTCTGCGCGTCATCACGTGCCCCCTTGTGCAGCCACGGTCCTCGCGAGGCGAAACCCCGTCACGCTCGAACGGCCCTGTGAGCCGCCGTGACCCCGAAAGGCGTTCCGGCAGTCCCTGCGGTGACTGTCGAAGGCGCCGCCTCGAAGCACGACGTTCATCGGGCCGGTGTCCTCCCGGATTCCGATCGGGTCGGTGTGGGAGAACGTCAACGAGCCGTAGGGGACGTACTCGTCCCAGACCGGCTCGAAGACGTTTCCCACGGTGTCGTAGAGGCCCCAGAGATTGGGCCTCAGGCGTCCTACGGGGTGTGTCCGATTGTCGCTGTTGCACTCGTGCCAACCGACATCGTTCAGGGCGTCGTCACAGGCTTCTCGCTCAGGGACCACGACTTGCGGGTAGGCGCTCGTGGAGCCTGCGCGTGCGGCGTACTCCCATTCGGCTTCGGTGGGCAGGCGGTACCCCTCGCAGTCGAGACCTACGAAGGTGACAGCCGTGCACTGGTACAATCCTGTCGCGAAGTCTGTCTCCGAGCAGCTCCTACCCTGGTTCGCCGTCGTGGAGGGGCAGCCGGATCCGATCTCACTCTCATTCTGGCACCCGTCCAATGTGTAACAGGCCTCGAGCCCCTCGGCCTCCGAGCGCGCATTAGCGTACTCCATCGCCTCGAGCAGGTTGACGCGCTCGACCGGGCAATCGTCCCCGCACGACGAGAAGTAGGAAGGAGCGCTCCCGGGGAAGACCGCTTCCCACTCGGCCTGCGTGACCTCGGTCGTGCCGATGAGGAACGGGCGCGTGATCGTGACGCGGTGAAGCTCCTCGTCCACGTAGCGCAACGGCTCGTACACGGGTGACCCCATGAAGAACGTTCCTGGAGGGATCCATGCGAAGCCCTCGGGTGCACATTGCCCGTTGGAGCAGTGCCCGACTGCACACTCGGAGTCCTGACCGCAAACGTCGCCGACCGCGCTCGGCGGCGGCGGTCCGGCGCTCTGGTGGCAGCGGAGCTCCATGGGATGTGTCTCGTCCGGACGGCAGTACCAGCCCGCAGGGCAGTCCGTGTCTCTGCCCGGCGCCTGGCATGCGTACACGCCGTCTTCCACCGTGTCGGAGCAGGCGAGCAAGCCCACCTGTACGACGACGCCGAGGGCCCATCGGACGAGCTGCCTCCCTCGATCACCACCCAGATACGCCCCTCTCATGGACCCTCCGACGATTCTTCGAGATCGAGCCACCATCCGATGGCGCCACCAGTGACGGCGGCAGCTGCGACCGCGATCAACAGGCCACCTGCCAAGCGAAACGCATCGATGCGATCGAGGCGCGCGTCCTGCGAGGCCGTCCACGGTGTCCCGACGACGGGAGCGCGGAGCTCCGCCGCCTCGACCTCGCTCGCGATCAGCAACGTTCCGCCTCCTGCGCCCACCGCGAGCCCCGCAGCGCCGAGCACGAGCCACCCCGGCGATTGGCTCCGCGATCGTGTTCGCGGTCGGGTCGGCCGCGCGCGCGGCTCGCGCCGAGCGGGCGGATCGCGAACGAGCGGTGTGACCACGAGACGACGCAACGAGCACCGGATCGGGTCGAATTGCCGCAGCAAATCGACCCGTTCGCGTTGGCCGGGGATCCCGTCCCGAGCCTGCGGGAGGATCTCCACGCGTTGTCGCCACCACGGGTGACGAATGTGCGTCTCGAGCGGCGTCGATCCGGCCTCGGCGCTTCCGACGAGCACGGTGACGCGGTCGCGCGTGGCTTCGACTCCAAGCACGAGACCATCGCGATAGGCAGGTCGACAGCTCTCCACCTCGGGCCACGCGCGATCGATCAGCGCGAGCACGCGCTCGGCGTCGTCGTGTCGCCCTGCGCGCACGCGGGCGAGAAAACAGGCGTTCGGTACCTGGGGGTCGGCGTCGAGCGCGGCGCGATCGCACCAGGCGTCGACGTGTCCCATACAGACGGATCCCTCTCGCTCCCCGCAAGCGGGCTCTTGCCTGCGCTCTCGCTCGTACCAGCAGAGCGCTTGCTCGGCGGCCTCGAGCGCACTGGGAGCGCTCGGGTCGGCGGGCGCCTCACCGTCTGGGCAGAGCGCCGGCGTGTCTTGGGCACGTGCGATGTCCAGGTGTGCCTGCCCCAGGAAGAGGCATGCGACGACGACTGGGGTTCTGACGGCCACGCGGAACATGGTCGAGCCTCAGCGGCGAACGGTCAGGCGAGCGCTGTCCGAGCGCAGGCGAAGTGGGCAACGGGGCAGGCCGCTCTGGCTGGAGCAACGAACGCGGCAGTCGCCATTGGGCACCGACACGTTGCGCGTACCGAAAGGTGGAAGGCTGACTGTGAGGGTCGGTTCGGAGCCGCCGCAATCGAAGGAGACATCGATGGGCTCGTCCCACTCCGTCGCGACGTGCACGACGCGCGACGTGCGTGGAGGTTGCGCGGCCAACGCGACGGCGTCCGTTCGCGTGCGGGTGCGCGGCTCGCTGACGGTGAGGGCCGCGGCGGGACGTGACGGAGGACGAAGCGCGCGTCCGCGGGCGGCGCCGACTCCGGGAGGTGAGGGCGCCGGCGCGACGACGATGGCCGCGGTGGTGGTGGCGGGCGTGATCGCGGCCGTCGAGGACACGGGCTCGACGTCGATCGGATCGCGCGTCCGAGCAGCGTGAACGTCGCGCGCAGCGCCCGGTCGCCGTGGCGTTGGTGCCATCGTCGGAGGCTCGGTCGGTCGCGCCGAGAGGGCGCCGCCGACGAGAAGCGCGACGCTGGCGAGCGCCATGACGCCGAGGATGCCGACGATCGCGCCGTGTCGCGGAGCCGGGCCGATGGGTCGCGCCCGCGGGTCCGCGTTCGGGTCGTGCACGGTCGTGGGGCCGACGAGGGCTCGCGCAGACGGCGTGGAATGGGCGACCGTCGTTCCGACCTCCATCGTGTCCGCCACGTCGCTCGATGCTTCGGCGTCCGCCTCATCCCAATCCCCCGCCGCCGCCTCGGCGATGGCACCGCCGCGCGGAGCGATTGCAGAGAGCTCGCGCTCGAAGGCGTCCGCCGTCGAGAATCGATCCTCGGGCGCACGAGAGAGAGCGCGCATCACGCAGTCGCCGAGCTCGACCGGGACCGACGGCTCGACGACGGACGGGTGAGGCGGTGTCGTCGTCATCATCGAGACTGCGAGCGCGCCGAGGTTGGTGCCCTCGAAGGGCAACCTGCCCGTCAGGCACTGGTAGAGGAGAACTCCGAGCGAGAAGAGGTCGGAGCGCGGATCCACCGCGCGCGAAGCGGTGATCTGCTCCGGAGACATATAGGCGGGTGTGCCGAGCGCAGTGCCGGTCTCCGTGAGGCCCGCAGCTCCGTCGCCCGGATCGGCGTGGAGGATCTTCGACACGCCGAAGTCGAGGAGCTTCACGAAGTCGCCCCCACGGCGCGCCAAGAGAAAGACGTTGTCGGGCTTGAGGTCGCGATGGACGATCCCGAGCGCGTGAGCGGCGCCGAGCGCCTCGCAGAGCTGTCGCGCGATCTCCGCCGCACGCGCTCCGGGCAACTTGCCGAGCCGGACGAGCTCGCGCGCAAGGCTGCGACCACGCAGGAGCTCGAGCACCAGAAACGGCGTGCCGTCGGCGAGCTCGCCCACGTCACAAACTCCCACGATGTGTGGATGGCCAATCGAGCCTGCCGCACGCGCTTCTCGGCGGAAACGCTCGATCGCCTCGGGATCGCTCGCGCGGTCGGCACGCAACGTCTTGAGCGCGAAGCGACCCCCGAAACGCTCGTTCTCCACCTCGAGCACGGTTCCCATGCCCCCGGTCCCGAGCGGTCGGATGACGCGGTAGCGGCCCGCGACCACGTCGCCGGTTGTCGGCTGCGCGATCATCGTGGCAGACGCTTCCCCCTCCCCGCGCGCTGCCGGGTCGACGGCGCTCCGCCGAAGATAGGAGACCGTCCAACACGAGGTCAACGTGGTGCGCGGCACCGAGGGTCATCGTCAGTACCTCCAACCGAGCGCGACTCGACGGCCGAGCTCGGCGGCCTCCAAGCCGGGCACGTGCCAGCGCGACAGCTCGTCGCCGGCAACCGATTCGAGCGAAGCCAGCGCGGGTCGCGGGTCGTCGCGCGTCGCGAGCGCGAGATCCAGCGCGGAGAGCGCAGGATAGGCGGTCCCCGTTCCCTTCAGCGCGAGCTCGCGTCGTGCACGATGGCCGTCCTCGTGACGACCGGCACGCGTCAGCGCGTTCGCGCGCCAACGGAGTCTCGAGAGCTGAAGGTGCCTCGGGTACTGAGGCCAATCGAGCGGCGCATCGAGCATGGACAACGCGTCGTCGTGCGCGCCGATCGACGTGAGCGCGCGACCTGCGGCGAGATGCACGAAGCCACGCGCCACGTCGCTCGTTCGTGGATCCGCCAGGACCGGCGGCACCGAGCGCTCGATCGTCGTTCCGACCGCGCGTGGGTCGGGTCGTGCACCGTGCAGCCGAAGCAGCTCGCAGAGCGCGTGCGTCGCACCGTCGGAACGCCACGACGCGAACCATCCTTCGACGGCGCGATTCAGCACCGAGAGCGCGTCGTCGTCGTGTCCAGCCGATGCGAGCGCGCGACCGATCGCACCGAGCAGCTCGAGATCCTCCGTGTGCTCCTCGTTCGGCGGCGCCAGGTGGGCACGGGCTTCATCCACCCACCGCGACACGTCGGCGCGCGGCGCGTCGGCGACCGATTGAACGACGTGAGCGAGAACGCGCAGGCGAACGGGGCGCGGGTAGCGGTGGAGGAAGTCGTCGGACGGCCACACGACGACGTGCGCTCGGCCTGCGTGGCGCCACGCGATCGACTCCGCAATCCGCGCCTCCTCGCGCGCATGCGGCTCTCGACACACCGCGTCGTGCTCGCCGAGCCGCGCGGCCGCACGTGCGATCGCCGACCAGTCGATGACGGCCGGCGTGCCTTCGATCGCAACGCGGTAGACGTCGTCGAGCGTGGCGCGAACGCGAGTGGGATCGGCCGACGGCAGATCGGGCTCCGTCCGCGCTTCCGGAAACACCACCGTCAGGGCATCGAGCACGTTCTCGACGGGCACGATCGAGAGCTCGAGCTGGGCGCTCTTCGCGATCTCGACGGCTCGTTGCGCTTGAGGCGACGCCACGAGGACTCGACGCACGGCCGGTGCCCACGCCGCCAGCATCCATAGCTTCTCGGCCAGCCCGCCGACCGGCACGAGGCGGGCGTCGTCGTCGATCGCCGCGAGCGCGCAGACGTCCACGGGCACGGCGACGTCGAGCAACATCGACGCGGCGGCGAGCACGAAGCCGAGCCCGAACGACCCGCCATCGAGGACGCGATCGATGCCGACGCCCACCTTCGCCAAGAGCTGCACCGACCACCGTGTGGCCGTGCGGAGGGGTCGGGCGGTCGCGACGAGTGGGAGGTGCGTCGTCGCGATGCGCATGGCGGCGAGCGCGTCGCGAGACGCACGATCGACGAGCGGTCGTGCGTGTGCAGCCGCGTTCGGCGTGACTGCCCAGAGCGCCACGCGCTCGTCGGGCGTCACGGACACGAGGCACGTCTCGCCGGGTGCAGGCGCCGCAGGCGACTCGATCGCCGCGAGCTCCGGTACGTTCGCGAGGACGTCGCGACCGGGCCAGGACCACGGAAACGTCAGGGCCCGCTCGATCTCCCAACGCTCCGACGTGGAGGGCGCGCCGTGGCTCAACAGACCGAGCATCGAGCTGCTCTCGGCGTTGCCGATCGCTCTCGGCAACACGCCGAGCCACTCGCCGCTCGCCGCCCGAGGGCCGGGACCGACTCTCCGATCAGGGGTTCGCAATCGCGCCCCACCAGGCGAGCGGTTCTTGCCACGCAACCGCCGCCAACCGTTCGTCGGCCTCGACGAGGCCGATCGCCATCATCGTGCTGAGCTGGGTCGCCGCGGTGTCGTCGAGGGCGGCGAGCGCGCGGTCGATGGCTTCACCCCATCCAGCGGCGCGCAGCACGAAGGCGACACTCTCGAGATCGTCACGTCGCCGGGTGACGCCCGCGAGCAGCGCGCGTTCGCCTTCGATGTTGCTCTCCGACGAGGGCACCGACAACGCGGCGAGCGCGCGTGCGCAATCCGCTGCCTCCCCGAGCGCGTCGCTCTCGATGGATCGCAAGGCCACGCGCGCAATCCCTCTCGCCCAACGCCGCACCCGCGCCGCAGGGCCATCGCTGCCGGCCAGTCGTCGCACGAGGGCTGCTCGTCGCGCCTCTCCCGGCGGCGGAGACCACAGCCGTGCGACGAGGCCCGCAGCCACGAACGGCGCGAGCGTGTCGCCCGACGCCAGGAGACGCGCGGCCTCTTCGACCAGCCAAGGCTGTGCCGACTCGTCGCCCAACCACGCATCCAAACTGGCCGACTGCGCCGACGCGCCCGGCTCGCTCACCTCGTCGTCGGTCGCGTTCCGCACGACACGCATCCAGCGAACGCCGGACGTGCCCACCTGCAGAACGACGGTTCCCTGCGCGTCCTCGGTGACGAGCCATGCGTCGCGCGCTCGGCCGTCGAGCACCCACGCTCCGTCGCCGAGGGCCGCCGCGGCACCTCGTGCGCGCGCCGCGTGCGCAGCCTCGACGACCACCACACCGGGGTCGAGGTCCCAGAATCGTGCCCGGACCTGCGCGTCCCCACCGGCCGCCGGCGAGAGATGCGGCTGCACACGTACGGCTTCCACCAGCGCCTCGATGGAAGCCTGCTCGAAGCCCATCGAGCGTCCTTCCGCAACGGACGACGGCGGACGCTCGCTCGACGCGGCGCAGACGAGCCGCTCGTCGGACGCGAGGCCCAGCCAAGCCCCGAGCTCTTCGTCGTCGCTCATGGTTCGTCTCCTGAGATGCCGCGCGGCCCTCGTCTCTGACACCTGAGCAACAGCCGACATGCGGCGCGCGCGCGACCTGCGTCGACCCACGACAGCTGTCCCCGTTGGTAGAGGGTCTCGACGGCAGCGAGAACCTCTTCCCGGACACGCTGATGGGACTTCAGCACGCGGTCCACGGCCCGCTTGCGCTCCGCGAGGCTCGTATCGCCCGTCACTCCCTCATCCCGAGCGAGCAGATCGCCCATCGACGCTCCCTCGAAACAGAGCGCCACGATCTGGCTCCAGACGCGATCGAGCTCCGCGCGATAACGGGCCATCCGCGCCTCACGAGCCGCCGCCACCAGCCGCTCGAGCATCGCCCGCGCGACGGAGGTCTCGACGACCGGTGTGGCGGCATCCAGCCGTCCGTCGGCCAACACACGCTCGAGCACGTCGCTGCCGTCGGATCGGCTCGAACGGCGGTGTTGCCCGAGCCATTCGTGCACCAACATCGTGCCCAGATATGCGCGACACGCGGCGGCCCCTTGGCCGACCACCGGCAGCGGGCTCCGTTCGAGCACCTTGAGCAACACCGCCTGCACGACATCGTCACGTGCGCCCTCGGGAACGCGATACGCCACGCCGTCGCGCGCACGGAGCGGCACCCGCGCGAGTCCCTCGACGAAGGCGTGCAGCGCGCGGGCAACCTCGGGCGCGACCGGACCGGCGCCAATCGCCGCGAGCACGGCATCCGCATCGAGAGAGCCTGCGCCGTGCCCCGCGTCCACGCGGACGGGGACGTTACAACGTCAGAGCGTGAGCCGGGCGCCAGTCAGGCGCGCGGAGTCGCGTCGGAGCGAGCCGGAGAGTCTCGTGCGGGCGGCTGCTGCCCGCTCATCGTCGATGCGGGTCCACGAGGCTCGCCGCGCCGAGTGCGCAGCGCTTCGCCACCTGCGCACGCGTCGGGTCGAGGTGAACTGTCAGAGATTCGTCTTCGCGCGCGTCTAGCGCCATGGAGGTCGACGATGAACGTCAGCCAGCTTCGGAAGACCGCCCTGGATCTCGCGCGGCGCGGTGTGTGGACCGACGAGGCCGTCGACGTCAATCGAGCCATCTTGCAGGCCGATCGCACGGACGCGCTCGCGTGGGGTCGGCTCGCGAGATGCCACGAGAGCCTCGGCGGGATCGGGACCGCGATGGCCTGCTGGGAGCAGGCGGCCGCCGTCGCCTGCGACGACGATCGCGTCACCCGGCAGGTCGCGACCCACCACGTCGCCGAGCTGCGCGCGAAGCTGCCGGTTCGCGCCGCCGCTGCGGCGGTCGTCGCCGTCGAGAGTGATCGCGAGCACGACGCATCGCCCGCTGCCGCCGACTTCCACGACGTCCTGCGCACGGCAGGCACGACCACCGGGCCAGCCCGCGTCCACGTCGCACGTCGACTGCTGGGCTTGGCCGATACGCCCCGCCGCCGTTCGGTGGCGCTCGTCGTGCTCGGTGCGTCGTTGCGCAAGCTGGGATTCCGGGCCCAAGCCGAGAAGGCCTATCGCGCAGCGCTCCGGTACGACGCGTCCAACCCTGCCGCAGCAGTCGGCCTCGCCGCGACGCTCGCCGACGGGGGTGTGCTCTACGAGTCCGCGCAACTCTGCGCCGAGCAACTGGGTCGCGACCCGGAGAACGCCTACGCGCGGGCGACGCTGAGCCGTGTCGCGTGCCTCCGCCGCGCCCGCGGCGATCACGACGACCATCCCTTCGACGTCTCGGGGGGCGACGATTCGAGCGCCACGCAACCGGCACCGGCGCCCGCCGAGCCGGTCGACGCGACACCGGTCTTGAGCATCGCGGCAGAGCTCCGTCGGCGGCCCACCTCACCCAACCCACGATGCTCGTGCGGAGCGATCGCGATGCCGGGCGAAGACTGCTGTTACAGCTGCAGCTGGTAGGCGCCGGGACGCAGGTGCGGGAGGAAGCGCATGACCCCGTCTCTCGTCGCGCAGGTCCACGAACGCTTCGGGGATCGACCGTGGGCCACGCGGCGCTTCGGCCGCGATGCCCAGGAGATGGGTGCCCTCATGGCCTGCGCGTCGATTCTCGGCGGCAGCGAGGGCACGCCTTCTCCCGAGAGTGTCGCGCTCGCGAGCTTGTGGGCATCGGTCGCATCGCCCGCGTACTCGGCTGGGCTGGTCGCCGCCGTGTTGACGCTGGAACGCCTCGGGGCGCAGCTGCCGGAGAGCGGCTTTCCAGGTGTCGTCGGTGCTTTCCATCGCAGTCCGTCGCTCGCTTCCCATGCCGTCGGCGAAGCACGGGCGTGCTGGATGCACGTCTGTCAGACCGAGCTCCCCGAGCTCGGCGCCCTGTTGCGCGTCCACGATCTCACCGCTCGCAAGCGGGCGGCCGAGGCGCTGCGCACGCTGATCGACGACGAGGCGGACGCAGACTCGCTGCTCGAGGATCTCGTCGGCTACGACGTTCGCTACGGAGGCACGCCGAGCGTCGCCGGGTTCGTGCAAGGGATTGCCTGGCGGAGCTTCTTGGCGTTCGGGCCCGATGACGTCATAGCGGCCGCCCGCGAGGAGACGAGGCTGTTGTTCGCGCTCGAGTCGCACGCCGTGCAGCAGACCGACGGTGGGATGCCACGATTTCCGCGGCCATGGCCGCTCGACTTTCGCTGCATGTGCGGGCAGTCGCTCGATCCATATCTGTTCTGCTGTGACCCGCTCCACGCGATCCCTCGAGGCGAGCTTCTCTCTCGCCTCGATCCGCGGATGCTGGTCGGACCCTGCGAAACATGTGGAGCGTTCGTGCCGGGATTCGTCTGCGACGCCTGCAGCACGCCGCACTACTGGTCGCTCGGGATCGTCCGTTCGTTGCGGGACAGCTGATGGACGAACCCCCCGATACGCACGATCCAGGCGCGTGGGCGTGGCTCGGCCAGGCCCTGATCGGGGGGCTCTGCGTCTGGCTGCTGGTCGCGCTGTTCGCCCTGCTCTTCAGCGGTGTGGCGACGATTCCCGTGGTGCTCTTGGGACGTGGCGTCGTGAAGGGAGCGAGCAAAGGTCTGGCGCGAGCCACTAACCGCGCGGGCTGCGGAGCGGTGCTCGCCGGCGTCCTTCTCTGGGTCGTGCTCGCGGGAGCGCTCGGGCTCGGGCTGGCAGCGGCCGCGCTCGCACTGCTCGCCGCCACGGCACCCCGCGATTGATCGCACCGGAAGCCCTAGATCGTCCCTCCAAAGACGTGCTCGAAGCGTCCTTGGATCCGGAGCGGATACTTGATCGTCAAGACGAGCGAGGCCGCGATGTCGGGGAGCCCTCCCCGACCAAGACCTGCCACCGGCGCATCGAACCGGAACGCGACGCCGAGGAGCGCGAGGGACAAGAACGGCGCCGCGTGCATGGCGACTGCGTGGGCCTCGTCTGCCCTCGTTTGGGGAACGAGAGCCAGGCCGAGCTCGACGCCGACGAAGAGCCACGAGAGCTCGCCAGCGAGAGCGAGCCGAACGCCTCCACGATCGAGCGCGATCGCCTCGGCTTGGACCACGCCACCGAGCGCGAACGGCCAGTCCCGTCGATGGTGCACGACGCTGAGCTCGAGGCCGAATGACGTGAAAGACGGCTCGCCGATGCTGCGGCTGGCTACGAGAAGCCCGACAGGCAGGTACGTGACCGAAACGTCATCGCGGGTGCGGTGCGCCGCTGCAGGCGTGCTCGCCGCGACGAGCGTGGCTGCCGTCGCCGCCAACATCGCGAGCCGCCCACGCCGTGCCCTCACCGGAGATGCTCGACGGTCACACCACGATGACGGGCCAGCCACGAGCCGAGCTCGGCGCGATGACAGCGCTCGGGGTCTCGCTCGGCGCAGAGCAGCGCGCACGGGCCGTCGAGCGTCTCGAGACGCCGCACGAGCAGATCCCCCGCGTGCTCGAGAAGCTGCCGGTAGGGCTCGCGCCAAGCCTCGTCGCCGAGGTCCACGAAGACGTTGCCGAGCTCGACGAGCGACACGTAGCGGATGCCGTGGGGCGACAAGACTCGCTGGATCCCGCGCTCGGGATTCGACGCCTTCACGTACACACCCATCGCCGCACGCTCCGGCCGCAGCCGCACGTCGACGACAGTCTCGACCCCGTGCTTGGTGAGCAGCTCGACGAGCTCGTTGGGAGCCCTTCCGCCGTAGCCGATGGTCCAGATGGTCAGATGCATGGTCACCTCAATGCTCGTGTCGTTGACCGGAGGGTCGTGCAGTTCCCTCGGTCGTGACCTCATCGGTCGTTCTCTTTCCGTCCGAATGGTCGTGCAGGTCGCGCGATCGTGACCTCATCGAGCCTTCTGTTTCTCGTCCGCGCCGCCCGCGTCCTTTCCCTCGACGAGGCCTGCTTGTTTCAGCCGCGCGAGTAGCGCGTCGTGCGCCACGACCGCCCAGGCGCGTAGCGCCTCCTGCTCGTCGCCGTCGAGCGGACCGAGTCCGATCCACAGGCACAGGCCCCCGTCGCGGACGCTCGTCTCCAGATGCGCGAGCCCGCCAGGCTCGACGAAGAGCCCGAGCAGCGCCCGAACCGCACCGGTCAACGCCGCATTCGACTGGTGCCCGAGCAACCGCACCTCCAGGTCCAGCTCGTCGACCGTCAGCGCGCGCTCGAGGCAGCGGGCGATCACGGCCTCGCGCTCGTCGTCATTGCGTACGCGTGCAAGGACTCGAAGGTGCGCGCCCGAGAGCTTGCCGCGCTCGAACGCATGCCACGCGGCAGAGCCTCGGAGGCTCAGCGTCGTGTGCAGACGCGAGGCCTCCACGCCGCGCTTGCCGAGTGCACCCGAGACGTGGCGCGGCGAGAGCCCCGCCGCCGACAGACGCGACGCGATGCGGATCTCGTCACACCGAGACCATCGCTCACGCGAGGTATCGGTGATCCCCTCGAAGAGCGTCGTCAGGGGCGCCGCGACGACGACGGCTGCCGCGTGCTTCCGCCCCGCTTGTCGGAGCGCGCGAACGCGCCGAGCACCGTCCAAAACGAGAAAGCGACCGTCGGTCAACGTCACCACGACGATCGGCTCGCGCTGGCCGTGTACGCGCACGCTTCGCGTGAGCGCACCGATGCGGTCCTCTCGGGGAGCAGGTCGTTCAGGAACGTCGAGCACCCCGAGCGAGAGCTCCTGGAGGTCCATACTCTCGACGTCGCGCGCGCGTGCGCCACGTGACAGCGTTCGCTTACGAATCGAGCACGACCCTTCGGATCAGCCCAAGAAGGGACGATCCCAGCGTCGTCAGATCGTCGACCACGATGTGCTCGGGGTAGGCCTCGCGAACCGCATCGGATGCGATGCCGACCCCGATGCAACGCACGCCCTCCGCGCGCCCTCGCGCGACGGCTTGCCGGAGGTGGTGGAGCTCGATGCGGCCATCTCGGATGTTGCTCGGCTCGCCGTCCGTGAGCACCACCAAGAGCCGAAGCGCCTCGTCACGCTGGCGCAGCATGTCGAGCCCGAACGCAACCGCCTCTCCATCGAGGTTGAGGGCGCCGGGTGCCATCGCGCCGATGGCCGATGCGTCCGCGTCATCGAAGGGCTTGAAGACGTAATGCCGAGTCGCTGTGACCGTCCTCGCGAAGGCATCCAGATCTTCGCCCGCCCGTGCTCGTGCGGCGGCCAATCGCGTCAGCTCCGGGACGTGGGAAATCGACGTGTACCCGACGATCGCGTGAGGGATCCGCGAGGGAGCGAGCGCGAGGTGCAGCGCCGTGATCGCAACACTCGCGATCTGGCATCGGGTACTCCCGCCGGATGCTGGAGTCTTCATCGACCCTGAAAGGTCCACCAGCACCAGCACCGCAGCGCTGCCCGCCGCCTTGGTCGTGGTGACAGTTCGCATCCAGACATCGGAGACCGCGGCCCCGGCAGCGATGGCCGGGAACGCGGCCGGGTCGATCGCGAAGCCGCTGCGGGCGCCGACGGCGAGGTCCATGGTCGTTTCACCTCGCAGCAGGTCGGCGAGCTCGTCGATGATCGATGCGCAGCTCCCACGCGAAAGGGCGACGAGCTCGCGGTACGCCGGGGCGACAGCCCGGCGGTCCTCGGCCGAGAAGGAGACGATCTCGTCGAAGTCTCTGGTCAGCACCCGATACGTCGCGAGCGGCTTGCAGCGTCGTCGCGACGCCGAGGCTCCGGAGATCGAGGAGCCCCCGTGCATCTTCGGGCGCGGGCCTGCGGGCGCCGGCGAGGCCGTCGGCGCACATCTCGGTCCTTGCGTGATGATCTCGTTGACCAGGTTGCGGATCGTCGCGTCGTCGTGGAGGCAGCCGCCGCGGACCTGCGGCGAGGGCTCTGTGAGCACGTCTAGCGCGGCCGTGCCTGCACGACCGCGCGCGTCGTCTCCGTCGGAGTCTTGGGCGAGGCGTTCGAGCGCGAGGAGCAGCGCAGCGGTCGCCTCGACGACCTCGAGGTCCGAGCGCGCGGCGAGCGCGTTCTCGAAGGATCGACCGAGCCCCTCGACCAGCTCTCGGGTGGGCGACGGGAGCTCCGTGCTGGTCAGCACGTAACGGCCGACCGCGAAGATGGCGCCACAGAGCCGTTCGAGCGCGCCACCCGTCGCGAGCACCGCGACGGGATCCCCATCGAGCTGCGCGATGACGCGATGGCACGCGAGCATGAATGCACGAGCGCCCTGGAACGTGTCGAGCACCCAACGGTCGACGCGAACATCCTCGACGGCAACCGCCAGGCCGGTGAAGCGACCTCCCCACCGTTGGTGATGAGCCATCGCCGCCGCGATGGCCGCCGTCTGCTCCTGCACGACGGGTGCAGAGCCGTGCAGCGCCGCGGCCAGCCCCGGCCCGCTGACCCCGAGATGTCCGAGCTCGTGCAGATGAAAGAACTTCACGAACGGCGTCGCTCGCTCGCGAACGGCGTCGTCCAGGCGTCGCGGGTCCGGGAGTCGGACGACACGGTCCCCGACGCTTGAGCTGGGGTGGAAGGGGCCGAAGATCACGGTGGCGGGCGGTTCGCCGGGCACGAGCACACGTGAGAGCGCCGTGGCGATTTGCGGGTCGAACTCGCGGCACTCCGCCAAGAACGCGCCGAGCGGACCGAGCGGCAGCGCGACGAGATCCGCGAGCAGGCTCATCGCGAGACCTCCGCGACGTCCGTGCGGAGCATCTCGAGGACGAGCTTGGCGTCGCGGTCGGCGAACCTGTGGACGATCGTCGCGTCGGCCGCCTCGCGGACGGTCCGCCAGCGCGTTCGGCCCTGGCTCAGCGTCACCGGATGGAGGTAGACCTTCCAGAGCGCCTCGAGGTCGCGCAGGGTGAGCGCGTAGGCTACGCAGGGCACGCCGTCCGACTGCTCCGCGAAGGCGGCATGACGCGCCCGCGCGTAGAAGGTGGCGAGCTGTGAAGCGGTCCCGGCGATGCTCGGTCGAGTCGAGGTGCACGCCCAGCGGAGCAGCAGCGTCGTCACCTCGGGAATCGAGAGGGCGGGCGGACGGATCACGACGAACCGGCCCAGGGTCGCGTCGTTCATCGCGAAGTTCCCCGCGTAGTGATGCCTCCTCTCGGCGGCGGCACCCGCAGTGTTAGACGTGCCGAAGACGTGCAGTCCGCGACCACGCACGATCACGTTTCCGTCGGGCAGCGTCAGGGCGGCGCCGTCGAGGGCTGCGTGAAGCGCCTGAAGCGTGCCCGGGGGGATGGCGGTCAGCTCGTCGATGAGCACCCACCATCCGTTGCGGTAGGCCAGCGCGAACGGCCCCTCTTCGAAGACCGTGGTTCCGTTCCGCAGGATTCGAATTCCAAGAAGATCGTGAGCGAGAAGGTGGCCGTGGCCCTGGATCCGGACGAGCGGGGCACCGGCGAGATGCGCCAGCCCCTCCACCAGCGCCGTCTTCCCGATGCCCGCGTCACCGATCACGAGCACCGCGAAGCTCATCAGCAGCGCAGTCTGAAGATGGGCGAGTACCTGCCCGTTGAAGATGAAGTGCGGGTTGCGCGCGGGAACGCGCGCCGGCTCGAAGCACGACGGCAGCCCCTCCCATCGCGGCACGACCACGCCCGCCGCGACGGCGCCCTCGGCCCGCTCTTCCGGCATCGACGAGGACGCGGGGTGATGGGGCTCACCGCTCGACGGCGGGAGCACCTGTTGCAGCACACGAGCACGACGACCCATCTCACGGCCCTCCTTTGATCGACTTCGGTAACGGGTGGGTCGTCAGGCACGCGGCTGCGTGACGAGGCATCTGCGATCGCGCACAGCTTGCGCGGTCCTTGATCACCCTGCGTCGACACCGGTCACCTCCGATGGGAGCGGGAGAGCGAACGGTTTCGAAAACGCTCGGCCGATGCGGGTCTCTCGCAGCCGCCCCCGTGCGGCGCCATCGACGGCGTTGAGTACATGAGGGCAGCGAGAGTCCTCAGCGCACGTCCCTTGCGTCTCCAGCGTCGAGAGCGCCTCGAGAAACTCGCGTCCCGGCCGCCGTCTCCCAAGAACCACGCCTCGTCGCGTCACGGTCCGGGTCCTGCCGGCGACTCACCTCCACGGAAAGGAATCCACGCCATGTCCAGCAAGCTCGAGCTCCTCCAGTCCGTGCTGCGCAACCAGGGCTATCGTGCCGACCGTTCCCAGGACCCGAACACGATCTGGTTCACCCGCGACGGTGTTCGCTACTGCCTCGATGCCGACGACGCGGACCCGGATTTCTTCGCGCTCCGCGCCGGGTTCGAAGTCCCGTCCGACGCCGCCTGTCCCGAGACCCAGCTCGCGCTTGCCCACGATCTGGGTGTCGCGCTCAAGGGGGTGAAGATCTTCTCGGCAGCAGACGGCCGCACGATCGTGTTCAATGTCGAGAGCTTCGTCCCGGAGCCGACGGCCGGCGTGCTTGCGACCGTGCTTGTTCGTGCGCTTCGCGCGCTCGACGTCGCCTTCTTCGAGCTCGGCGCCGTCTTGTCGCTCGCCACGGCGTCGTCGAGCTGTTACGCCGGGCAGGCGTGACGGCGTCAACCTGATTGGGCAGGCCGCCGGGAGGCACGATCGTCATGGGCGTCGAGATCGAGGCGCGTTACGTCTTCATCCAGCAGGGGGGGACCCATTGCCGCATCGAGCCGCTGCGGGTCGAGTTCGTTCCCCAGGGGGGATTCGGTGGACACCCCCCGGTCATCCAAGAAGCCTTGTCTGGCCTACGACTCCCGAGCTTCCTGCCCGGCGGTGTCGACGACCGTCACTTCCGATACACGAGCGGTGAGCCTCATACGGTAGGAGTTGGTGATAGGCAGGTCCATCTCTCCGGCATGTCGACAGGCCTGTTGGCGATTCTGCAACTTCGGTTCGCCGTGGCCGCGGCGGACGACTCGAGCTTTGCGACGGCGCTCAGGGGTGTCTACGCAACTGGAGAGGTTGCGTCCGCGCGAGACGTGCTCAGCGCGGCGGGCATCGCCGAGAAAGTAGTTGCGGTGCTCGAAGATCCAGCTCGCCCCGAGGTGGCGCTCCTGCTCGTGCCCACGCAAGCGGACTGGTCCTGGTTGGCCGACCAGCAGGTTCGGGATGAAGGCTGGCAGGTTCGGGACGAAGGCTGGCGTGAGAGCGACGCGGACATCGCGCCGGGATGGCAGCTACCGTCTTCGACACGCTGCCTGATACCGAACCGGCCATCGAGCACTGCGCAAGCCTTGTTCGTTGCGCCGGTCTCGACGGTCAGTGAAGCCGAGGCCGTCGTGCTGGGTGAGGACGGGGCCCGGCGACTGAGGCGGTCCTTGCTGCGGGCAGCGGGACGTCTGAACCCGCAGCTAAGGGTTACCCAAGACGTGATGGAGAAGCACGGCGCGCACTTCAAGGGACGCCAGCGCGAGATCGACGCGCTCGACGACTTCCTGCGGTCGCGCACGTCGGGCCTGTTGGTCGTCACGGGTGAAGCAGGTGCCGGCAAGACAGCACTGCTGTCGTCGTGGGCACGCCGCCTCGAGACCCGACCCGACTTTCACGTGGCTATGCACTTCTTCGGGATCGAGGCAAAAATGCGCGATACGGAGAAGGGGTGGAGAAGTCTCTGTCAGCAGCTCGGTAAAGGAGAGGTTGACATCCCACTGGAAGACGCGGCCAAGGTGCTGCGTTTGGCATTGGCCGAATCCCGGCCCGACGGCCCAGTGGTCGTGCTCCTGGACGCGCTCGACGAGGCGAGCGCGATCCCGCTGCCGCCGTTCACGACACCGTTGCCGGGGGGGGTGTTCGTGGTCGTCTCGACTAGGGCGGGGATGGAGGGGACCCCTCCAGTAGATCGATGGCTCGCCGCAGCCGATCGGCTCGTCGTTGGCCGTCTCGACGAGCAAACCATCATGTCCGTGCTCGCGGCACGGGGGCTCCCCGCTGACCCAGAATCGGCCCGACGGGTGGATCGCGCCACCGACGGGCTCGCGCTCTATGCCCACCATCTCCTCGAGGACCTCGAGCGCGGCGGAGGCTGGAAGGGCCTATCGACCGAGCCGATTGGAATCGATGCTTATCTCGCGATGGTGCTCGACAAGCTCCCCAAGGATGACGCGCACCGGGCTCTGCTCGGCGTGTTGTCGGTAGCGAGGGGTCCGCTGGATGCCAGCGACCTGAACCAGCTGACTGGTCTCGACGAGATCCAGCTGCGCGCCTTGCCGTCGGAGCTTCGCAGGTGGCTCCGGGTCGACTCGGGCCCACCACTGGCCATCGGCTTCACCCACCCTAGGCTGAGAGCCGACTTCTCGCGCCATCTGGGCGGCGCCGCGAACCAACGCCGGGCGCAGCTCCTGGAGCACTGCCGCCGCTGGCGAGACCACCGCAGCCGCTACGCGCTGAGATACCTTCCGGGACACCTCAGCCAAGCAGGAGAGGATCCGGGGCTCGCGTTTAGAGACTTCGGCTATCTGATGACTCGACTCGATGTGCTCGGAGATGGGGCGGTTCTCGGTGTGCTCGAGGATCTGCACGCCTTGCCGGACCCCGTCCGAGAACCACTTAGCGACTTGCGGGAGTTTCTTTCGGCGAGAGCCCATCGCCTGGAGCGCTTCGGGGCGACGATGCTGTTACAGCTCGCCATGGAGAGCCACGAGCATGCGTGGGTCCGGCGGGCCGCCGAGGAATGGCTGAAGGGCGACGGCGCGCAGAGAACCTGGTTGCGCCGTGTCGGCGAGCCGCTCCCAACCGAATCGATGCCCTGCCGGACACTGCACTCTGCCCCGCACCGCAAGGCCACGGTGGCATACACGCAAGACGGGCGGCGCGTGATCCACGCCATCCACGACTCCCGCGATGCCAGCATCACTGCATGGGAGGTGGGGACGTGGAAGAAGATCCGATCTCTGCCCGGCGACCGTGGTCCCGCTCTCGTCCACCCCGACGGTCGCCTGGTCGTGTCGTGCGGCGACCAGACGGTGAGGATCTGGAACCTCGATGCTGGAGAGCTGGAATCCGAGCTCCTGCTCACCGGCAGCGACCGTGTCGAATCCATCGCTTTGGATGACCCGGGTGAGATGCTGCTCATCTTGACGCGCGGGAAGCCGCGAAGACTCTTGTGCTGGGACCTGCGGGAGAGCCAGCCGAGCGTCGTTCGCGAAGGCTTCGAGCACGCCGCTCTCGCACCCACGGGGCGTGTGGCCATCGTCGCCGAGGGCACGAGCGTCACGGTCCTGGACTGCGCTCGCGGGCTCTCGCTCCGCAGCTTCTCCAGCGACCGTCAGGTTTGGCAGCTGGCAGTCGACGATTCCGGCGAGCGCGCCGTGGTCCTAGATGAGGTGGGAGCTCTGAGCCTCTGGGACACCGCGTCAGGCAAGAGGTTGGCGACTCTAGCTCACGAAGGGGAATACGCCGCGGGCTGCGCCCTGACCGTCCTCCGAGGCTCTCGTCTCGTCGCGGCTCTTCATCCGTTCCGCGAGCGAGGCCTCCAACTGTGGCGACTGACGTCTGGCGAGTTGCTTGAGTCGTTTGGCCTTGGCTGGGACACGGATGTCGTTGCAGCTGACGGGACGAACCGGTGGCTTGTCGTCGGCTGCGGAGACTCCGTCTACCTGTGGGCCGCAGATTCACGGAAGGACACCTCGCTTGGGGAGAAGATAGGGGCGATGATTCCTGCACCGGAGGTCACGGCAGCAGCGTTCTCGCCAGCGAGTGATGGCTTGGTCCTGTCGTCAGGCGACGGCTATCTTCAAGTATGGGATGTCGAGGCGGCGCGGAGATTCAAGGGAACACTGAGCGAGGGAGAACGGCGCACGCCTAGCCGTCACCTATCGCGGGAGTTCGGCGACGAGATTGCCGCTGTCAGCTTTCACCCTGACGGCTGGCCGGCGATCTCGCTCGGAATGCGGTGGAAAATCTGGTGGAACCCGAGGACCGGGGAGCCCCTGGAGAGAGTCGAGCGCAAGTTAGGGAGCAGTAATTGGGTGTGCACGGCGGCCGACGGGACGCGCAGCCAACGGCGTGCGTCCGCTCCGCTCGTCCTGGTCGGCGACGACGGCGAGCTCACGACCGCCGAAGAGCAGTTGGCCGACGATCCGCGTCCGTTGGGGCGCCTCCGCGCCTCGACTCAAGAGATCAGGCGGATCGAACGTGTCGCCGTTCACGAGCCGCTCGCGCGAGCGGCGACATCGTCACATGAAGACGACCGGCTATGCCTCTGGGATCTGAGCTCGGGTCAGGCTACTCGCTGGTTGACCGGGCATCATCGGGTGCGCGCTGGCGATGGCCCTGTGGAACAATTGACCTTCTCCCCGGATGGCCACCGGCTCGCCTCGGCAGGCAGAGATGGACTG
This sequence comes from Deltaproteobacteria bacterium, assembly GCA_020854145.1. Classification (GTDB taxonomy): domain Bacteria; phylum Myxococcota_A; class Polyangia; order Polyangiales; family JADZFZ01; genus JADZFZ01. The sequence continues at coordinate 15,955 of JADZFZ010001185.1, read as the reverse complement.
CTTCTCGTCTGGGACGTCGAGACCGGGCAGCTCGTCGGACAGTGGCACGCCGCCGCGCCGCTTTGCGCGTGCGCCGTCTCCTCGACCGGGCAGCTCATGTTCGGCGACGAGGAGGGTCGGGTCGGCTTCCTCGATTGGATGGAGGGCAGCGCCCCGGCGCGCGCGGAGGTAGCCCTGCCAGGAGGCGTCCCGTGGCCGCTATGCAGCGTCGCCGTCTGCGCCCCGACGGCGGAGTTGCTGCGCCGGCTCGATGCTTCGGTCGCCACGCATTTCCGAGCGCTGGGGTGCCGCGAAGTCGTGCTCGACCAAGGGACGGGAGCAGGCACCATCGACTGGTGGCTTTGGGGGCGATTCGACGTGATCGTCGTCGCGGCCGACACATCCGCGTGGGCTGGTCTCTCTGCGATGATCATCCGGAAGCGAGCGCTGGAGGCTGCGACGATCGAAGCATCCCGGCAGGGGACCGCCGGGGTTCGCGGTCTGGTGCTTCCTCCAGCGCTCTTGGTGCTCGTTGCGCCAAGCGTTCACCCACAAGAGCCCTCGGCGCGGGCGGAGCTCGTCCCCTTGGATCAGCCGGGCGAGCCAGAGGGCGTCCCGCTTGTCACGCTCACCCTGCGTGAGTGGTGGGACGCGGAGCTGGGGACGCACGTCGCCCAGTTCTACGCGGAACGGTTCGGGGCCTTCTTCTCGCGTTCGTCGATCGAGACGGCATACAAAGCGGCGGAGCGGAGAGGGCGCGCAGCCGTCCGCCTCGACGAGGTCCTGCCCGGTGGATCCCGATGAGTGGCCTCGACACGAGGGGGGCTCTCTCCTCTGGTGGCGCGTCTCCGAAACCACGAGTCGGCCGCGCCCCTGAGGGTAGGAGGGCAACGTGTCCGTAGTGCTGCGGCTCGATGATTGGCTCGGCATCGTCGATGGCGTGGGCGGGAGGGATCGCGCTCGCCCCAAGGGGTCGCTGGGAGAGATCCTGCTGGTCCAGGCTACGCGGTACGTGAGCGGCTGGCTGAGACAGGGAGGTTCGGACCTCGCGTCGAAGTACCGAAAGCGTGCCGGTGCGCTGCTCGATGTGGCCTACGAATCGCGCGCCGGATTACGCGAGAAGGTCGAGGCACTGTTTCGCGACACCGTCGCCGGCGACGCCGTCGCCGACGCACCCAACGAGCTCGAGCAGACGGTGTCGCACGTCGCGCGCCTCGCTGCCATCCGCCTCGAGGTCGGGCAGAGCTTCCTCGACCCTCCGGACCAGACCGATGCCGCGGGCTCGGGATGGTCGATGCCTCCGAAGCCGGATGGCGAGAACATCAGGCTCGATGAGCTCGATTCCACGCTCTTCTATGGGAGCTTCGCGTGGCGACTATTCGGCCCCATCCGCAGAGCGCTTGGCGATCGGACGGGCGCGCGTACGCCGTCCGCGACGGATGCGTCCGAAGTGGAGGCCCAGGTCATACGGGTTCCCAGGCCGTCAGAAGCGCGCGGGGAAGACGCGCTGGTGCTACTGCTCCGCGGCGAGGCGGAGCAGAGTCGCCGCATCCGAGTTCTGACCACCGCGATCGCCCGTCACGAGGAGATCGCGCGGATCGGTCGTGTGCTGGCGCAGCTCCGCAACGACTCCCGCCAGCACTGGCTCGTGTTGCGGGATCTGCGTGGCAGGCACGAGTGGATATCGCAGTGGTTCGCGGTCCCGGAGCCCATGCGCGATGTGCTCGACGACTTCGTCCTCAGGCACTCCGCAGACGAGCCTGACACGACGAAAGGTCCTCGGAGCACGCTCCTGTCCTGGGGGACGTACCGATTCGCGATGATGTATCTCGAGCTGATGTGGCCGTCGGATTACCAGGTCGTCGACGGGCGGCCGGTCAACATCCGCCCGAACGAGGTCGCGAAGTGCGTGGGTGCCGAAGCGGCCACGGCCCTCTGGATCCACGCTCTTCGTATCGGCACCAAACCGCACATGCCTACCGAAGCACGGCTTTTCGGCGGTCCCATGAACGACTACTGGGCAAACTACGTGCACGCTGCGAGCGAGAGCCTTTCCTTGATTGCGGCGCGGGCGACGAACGGAACGATCGCCCGATGCTGGCGAGTCGAGGATCGATTGCAGCCCTGGAAGCGCGTGCTGGCTGGAGGATGACCATCATGGCGACGAGTGAGCCGACGGCATGGGACCTGCGCGCGCACCCTAGCGAGGAGACCCTAGCTGGGTACGCCTTCGGAGAGCTGTCCGACGACGAGGCCGCCAGTGTGGCTTCCCATCTCGTGGTGTGCAGCGATGGGCGCTGCGTGCTCGAGGTGCAGACCCACATGCGCGTCCGTGACGCCACCCGCGACTTGCTCGACCGTCCTCGTGTCGTTCACGTGCTTCGGGTGGGGGAGGCCGTCGCGATCGCGAGGGCGCGACCCCTCCAGCTCGCGGCCGCGACCGTCGGCCGAGGTCACTCGGACTTGCCGCCCATGGTGCACTTCGTCCCTTGCGCCTGGCGGCAGCGCTTGGGCGACGTCCTCTGCGAAGTGTGGCTCGTCGTTCGCGACGCCGAGCTCTTCGTTCGCGTGTTGACCGATGCTCAGTCTGAGCCGTCCGCACCGCTCCGGCTGGAGCGCGCGGGCACGACCGTCGGCACAAGCCTCGTTGCGCTGACCAGCGAGGAGGTCGCCCGCCTGTTTCGTCTCCCGGAGCTCTGCTCTGGCTACTGGTACCGCGCCGGTGATCTCGATCATCGACTGAGTGAGCTGTTCGCCGGGTCGGCCGGCTGGGTGCTCCGGCACGCCGCAGGCGTGATGCCGCTGGACCTGGATGCTCTGGGCGAGGAGGGGGACGTCGACGCCCTGTGCGACCGAGCGGCCGACCTCGCTGGGCAGGGTCGGTGGATGGCGTACGTCACGGGGATGTTACGAGTCGAGTCGCGGCCGGCGGACCAACCGCGCCTCCGCGCGCTTTACTACCTGGATCTCCTCGCCCGCGATCCGAGCTTGGCTGCCGAGCGCGAACGCCATCTGGTCCCTGTCCTGCCAGACCTGCTCAGAACGCCGTGGCTGAGCGAAGACCTGCGAGCGGAGTTGGCGCGACTGCAGGCGCGGCGCTGAGCCCCGAGCGTTTTCGAAACCGTTCGCTCTCCCGCTCCCATCGGTATTGGAGGTGACCGATGCCGACGGAGAGTGGGACCTGCAGGTTGGGCACGACGGGTGCCGAGGCTGGATGCCTGGACCGGATTCAGCGCGCCCGGTCCGGCGATCGCAAAGCCCTGGATGAGTTGCTCCGCGAGGCGGCACGCCGGGCGCGGCGCTCCGCTGCGCGTCGTGGAGTCGACGACAGCACGGCAGATGACATCGCGCAGGAAGTAAGCATCGCGGTGTCGAGGAATCTGATCACGCTGAAGGAGGCGGGCGCGTGGCCCAGCTGGGTCCATCGAATCATCGATTGTCGGATCCGCGATTACCGGCGGCGCGACGCCCGCCATCACCGCGTTCTCGCTCCGGCCAACGACGGAGATAGCCTGGTGGATCGCGTGGGGCTCGACACGGACCTCGGGGTGGTCGTCGATCTCCGGAGCGCCCTCTCGACCCTGAGGGATGGTGATCGCGCGCTGCTCCTCGATTATGGGCCGGGCGGCGCGGCCATTCCGGCGGTCGTCCGTAAGCGGATCCAGCGGGTCCGTGAGCGAGTGCGAGCGTACCTCGCGGAGGACCAGTAGCCGCTGGGCACCGCCCGACCGCGCGCCGCACCCGCCCGTGGCTCCCCGGCGAACGCGAGTCGACGCACGCACGACAGATCGTCACGAGGCGCGCGCTCCACCGACGGACCTTCGAGACCCGAACACGGAGGCACCTCGTGACCGCACCGTCGACCACCCGTGCATCGATTCGCCGATGGATCGGCGCCCGCGCTCTTCCGTCTGACGAGGTCGAGCAGGCGCGCACCGCAGGTGCGGTGGTCTTCGCGCTCCTGGCTGCTCTCGTCGCGGGTAGCGTCGCGGCCGGCGTGGTCCTCTGGGCGACGCGGTCGCTCGTCTGGACGCTCACCAGCGGGGCCGCCGCCGGCCTCGTGGTGAGCCCGATCGCGGCGCTCGGTGGTGACCTCGGGGTGCTCGTCGAGGTCGGTCTCGACGGGTTCCATCACCACCTGGACGCGGAGCCCCGCCGTGACCGCGCGAAGCGATGGACCGTCACGCTCGCGGTTGGGGTGCTGGTCGGTGCCGGAGCGCTGTTCCTGCTGCCGTGCGTGCTCGTCGTGGCGGTGCCCTGGCCCCTGCCGAGAGAGATCGCCCTCCGCTGGGCGCGCCTCGCGTCGAGTATCGGGTCGTGGTGGGAAGCACGACGCCACCGGCGCGAGCATCTCGTGCTCGGTCCCTATCGGACTCCTGGAGACGTTCCCGTGGCGACGCCGCTGCCGGCGAGCCAGTCGCCGTCCGGACGCAGTGCGCGCGTTCTCGAGGCCGTCGGGACGGCGCTCGTGTGGCTCACCGTGCTCGCCTGCATGGGAGCGGAGGGATGGTTCTGGATCTCCGCACTCCGCGAATAGCTCTCAACCGCCACAACGATCGCTGCGCTTTGCGCCGCGCCAGGCACCGCTTCGATGTCACGCCGAAGGCTCGAGCGCGACCTCCCAATCAACAGGAGACCCAGCATGGCAACAGCGTCCACATCGAACCCGCGCCCTCACGCGGGAGGCAATGGAGCCAGCAATGGCAACGCGCGCAACACCGGCCACGGTACGCCTCCGGGCAGCTCCGAGCCCGAGTCAGATCGCACCGGCGCCACGCGGCCTCCGCCACCACCAAGTACATCGCCGACGGCCGTGCCCGGCGCCTCTGCCGCGTCCACGCCGCCGAGGTGCGCCGTACGCATCTCCGTGTCGCCGACGGTGGCAACGTCACCGGCGCACTACCCCAAGCTCCTCTCAACGCTCGGCGGGTTTCTCTCGTCGCTACGCGACGCGACGCGCGCGCTCGTCACGTCCGATCCCGGACAGGTGCGCGTGGAGTTTCGCCAGGAGGTCGTGCTCCGCGATCGTATGCAGCCGCACCCCTCCGCGGAGGTGAAGGATCGCGGCTGGGACCCTGTCGCGAGCAGCCAGCGCTCCTATTTGCTGCGTCATGTGAACGCCAACACGATCGACGTCGTCGAGCTCGACGCCATCCTCCGCGCCGAGACGGAGTTCCTCACGGAGCAACTCGCCCATCTCGCGCAACTTCGTTTGGACCAGCCCGACGTCCACGTGCTCGTCGAGATCGACTACTCGGGACTGACCGTGATCGATGGCGGCGATTACACGGGCGACGCTGTCCCGTGTGAAGCCGCCTGACAGCGTGTGCCCTGTGATGACCGTGACTGCGGGACGGCCGCTCGTCGAGGTCGTGAAGCTTGCGTTCGCTGCCGACATCCCACTGCTCCTGCACGGCAATCACGGAGTCGGCAAGAGTGCTCTTCTTGAGCACGCAGCTCACGAGCTCGGCGTGGATCTCATCGTCCGTGATCTCGCTCTGATGGAGCCGACTGACCTGGTGGGGATACCCTATCGCGACGACAACGATCGAACTCGATTCGCGCCTCCCTCGTTTCTTCCCAGACCAGGGAGCAAGGGATTGCTGGTCTTCGAGGAGCTCAATAGAGCTCCTCGCTACATGCAGAGCTCTTGTCTGCAGTTACTCTCGGCACGTCGGCTGAACGACTACGAGCTCGTCGATTGGCTGCCTTGCGCGGCCGTCAATCCCGCCGATTCCGGCGGCTACACGGTAGAGCCGCTCGACCCTGCCCTGCTGTCCCGCTTCCTCCAGGTGCACGTCGTGGCTGATGTCGAGCAGTGGTGCGCCTGGGCGCGCACTGACGGGAAGGTACATCCGAAGATCATCGATTTCGTCCGTCGTTCCCAGAGCGTCTTTGCGGAGACTTCGCCACGGAGCTGGGTGTTCGCGAGCAGGGTGCTCGAGGCATGGGAGCGCAACGGTGGCGGACGCCCAGAGCCGCTCATCACGGCGCTCGCGGGCGTCCTCGCGACGAAGTGGGCCACGGCCTTCTCGCGCGCCTATCTCGACGCCGACCGACCGCTCGACCCTGGCGAGGTCTTGGATGCTTATGCGACGCATCGCGAAGCGATGCGCCGCTGGGGCGCCACCGGCCGGCTCGACCTCATCGCCAGCACGTTGACTTCGACGATCCGGTTCCTGTCGACTCCCAAGGTGTTCGAGCAGGTCCTCGGAGACCCTACGCGCAAGATGAACCTCGAGAAATTCCTAGACGACCTCACGCCGGACTTTAGGACGCAGGTCCGCACGTGGCTCGCGGAGCGCGGCTTCAAGGGCATTGTCGTTCGCGACGGAGCTCTGGTGTGACGCCGGACGCTCGCCACGCGCGCGAGCAACTGGAGGCCGCCATCCACAAGATGGTGGCGAGCTATCCGTTTCATGCGCACCTCGTCTCGGCCGCACGGTTGGAGGAGGACCCTCGAGTGGCGACGATGGCAGTCACGGTGCGGGGCGGATCCATCGTGTTCCTCTACGACGCGGCATTCGTCCTGTCGTGCACGCCGCAGCAAAGGATCGGTACTCTGGTTCATGAAACTCTGCACATCCTCTTCGCTCACCCCCACGTCGATCGCTCCCGATATCGAGACACCGTCGCGCGTCTTCTCGCAGAAGAGGTGACCGTAAACGAGCATGTCCACGAGCCGCTCCCAGGGAGTCCCATTCGACTTGAGATGTTTCCGGAGCTCCCGCCAGGGGAGGATACGGAGACCCGCTATCTGCGACTGGCCTCGCGTCGCAGCGCGCGTGGCAATCACAGTCGAGAAGCGCGACGACAGGAGCTCGCAGCACGTTCGCTCGACGATCACACCATCTGGTCGGAGGTCGCGTCGGCGGGGGCGTGGACGGAGCTCGTCACGCGCGCCGCGGTCGAGGAAGCGCTCGACCAGACGACGCCCGATGAGCGAGCACGAATGGAGCCCGCGATTCGCGCCGCGATCGAAGCGGTCGCGCGCGGCGAGTCGCCAGGACGTGCAATCGCTCGCGTTCAACGACTCTCGGAGCACGCGCCCGACATCGACTGGCGCCTGCTGCTCCGCGCGTACGTCCGCGACCACACCGGTCGACGGCGCGTGCTCCATCGCCCGCCGCGCCGCATGCCCGAGCTGGTCGGCGTCGTGGCGGGGACCGTCGCTCATCCTGGCCGGCCGCGCGTCGTCGCCGCCATCGACACGAGCGGCTCGATCGATGACGCGGCGCTCGGCGCCATCTGCAGCGAGCTCGCGCACCTCGCACGTGACCACGAGGTCTTTGTCCTCGAGGCGGACGCAGCAGTGCACAGCGCCTATCGGTACACGGGTCCGATCACATCCCTCACGGGGCGGGGCGGCACCGACCTCAGGCCGGTTTTCTCTTCACCGCACCTCCGCGGCGCAGACGTCGCTGTCTATTTCACGGACGGCGAAGGACCAGCCCCCGAGCGTGCGCCTGCGCTGCCGGTCGTGTGGTGCCTGGTTCCGCGGGGTAGGGCACCGGCGCGCTGGGGCCGCGTCGTGCGGATGCGCTGAGCGGGCAACGCGCGTTGGATGTCACGAGTCGATTGGGTTGGCGACCTCCTATCTCGAGAAGGGAGGCGCCATGAATCGGCTTGCCGTCGTCGTTCTGTGGGTGGCCCTTGCAGGTGGTTGCGTGGAGTCGTCGTCTCGGGACACCGAACGGATCGCCGACGGGTCGCCCTCGGCGACGTCGGCCTCGCTGGCGGACGCGGAGGAGACGCCGGAGGAACCCGTTGCACGCATCGAGCGTCGCGTCGCCGGGCTCGAGCGAATGTCCGGAGACCTCGCCCGCCAGATCGCCGGCTTCCGCCGCGAGATGAACGCGGGGTTCTTGCGTGTTTCACTCCGCCCGATCGCGCTCGAGCGCAGCGCCGCCGAGACGTGTCACGAGCACGGAGAGACGTGCATCGCGGTGAGAAGCTCACGAACCTACGACCGCCGCGGACGCTTTTGGGGACACGCGGTCTTCTCCTGCAGCTCGCGCGTCGTCCGGCGGCGCCACTGCCTGCCAGCTCACGACTACTACCTGACCGGCCCGAGCAGTTTTCACCGGCCGCACGACACCCAGGTGTCGGGGATGCCCAACGAAGGACTGTGTCTGTCGGTCCCGAGCTACTTCGCGGCCGTCTGCGCAGCGCCCCACGCCTCGCCGATCTTGTGAAGGGCCGACGCCGATGAGCTACCGAGTCGCGGACCCAAACCTGCTCGGCGATCCCATCGCGCGGGAGATCGAACGCATCCGTCGCATCCGTTGGCTCGACCCCGACCTCGAGCTGCACGAGCTCGAGCCGGCGGCGATGGACTGGCTCGATCTCACCGCGAAAGAACACGCGCGACTCGTCGCGCGTCATCTCCCGAGCACCAGCCGCCTCTGTCCACGCGTCGTCGTGACGCGCGGGATGGAAGAGACCTGCGAGCGATTCGACGAGGCGTGCCTCTTCGAGACGACCGTCGAGACACTCGAGCGTCTCGTCGAGCAACGCGGTGCGACGGGCGCACTGCGAACGGAGGTCGAGTCTGCAGTACGTGAGTCCCAGCAGCGATCGCAGCCGTGGGCACGTACGCTCGAACCGCTGTGGACCACCGCGCGCCCAGGCCTCGCCACTGCGCTCGCGCACGTCGGATGGGTGGCTCGCGAAGGAACTACCGACTCGCCGTGGTCGGCGCTCATGTCGTGTTGGGAACGCGGCGCCTACCCTCTCGCGCTCCCCGAGGGCGGGCTTCTCGTCTACGTGCCCGTCGTCGCGCAGCGCGCGTTGGTGGCCGACCCGCGCAACCCCGCCGCACCCCCGCGCGTCGAGCGTCGAAGCGTGTACGTCGATCGAACCGACCTCGACTGGCCGTCCGATCCATTCGAGATCTACGTGGAGGATCTGCCGGATCTCGGCCCGGAGGGGGCAGGCTACGGGCCCCTCCCGCGGATCGTTCAGAGGGTGACGGTGGAGTGGCCGCCGCGCAGCGAAGCGCCGAGGGTCGTTCGGCAGCGGCAGTCGCTGCTCGCACGGGGCGTCGCAGCGCTTCGCAAGTGCCTGCGGCGGTGGTGGCGCCCCGCACGGTCGTGAGGCAGGGCGTGCGATTCTTCACAGCCCGCTGAGACGACCGCATCGGCGGCGCGACTGTGGTGACGGCACGATCGAGGAGGTAGCGATGGCATCCAAAGCTGACGGGGTTCAGGAGCAGGCCAGGATCCAGGAGCAGGTCAGGAAGTTGGTCTCTGAAGGTCAGCACAAGTGTGCGCTTCAGGTGGTGCTCAACCACCATGGCCCCAGTCTCTTCGCGTATCTCGTGACCAGGCTTCCACAGCGCGCCGATGCGGAAGACGTGTATCAGGATCTGGCGCTCGGGCTGCTGCGTTCGCTTCCGGTGTTTCGGGGGGAATGCCCCATACGAGCTTGGGCTTTCGTGATCGCGAGGAACCTGGCCAACAGCTTCCACCGTTCGAACGGGCGTCTGGAAGATCCCTGGACCTCCAGCGTGCTGGAGATCGCTGCGCAGTCGCTGCACTCGACGCCCGCGCTCGAGCGCGAGTGCCTTCTGGCCGAGCGCCGCGCGCTCGTCGTGAAGGGCTCGGAGGCGCTGTCGGAGGAAACCTGGTCGGAGGAAGACTGGGAGATCGTCCGCCTCTACTACTTGGGCCTGTCCTGGGAGGAGGTAGCTCACGTCCTGCAGGGAGGCGAGGGCGAGGTGACCTCGAAGCGGACGCAGAACCTGAAGCAGAGGTTCCACCGCAAGCTCGAGCCTCGGCTCCGGAAGCTCGGGCGCGAGATCGATCCTCAGGTCGGCGCCAGGAGCACCACGTAGGGCTCCAGCACCATCACGCCGTAGCCCTCGTTCCAGATGTCGACGAGCGGACCGAACGGCGAAGGCAGATCGGCGAACACCAGGCCGCGCAGCTCGCGTCGATCGGTGGTCAACGATCGGGGCAACTCCCGCTTCGTTCTCCAGGCGTGATCGGCAGCGAGGTCGCGCGATGCGCCGCGTGTCCAGCGCGTCGCTGGGTCGAAAAACGCCAGGGCTGCGTCGCCCAACCATTCACGAAGCCACCACAGCCCGTTGTTGTCTCCCAGGTTCTCGAGCTGCGGCTCGTCGACCCAGACGGAGATCCGCCGGCTCGTCCAGGACGATTGGGGCGCGATCGCGCGGACGGCTTGCTCGAAGGAGCGGGCGGATCGCTCGACGCGGCGCACGCCGATGGGATCGCTCGCCAGCGCGCAGAGGAGCGCCTGCGATGGTTTGGTGGATACGACGAGCCCCGTCCGGCTGCACGCCCCGCACGTTTCGTAGCCCGAGTCGCACTCATCGGAATACGGGACCGATCCCCAGTCGCAGTCACCACACCGGGCGGCGTACACGGTCCCCGGCGCCAGGAGCTCCTCGAGCTCGAGCTGCTGCGCGAGATGCCCCACGTCGGGGGCGAGACGCGCGATGCGTTGGACGTCGTCGAGGCGCGGGCTCGGAGGCTTCGCAAGCACGGGCCGCAGGCGATGCCACGCGGCATGAACGTCCTCGCGGGCGCGAGGGCGACAAACCCATCCAGCCCCGATGGCGGGAGGAACCCACTCGAACCGATGCTCGATCCCCGACACATCGACGGCAACGACGGTCTGGTCGGGCTCGACGGCGACCGCCTCGACCCTTGCGTCGAGCGTCACGGTCGCGAGCCGTGGCGGGCTTACTTGCCACACCTCGACCAGTGTGCCGGTTGCCAGCACGACCCGATCGCCCGAGTCCGACGCAGCGACGCACGAGACCTCGCTCCCGTCTCGCGCCTGCTCCCAGGTCTGCACCTCGACGAGAGGTCCGCCAGGCTCACCGTCACGCACGGACGCTCGCCACACCGAATCCCGTGCTGCTACGACCGCTACCGAGCCGCTCGGAGCGAGCCAGGCGACGAGGTGCGCATCGTCGCGGAGGTTTGCGGACCTCCATGGGGCCACCGAGCTCCCGGGCAACCAGACGTACAGGCTACACATCGGGGGATCGTGGTGTGGCGGGCGTTCCCATCTGGGTCCCCACCGTGCGGAGTCCTCTCTGGCGATGGCCACGAGCGCGCCGTCGGTCCTGAACGCCATCCGCTCGATCGCGACTGGGGCGTCTCCAGCCCAACCGCGGGTCGCACACCGATCGAGCACGGTCCATGGCTCGGTGGTCGAATGCCACACGACGATCTCGGCGCCGTCCCATCCAGCAATGCGCGCGCCGTCCGAGCTCGCAGCGGCGCAACGCCACCAGCGGTATCGATCGTCCGGCGGCGGGCTCGATCGAGACGTTCCGTCGGGCGCAACGAGCTCGAGCTGCCCGGTCTGCGCGGTCGCTACCCACTCGCCGCCGTCTCGGTCTCGTCGTGCAGGTCGCTGCGCTGTCGGGCGAGCGCGCATGGTGCGCGCATCGCTTGCGGCGAAGCGATCGGGCATCCACGTAGCGCACGTCCCGTCGGCCGAGGCCGACACGAGGAACGCGCCGCGCATGGCGAGGTCGACGACTGCCCCAGCGTGCGCCGGCTCCCATCCCCTCGGCTTCAGTTGGTTGTCATCAACATCGAACACGATGAGCGAGCCGTCGCCGCAACCGGCGGCGAGCCGCCTTCCCGACACCGCTAGAGACGTGATGGGGTATGGAGTATCGCCCCCCTCGATCATGCCTACGAGCCGTAGGGGCTCCGATCGCGCGAGGGCCGCCGCGAAGACGCCGATCCTGCCGTACTCGCTTAGGGCGGCCACGATGAGATCGGTGTCGGCTCGGTCGGCCGCGACGCGGGCCCGGGGTCCCTGGAAGAGCCGCACCCTCTCGTGGACCAAGCTCACCGGGTCCTTGGGCAGCTCCGACCGCAGCACCTCCGTTGCGCGCGTCGCGCCCCACTCCACGACCGCAAGCTCCGTTTCTGAGACGACGACGGCTAGGCGGGGCGAGCCGCGTACGAGCGCGCAACCGAGGACCGCGTGTTCGAACCGCAGCGTCAGGCCGACCGCGGGCGCAGCGCCTGCCACGTTGGGTACCACGGGAGCCACGTTCACTACGATCTTGCTCGGATCGCCATCGAGGGGCGCGTGGATGCGTATCAGACCGATTCCGTGGACCGTGGTGAGCTGCGCCCCGTCGAGGTCGAGCGCCAGCAGCCGGAGCTCGCGCTCTGACAGGGGCCGGTCCAGGCGCGTGCGGCACGCCCACAGCTGCGATCCCGTCGTCTGGTCGAATCCGCGTACCACGCCGTCGTCGTCGCCGACGAGGAGCGTGCGTAGGTCCTCGGCGAGCTCGATCTTCGCGATCGCGTCCGGGTACATCCACGCCGTCCGCTCCGTTCCGTCGCGCGCCTTCCAGGCGCGGACGCAACCCGCGCGGTCGGCGCTCGCGGCGGTGCCGTCGTTGCCGAGCGTGACGCACGACGGCGACGAACCATGCCCACGGTAACGCGCTCGTAGCGCCGCCGACCGCTCGGCCAGCGTCGCGCTCGTGGGCCGCAGCCATGCCCGAGGCCCGCGATGCGACTTGGCTGCATCGAGCAGCGCCCTCAGCTCTTCGTGCGCCGCAGAGTCGAGACGGAGCAGCAGCGCCTGCGCGAGGCGAACGGCGAGCTCCTCGTGGTCGGTATCGCCACCCGGACGATCGGCGAGACACCCTCGCAGAACCGCTGCGACGAACGAGGCGGCCTCGTTCTTCCCAAGGACCTCCACGACCCGCTCGACGCCCGTCGTCGCGATCTCTTCGGCCAGCGTCCGGAGAAGTCCTCCGTCGACGGACGCGAGCGCTGCGCCCAGAGCCCCGGCCATCGCGCTCGCGCTGGGATAACGCTTGGAGGGATCGAGCTGCAGCGCACGCTCCACCACGCCGCCGCACGGCAGACCGTCGGTGCAGGGCAGCTCGTATGGGCGTCGTCCATCAGCGAATGCGGGCGTTCCCGCGAGCAGCTGGAACAGGACTGCACCGACAGACCAGACATCGGATCGCTCATCGGCCGGCCGCCGGTCCCACAGCTCCGGTGCCCGGTACCCGGGCGTGCCCACGATCGCCGGTGGAATCGACACCGACTCGGCGAGATCGGTCGCCGCACCCAGATGCACGCGGACGCTTGCGAGCCCCAGGTCGAGGATCTTCGCCTCGCCGGTTTCCGTCACGAAGAGGTTGCTGGGAGTGATGTCGCGGTGAACCACGCCGGCGCGGTGCATGGCCTCGAGGCCGTCCAGCACCTGCAGCACCACGCGGACGACATCCGCAGTTGACCGTTGCGCCTGACTCCAGCGCGCGAGCGTCTCGCCCTCGAGCAGCTCCATCACGATGTAACGCTCGTCGGCGTCCTCCTCGACCAGGAGAACCTGGACGACGTTCGGGTGCTGGACGAGCGCTGCCGCGATCCCTTCGCATCGGAACGACTCGCGCGATGCATTGCCCTCGCGATCCGATGGCAGGTGTAGGAACCGTTTGATGGCGACGGCGGGGCCGTTCGCCACACCCCGACCGAGCTCCTCGACTGGAACCGCTCGATACACCTCCCCGAACCCCCCGCGAGCGAGTTGGCCCGTGATGCGATAGTCGCCGACGGTCTTACCCGCCACCCACGGTGTCCGACCGGCCTGAGCAATCACGAGATCTCGCAGCTCGGCCGCACGCGCCGAGGCGCCGGGCGCGAGCTCGGTCGGCGCGAGCTCAGGCGGGGCGAGCTCCGTCTCGGCGAGCTCGGTCGGCACCGCGTCCGTCTCTCCTGTCGGGCCCTCGCCGGCGCTCATGCTCCCATGGTGTGCTCCGCTCACGGGTTCGGCCACGGCCGGGCGCTCGAAGATGGGCGCCTCCACGGCAGGGGCGGTGGCGGTGGCGGCGGAGGCAGGGGATGACGCCGCGCGTTGTCGACCAGAGCACGGAGCAGCGATGGGCCGAGGCGCGCGAGGCGCTCGCGGGGGATCCACTGGAGCAACCCGAAGGTGGGGTCGTCCGGGTCGACATTCCCAGCGATAGCCTCGACGAAGTACGGATCACGGAAGCGCGGCGAGACGATCGACTGGCGGATGATGCGTTCGAGGGCGCGAATCGCGGTCTCGACGGCACGGGCCTCGCGGTCCACGCGGGCTGCGGGCAGCGCTCGCTCGAGCACGCTGCGGGCTCGCTCGGCAGAACGTGCGTCGCGCACGGGTGCGAGCGCTCGAAGCGCACGGGCGCTGCCGTCGTCCCGTTGTTCGATCAGCGCAGGCACGAGCACGCGAACGAGTCGGTCGGTGAGCTCCAGGTCGAGGGCCTCGTTGCTGGCGCCCCACGTTCCCCGCGCGTCGACGTCTCGAATGGCGGCGGCCGCGCGGTCGGTCGCCGGAAGCAAGGCGAGGAGCGTGCTCCGAACAAGCCACACGGTGGGATGCTCTCGGACTTCTTCGAGCGATCGGAGGCCTCGCGTCGCGAGCGCGCGCACGACCGCAACACGATCGTCCGGTCGCTCGAGCATCGGCGAGACGCTCGGTACGATCGCCCACTGGTTCGCGTCGAGCACCGACTCCACGGCGTCGCGCCGGATAGTGGCCTCGTCGACCGGGCTGCGAGGTACGGGGCAGGCCGTGTCTTGGCTCCGGTCGGTTGCACGAGTCTCGGCCGCAGCATGCGCGTGCGTGCTCGGCGATTCCCCGCGACGAAGTAGGTAGAGCCCGAGCAGACCGCATACGGCCAACCCGACCACGAACCGGGCCTTGCAAAGCGTGCAGGGCCGGCAGCTCAATTCGATTTCGTTCTGCATGACACGGATGCCCCTTCTTCCAGCCAGTCGGAGTGCCCGTACGCGTCGTGACCATCAATCGCGCACCCGAGGAGCCCGGCGCGCGCGTTCGACCGTCTCCGCGTAAACGCGCAGGACGATCTGCAGGACCCCACGGCCCGCACCCGCGCTCATGGCCGCCTCGACCGTCGCCACGAGCCGGTCGAGCGCGGCCTCCTCGTCCGCGGCTTCCTCGTCGCAGAGGGCCACCACGACACTGGCCTCGGTAAGCGCGTCCGCCGCGTTGGACAACCGCTGCACCAGATCGCCGTCGGCACGTTCCGCCTGGTTTGATGCGTCCTGCGCGGCATCCTCGAGATCGCCGACCAGCGAGAGGACGGCGTTCGTGCTCACCCACCGCCGGGCCTGAACGGTCGGGCCGATCCCCAGAAGCGGAGGCAGCTCGGCGGCCACTCGTGCGGCAGCGGTCGCCAGGCCACACGTGACCGTCATCGGCGGGGCATCCTCGGTTCCGGCGAGCCGGATTCGCATCCACGCCGACCGCTCGCGCTGCGTGAGGATCTCGTCCCGGAACCGGTTGCGGATGAGCTCGAGCGCCGTGGCGTCGTCGTGCTCCTCTTGCGCCTCCGCCGCCGACACGAACCAGCACGCCGCCGCCACCAGCACGCAGGAAGGGCCCAGCGCGCGAACTCTGCCCAGGAACGCCATGGGGTCTCCTCTCGATGGTCTCGAATCCGTCCGTCGGTGGCCGCGGTCGTTCGTGACAGACGACCCGCCCGACGATCGAACCGCGCTCCCCAAGGACGTCGCCGGAGCCCGCCGCTGCGTGACCCTGGTTGGTTGGGGTCCGCAGCCGGATCACGTGATGTTGCCGCCGGAGGAACCGTTCAGGAGTTCGCGGCCGATGAGAAGCTGGCGACAACCAATGGCACAGCGGATCAGCGCAGTGCCTTCAGCCATCGGGAAATCCTGGCCTTCGCTGCATCGGCGGGGCGGACTGAAAATCCTCGTGTCGTTGGTTCGATTCCGACCCTGGGCACTGCCTCTCGGCGGCTTCCTCGCGCTCGTCGCGTACCAGGAGTCGCAACCGTCTCACGGACGACGGAGCGCCCATCTCGTGCGCTGTCGAATCGGGGGCGCTCGGGGACCAAGGGCATGCCACTCGGGAGATCTGCATCGATGGAGAACGCGTCGCGCCGAATCGCCGAGCAGCTCCGCGCGTCGGCTCCCGAGGCCGTCGGACGCTTCGCGCT
>JADZFZ010001184.1 GCA_020854145.1 Deltaproteobacteria bacterium | reverse complement strand
GGCCTGCTACTCGGCGCACCGACGCTTACCGAGGCGGGACTCGCACCCGCTGGAGAAGCGCAGCGCGAAGTCGCACGCCCGCCGCCTCGCGGCGCCGATCGCTCGTCTTCGTCACGACGCACCACGCGCGACGGTATAGTCGTCGTCGCCGGGGTAGAACGGGTCAGTCGGGGAGATCGTCGAGTAGTCGAGTATCGGATAGGAGTCGGTCAGCTCCGATGTCGACCCCATCTGACGGACGCCAAACGGTGACACGGCCAGCGGGAACGCATCGGGCGTCGGATGCGTTCGCGCACCGATTACCGGATGCATGTCTTCGTCGCCGGGATCGACGCCCCACGAGTGCGGCCTCTCATCTGGGGCAAAGCCCCGACCCGCCTTCTCCCACTGCGCCTCCGAGACGACGGTGCCGCCGTCCCAGATGCAGAAGCGACGCGCCTCGTCTAGATTGGCCATGTAGTAACGGGATAGCTCGGACGTCGAGAAGAATTCATCTACCGTGGGGCACCCGCCGTCGTCTCGACATTGTGCCGCCCGCATGTTCGTGACGGGGAATCGGTCGAGGTAGAACTCGCTCAGCATCACCTCGGTGACGGGCTGTGCGTTGGGGTAGTCTGGCGTCCCCATGATGAATGGACCTGCCGGTATGCAGACCGGGTCAGCACCGCTCCGGCTGGGCATTGGCGGACGCGAACAGCCGTCAATGCAGGCGCCGACGTTCTCCCAGGTCTCGCAGTCTCCGGCACAGACCTGCATGACGTATCCGCCGCGGGGACATCCGCCAGGGTCCGTCCGCGTCTGACCGGGCAGACATGCACCCGTGAAAGTACCTTCGTACGGACGCCAATGACACACGTCGTCGCAGATTCGACGGCGGTCGCCGCAGCTTGGAGGATCGCGCTCGATCTCACCGACCGCGCACTCACCCTCGTCGAAACACTCGGTCGGATCTCCCCATCGCCCCGCCGTACACGTCTGGGAAGCCAGGCCACATCGGCCGCACGGAACGGTCCTCGTCGCGCCCTCGGAGTCGCACGGGCCCGTGTCGGCATCCACCTCGCTGGGACCTGCGTCGCCGGTCGGTGGCGGAACGGGCGCGGGAGGTGTCGGAACCGCCTGATCGAGCGCAACGGCCGCGTCATCCGCGGACGGCGCAGCATCGTCGCCACACGCTGCCAGTCCCACCGACAACCCGGTCCACAAAGCGAGCGTCGCTACCGTCGACGACCACGACGTGAAACACGAGCGACCTATGCACACCACGGGTATCCCTCCAGGGCGCATCGGGGAGAGCCGCGCAGTCGGACCATCATCTGCCCTCATCTTCGAGCCGCACAAGGGTGGTTTCCTCCCAGAAAACAGCTGCACTATTTTGGGTTTTGCTGCCCCATAGCCTTGGCCGCGAGAGCTGAACACTCCGCGAAGTCCACAGCTTGCGGGGGTTCCCACGGGACCGTCTCGTCCTGGGCTCTGCGCAATACCAAAGAAACGATGGTCGCCAATCGGGGAACGCCACTTGCGCTCGTGAGCGCTCCGACCAACCGCCAGTGCTTCTTCTCCGTGACGCCGAGCTCGTGGCATGCCTCGTGGGCAGTGCGTCCACGTGCGCGGAGAACGAGCAGTCGGCCCTCGAGAGACTCGGGCGAGAGGTCGCACCCTCGGAGAAACCACCGTGCGGCGAGCTCTATCCCGGCGCGAACCGGATGCGCTCGCGCCAGATCGTTGGTGAACCGAGCGACCTCGGCTGGCCTGATGGGCGTGAGGAGGACGGTGGCCCGTCCCCGCGCCGCTGCCCGGATGAGGCGCTCGGCCGGGGCATCGGTGACGAGCGCAGCCGGCAGCGTCCTGTCCACGGAGCGCAGGGAATCGAGCACGCGGAGGGCCGCGTCCTGTCGAGCACCGCGCGGCAGATCCGCCAGCACGACGCCGGAGTACGCACCCGGCTCGAGGACTGTGCGAGCGGCAGCGCGGAAGTCACTCGAGAGAGCCGCCCGCCCGCGACCGCGCGAGAGGATGCGGGCGAGATCAGGCAAAGGAACGGCGCTGACCAGCAGGAAGGGCGCGTTCGACATGGGTTCGCCTCCGAAAGCGAATCCCTTGTCGGCGACCTCGTTGGTCAGTTCACTGCGTTGCGTACCGTTGGGGGTCTCGTGCCAACGGACGGCCGGACGGGCACTCCGCGTGTGGGCCGCTACTGCCTGCCACGGCGGAAACCTCAGGGAGCCCGAGCGTGTAAGTTCGCCTCCGTGGCGCCGACCACGACCGGGAAGGTCCATCGACACCACATCGGCCGGACTCCTCACCCCTCCTCCCGGCTCCCCCCGGAGAGCCGGAGCGTGCGCCCCTCACGCGTGTCGGATCAACGCCAAAACCGTCCCGACTGCCCATCGGTTGCCACAAATCTCACAGGCTAGTGTTGAGTGTAGTCGGGTCCCCTCGGACGTCACGGTACCTCTGGATACATCGCCTATCGGTGTCGCTGCAACCAGGCCAGGAAGAGTGGTGCCACTGGTACGACCTCATCGGCCGTCGCGATGCCGAGTCGGGCGAGGTCTTTCGAGACGGCCGGAGGCACCCGGGACCAGTCGGCGTTCGCCCAGGCGTCGGGCCGGAGTTGTTCCGCGGTCGCATGTTGTCTGCTGGGAAGGCCGTCGAGCACTTCGAGCAATCGAGACCGGCCGTCCCTGAGAGCAGCCCACTGCCCCTCAAAGAAGTCGGCCAACTCCTCGATCACGCGCCCGGCCAGGATCCTCCTGCAGGTCGTCACGGTCAGTACTGGCACGCGAGAGCGTACCGTCGCGTCGTAGCAGTGGGACGCCGCGACCTGTAGAAGGTATGGTAAGCGTCCCGTGGCCCACAGCAGCAGGTCACGCGCATCTACGGTGAATACCGGTCGAATCAGCGCGTTCGCTCCGTGTGTGGGGCACGCCCCCGCGACCAGGGACTCGCGACAACTGTCTGCGGCGCACTCGAACTCTGGCTCGGAGAATGCCGATAGAACGCGACCAGCCTCCGCTCGATCGAGGGGGCCGAGATTATACTCTCGAAAGACGTTCGTAATCGGCGAGTATGCGCCGACGTCATGAATTGGCCGCGACGCGGCGACGAGCCAACTGATGCGCTGATAGTCACGGCTCTCAATGACGTGACGCCACAGCGCCAGTGCCGAGCGATCGTTCGCTGCGGTAGCCAGATCCGCGAACTCGTCCAGTGCCACCACGACATGGACCCGTGCCTCCTCGGCCACCGTCTGTAGCGCCTCGCCGAGCGCCCGAAGAACCAGGCGGAGGAACTGAAGATCGTCTCCGAGTTGGTCCCGAAGAAGGCGGCCGGTGCCAAGAAGCGCGTCTCGCTCAAATTCGAGTTCGAGACCGATCTTGGCTTCGGGTGCCAGTGGCACATCGATGTTGACGCTCGCACTCTTAGGAAGGGCTCGGCGTAGAACCCGTTCGGCAGTTGCAAGGACCTTTCTGAGTGCCGCCCGAACGAATCCCTCGGCGTTCGTTCTCCAGGCCAGAATCGCGTCGGCCACCTCATTGAGCAAGTGAGCAGGTGTTGTAAGTGCGGCGTTTACGCGGACCGGCACGACGATCGGGGCGCTGTCGGTCGAACGCAGTTCGCTCAACCGGTCGAAGATCATTGCAATTAGACTTGTCTTTCCAATCCGATGCGCTCCGACAATTGCGATATTCTGGCTCTTCTCCGGTTTCCGGGCAGCGTGTTGAGGGCGGCAGACGCCGTGCACCCTGCGGAAGCAGGGGCGGCACGAGAAAGAGGGTGAGGTTGCGGGTCGAATCAACTCGCCGGTCGCGGCGTAGC
>JADZFZ010001183.1 GCA_020854145.1 Deltaproteobacteria bacterium | reverse complement strand
TGACTCCCGTGGCGCGGCCCTTCGGATTGTCGGTCGTGAAGGCGGGGGCTGCTGCCTCGAGCGTTCCCGTCCATTCGGGGTAGACATCGAAGAAGTAGCGGGCATCGACTAACCTGGGCGTAACGGTGGCCTCGAGCGCCACGACGCTCGCCGGCAGCTCCTCGACCGTGTCCTCGGACGCGACCTGGGCCTCGTCGCAGAGGACGTACCGCTCGCCGACCAATCGCCCGCCGAGGTCGTAATAGAAGTTCTGACCGCAGCCGCGGGGATCGCGGACCGCCACGAGATCGCCGACGCGATTGAAGAGATAGCGCCACGTGTTGCTCGCCGGGTCGGTGTTCGTGCGGCTGTCGGTGTCGGGATCGGTCGAGGCGATTCGCCTTCCCACGGTGTCGTAGACGAAGGTCCGAATCGACTCGCGCTCTTCATCGGCAATGTCGGTGCCGTCGCCGTCGGTCTGAGCGCGACGGATCGACGTGACCGCGCCGTCTTGCCGATAGATGGTGAAGAGTCGATAGGTCTCCATCGCCGCCGAGCCTGGCTGACGATTGCGTTGGATCTGATCGACCACGCGTCCGTGCCCGTCGGTGCGCGCGGTCGTGCACGTCCGGTAGTGGGGAGACCGCGGGTCGTTGTCGAGCGGGTCGCAGACGTCGGTCGAGAGCGCGTGGTAGCTCGTCCAGGTGGCAGAGCCGTCCTCGGCGATGGCGGCCCGCGCTCGGCCGAACGCGTCGTAGGTCGCGCGGGAATGCGCGGTCGAAGGAATCGCGACTGCCGTCGCGGGCGTCGGGTCGAAGTCGTCGACGAAGGCTGCGATGTGTGCGCGCTCGGCGGTGCCCCGAGGCGTGAAGACGCCAACGCCCGATTGCACCCAGGCGTGCTCGTCGTCGCCGGTCGTCAGCGTCGCGCGCGGACGGCCGAGACCATCCACGTAGGCCACCGATTGCAGCTGGTGGTGAGGAGTGAGCGCGTAACATTGAAGGATCGACGAGGTGATCACCCGGCTCACCGGCTGGGCCTCGGGGGAGTCCGTCAGCTCGTAGCCGATGACCACCGTAGGGAAGTCTTCAGAAATGATCGCTCCTCCGGCGCAATCGAAGGACGTCCCGATGCGCGGCGGCAGGAGCGCAGTGATTCGCCCGAGCCCGTCACGGTGCATCTTGGAGACGTTGTCGTTGGGGTCGGTGACGTCGAGGATCGCGTCGAGCCCCCGGTCCCACGTTGCCGTCGTGACGAGCGACGAGACCTCGGCACCCGTGGGTGCAACCGTGGTGCGTTCGATGAGCGGGAACTGGTGATACTCGCCGTCGAGGTCGACCTCCGCGTGACGCAGGCACGCGCTTGGACCGTCAGCTTCGAGGTCCGCGCCCGCGCAAGAGGCCAGTGCGACTCCCCACGAGTCGAACGCGCTCGAGGTAACGAGCGTCTGATTGCCCTGCACGAACGGTTCGGGCGCGGGGACGCCGGGGATCTCCGTGCCTGCGCCGAAGGCGTAGCCGCCGGCAGGCGCGTCGTTTGGCAGGTCCGCACGTACGTCTGTGCGCAAGAGATCCCCGGTCGTCGGGTCGTAGTCGTGCGTCGTGTGGCCGAGCGCCTGCGTGTCGCCGTCGACCCACGTGCGCTCCGTGCGCCAGAGCCAGCTCGACCCATCTCCGAGGAGCACCGGGATCTGCTGGCTCGTGATGGGGTCGTCGCCACTGCGGCCGTTCGCCGTCTGCCTGATCGAATGCCCCACGTTGTCGACGCGGTCCGTCGTGCCTGAGATGTGCTCGAAGTCCACGCCGCGGATGCGCACGGTCTCGGGCGGGTCCATCG
This sequence comes from Deltaproteobacteria bacterium, assembly GCA_020854145.1. Classification (GTDB taxonomy): domain Bacteria; phylum Myxococcota_A; class Polyangia; order Polyangiales; family JADZFZ01; genus JADZFZ01. The sequence continues at coordinate 43,492 of JADZFZ010001183.1, read as the reverse complement.
AGGTCGTCGCCTCGTTGGGGCCCTGTCGGATCACCGTACCCAACGACAACGTGCCGGTGCCTCTCGTGAAGGGCGTCGTGTCGTAGCGGAGCTCGTCGGTGCTGAGCACGTACGCGTACGAGACGGCGGGACGTCCGTCGGCAGTCGCCGGGAACAACGTGCGCACGGCATACGTCGCGTGTGAGGTCGAGAGATAGACGCCCCTCTCGTCGAACGCCTCGGTCAGCGACTCGCGACCCTTGAGTGCCTCGTCCGGATTGTCGGCCAGTCGATCGCCGGCAATCGCATTGGGCCGGCGCCCCTGGAGGAATCGTGTCCGTGTGATCCCCGTCGGGTGCGACTCGTTTCCAATTGCCGTGGCGTCCGCAGCTCCGAATCCGCGGAACTCCTGCTCGATGCCTTCGTAATAGCCGTCGTGATAGGCGAACTCGGTCCGCGAGACGTTCTCATCGCGTCCGAGCGCGTCGAACCGGTCCGTCGTCTCCACCGCGCGCACGACCGTCGAGACCACCGGCGAGCCGCCCGACCGATAGGTACATTGTCCGCTCCCCGACTCATGTTCTCGGGTTGCTCGCTCGATGCGAACGTCGCAGTCGCCGCCGACTCGGCTCCAGGTGAATCGATCACATGACGGATCCGTACAGGCTTCGGCCGCAGCGAGGTCGGTCAGGTAGTCCTCGATCGACGAGCCGTACTCGAGCGTCGTCAGCGCACCGAGGCCATTGTCGACCGACGTGAGCACACGCGGCTGCCGCCCGCCCATCGGGTCGATCCAGCGGTAGTTGTCACCGACCGCCCACAGGATGTCGGTCGTCCCGCTGCCATCGACGTCCGCGAATCGCACGCGGTCGAGGAACGCTGGAGACGGAGGAGTGCCGCTTAGGACGGCTCGGGCCGTGAATCCGATACCCGCCTTGTTGAGCCAGATCGAGACGTCGCGAAATCCGATCTGCACGACGTCCGCCGCGCCATCCTCGTCGACGTCTTCGAGGTAGACGCCGGAGCTCTCGATGTCGAGCTCCGGCGGCGGCGTCTGCATTTCGACGTAGCGCGAATCTCCTTCCCCGCGACCACATGCCGCGGGACCGTCGCCCCACAATCCCGGACCCCGCCCCGGCCAATAGATCACCCGGCCACGGCGGATCTTCACGATGTCCTGGAGCCCATCGCCGTTCATGTCGGCAAGGCGCACCTCGGGATCCTCGAAGTCGAGGGGAATACCCGCCTGCAGCACGCAGGACGAGAGTGGATCGGTGGACAGCCGCCACTCGCCGCCCGCCGCGCTCGACGACGCGAAGAAGCTCGCCGACCCGAACCGGCCGTCTCCGCGTGGCAGCCATCCCAGGTTGAGCCACGTCTGCATTTCGGTGCCGGTCGTGCGCACGACATCGACGAGGTGGTCGTTGTTGACGTCCATCACCTTGATGCGCGCGCCGTCGCGCCCGAGGTCGATGCGCGGGTCCGTGAGGCCCTCGGGCAGCGCCACTGGTACGTGCGTGAATTGCCAGCCCTGCGCCGCAGGCGAGACGTCGGAGCCTGCGGACAAGGCCGAGTCCGGCTGCCGCGTCGGGGTGAAGTACCCGTATGTCCGCAGTCGCGGCATGTGCAGGTAATCGCTCCGCCCGTCACCGTCGATGTCCATCGGCACGACGTTGAGGTTGTCGAGCGACATCACACCCGACAGGTCGGACGGCATCGGCACGGGCACCGCCGCCGAGAATCCGCCCGCGACGCCCGGCAGCGCGTCGCGCCCCGAGAACCCGTTGAAGAAGACACCGACTGCCGGTCGCCCGTCGTTCGTGCGGTACCGCGCTGGGTCGGTCACCACGACGTCGGGAAGACCATCAGCATTGACGTCGAAGAGGTCCGTCCGCGCCTCGTCTACCGAATGCGGCGGTGAGGCGCCCGAGGTGCGCACCGTCGTGTCGAACCCGACGAAGCCAGCCGGAGCGCGGGCCGCACCCGCCGGCCGCTCATAGCCGAAGCGCATCGGTGGCAAGAGGTCACCGACGATCCGCTCGCCAAGGCTCGACTCGGAGACGGTGGACACCCCAACGCGCGGGCGCCATGACGCGAACCCGTTCGTGTAGAATTGCTCCTCGCTCGGCCGACCCTCCACCTGCACGGATGCGAGCAGCGAATGGAAAGAGTCGCTCTCGGGCGCGTAGGCCAGGTGGTATCGGCGCACGAGCGTGCGGCTGCCCGGCTCGCCTTCGGCCGCAGTGACCTCGATGCGCCGCAGTCGCAGCGAAAGCGCCGTGCGCCAGCCGGGCACGTACGAGGACCAGACGTCGGGCCGGCTCTCCCAGACGAGTCGCACGCGTCGGCCGTAGCGCGTCAACGAGTCCGCACACGCACGGCGTTGCGCGACGCTGCCCTCCGCCGGTGCGCACGAATGAGGAGAGACGTAGTGGATGTCGTCGAGGTACGAGACGCCCTGGTCGGCGCGATAGCGGTAGTAGACGGTCGAGCCGTGCGAATCGCTCATCCGCGTCAGGTGCCAGCGGTAGACGCGCGGACCCAGTCCCTCGCCGCGACCCGACTCGCGGGTCCGCGTGCCCGACGGCGAGCCGAGCACACCGGGAGTCTCCGCGTCCGTCTCGAGCGCCGTGGCCGACGCCGACACCATCTCGGGCGGTCCCTCACCGGACGGCAGCTCGCCAAAGTCGAAGCGTGTCCCATCGGGCGACTGCACCACCCAGCGCCGCGCATCCGGCGACCGGAAGAAGCGCATGAACCCGCCCTCGACACGTGCGCGGTATTGCTGCCAACCGGCGAGCTCGGTGGGCACCGCAGCGCTGCAGGCGGCGCCCTCTGCCTCGTAGATGGCGCAATCCACCGCCGCGGCCTGGGCCGAATCGACGGCGACGAGCTCCTGTCCGCCGTTGTAGAGGAACCGGTCCTCCTCGGCGTGCCACGTGGGACGGTCGATGTACCGCGGTAGGCCACGGTCCGTCTGACGGGCGATGAACGGCACGGCCAAGGACCAGCCGATGCCGAGCGGCCCATTGCCCGACGACGAAGAGTACGAGAGCCCGAGCGAAGGCTGCACACCGGCTCGCCCTGCCGGCAACGCGATAGGCACCGAGAACGTGCCAGTGCCCGACGAGAGCACCGGGGAGAACGACTCTCCCATCCCCTGGATCGAGCCCTCCGCAGCGGGCAGCGAGATCGCCTGAGGCGAGACCGCCGTCTTCGAAGGTCCCGAAGGGAGCGCGAAGGTTCGTGGACCGCGCGGAGACGCAGCGCGCGCGGCGCCAGCCACCGCCTCTGCCGCCGCGGGATCCACCGATTCGAGGGCCCCGACGCCGATGTCGGCGGGCACCGATTCGACCGCTGCAGCGGCCTCGCTCGACACGGACTCGGCCGGCAATGCGGGCACCTCCGAGATCGCCGGCGTGGAGGGCGTGGCCTCCTGCGCGGCCGAGAGCGGCGGAGCCACGGCCGAGTGCAGGATGAGCGCGACGAGCACCAGGCAGAACGGTCGCTGGCTGGAGATCTTCACGGCGACCCCTCCTGCTCCAGAAAGACGGCAAGCACGCTCCGGTACGCCGTGAGCTCACCCACCGCGCCGTCGTCGCTCCAGACGATCCAAGCGCCAGAGCCAGCCTCGACGATCGACGCGTCGCGTTCGAGCCCATCGGCGGTCAGGAACTCTCGAATGGCCGCCGCCTCAGCAGGCAACGCCCCACCGATGGCGGCGAGGCCGACGTCCCGCTGGTCGAAGCCCTCGTGCCAGGCGACGAGCGTCGTGTCGCCGTCGAACGCCGAGGCCGCCGGGGCGAGCTCTCCGGCCTCCCCGGACACGGCCACGTCGAGGATGGAGGAACCGTCGAGCGGGTCACCTTCTGCATGCACCACCCGCGCATGCACGTCGCCGTCCGCATCGACCGCGCGCGACTCCCACGCCACCACGAAGTCACCCCCCAAACGTGGAGCGGTGACGCTCGAAGATGCCCCATGTGCGGTCGAGAGGACGATGTCGAGATCGTCGATTGGGTCGCTGCCGACGAAGCGCCGTGCCCGCACGACGGGAACGGCGTCGAGCGCCGAGCCCGCATCGGTCCAGGCGACTATCCACGTCAGCCCGGACACGGCCAGCGCCGGCTGGCGCTGATCACCCGGTGTGAATTCCGCAACGACGATCTCCTCGCCGAGCGGACGCCCGTCCCACGCGAATCGCCGAGCGCGCACTCCCGCAAACTCGTCGTCGGCGGCTTGCCCGCTCTCGTCAGTCCAGGCGATCACGAAGCCGTCCTCGATCGCGGCGAGGCGCGGCTCGTGCTGGTGAAAGAGCGTCTCGACGTTCGCGAGCCGCATCGGACCCAGGACGCCCGTCGCAGTCACCGTGCGATAGGCAATCCCGCCGAGGTCTCCATCGAGCGTCGGCGAGGCCCACGTCACGACCCAGCCGCCCCCCGACAACCCGGCTACGGTCGGAAGGGCATCCCAACCGAGGTCGATCCCCGATTCGATGACGACCGGCGCATCGTGGCAATCGAGCGACTGCCCCGCAGCGGTCAATCGGCGACTGTGCACCTCCAGCGCGCCCTCCACCTCGGCGGTCCACACGAAGAGCGCGAGCCCGTCGCCATCGATCCCCACTGCGGGCCGAGCGATGGACGGAACGTCGGTGCCGAGCGGCCTCGACGCGATAACGCGCGGCGCGGTGATCGTCTCGTCGCAGAGCTCGTCCTCGTCGAGAACACACTCGCCGCCGACGCACATGCCCCCGCCTCCGAAGCAGGGTGTCCCGTCGGCAGCGACCGTGTAGTCGCAGATGGCGTCGAGGCATGTCGTCACGCGGCATTCACGCGGCGGGCAATCGCAAACAGGACCGCCGTCCTCGTCGCCCATGTCCTCGGGCCCGGTGTCGATGGGCCCGCCGTCGGGCGGTCCCATGTCTTGAGGACCGGTGTCCGGTGGTCCCATGTCTTCCGGACCCGTGTCAGGCGGCCCGGCGTCGGCCATCCCTGCGTCGCAGAAGGGCGCAGGCACGCCAGCGTCGCAGAGGATCGGACCCGGAGGCGGGCAGCCGTCGCAGCCGGCCAGCGCTCCGACTGCGACGACGTGCGCCACGCAAGCCCGGAGGCGCGCCAGCGCGCGCCCCGGCCGTGCGACGTTGCCCATGGGCTACTCGAACCGCGTCCAGTAGCGGTAGTTGAGGATGAGCTGGATATCCTCCAGCCGGTTCCAGTCGAAGCCAGGAGCCTCCCAAACCCGGAGGGTGTAGTGCCCATCCAGAGGTCGACCGCGAAGCTCACGCCGCATGTAATCCTGCAGCAGCGACCGGTCCGCTCCCGACAGCGGATTGGTCAGGTACCGCTCAGCGGCGAGCGACCGCGCGTGCTCGATGTGGCCGGTGAAGAGCGACGCCTCCACGACTTCGCCCTCGTGATTGCGGGTGCGGTAAGGAGGAGAGTGCACCAGCGAAAATGGGATGGACGCGTTCGCGTAACACTCGGTAGGTGTCGCGGCGCGGGAGCAATCTTGGAGTCCGACTCCCACAAGGTTGACGCCAAACGTGTCGAATCGGTAGTTGAAGTTCCCGAGCGCGAAGTTGCCCGACGGGATGAGCTCACCTCGTTCGATGTCGGTCAACGAAATCCCAAAATCCGTCTCCCAGTAGCAGCGCTGCGCGGCGCGATCGCCCACAGAGGCTGCCGCGCAGGTCTGTCCGAGACCGTCAGGGCAAAGGTAGTCACAGCCGCGACGCCAGTAGCGACCACCGCGGAAGACGGTGCCCGTCGTGTCCTCACAGAGGCCAACGCGGAACAGCAGATCGTCGTCAGTCGGGAAGAACGGCTGAGGCACCGGAACAGTCGGCTCGACCTGCCAGGTCTCGAGGCGCTCGAGCTGTGGCGCGGCGAAGAGCACACGCGGATCGTCCTCGCTCGCCAGTGGCGTGACGATCAGGTTGACCGTCAGGTCGACAGCTGCGGACGTGTCCGCCGGATCTCCGGTTATCTCGATGAGGGTCTTAGCGCGCCGCCAGCGGCAGGCATCGATCCATCTCTCGACCGCCGCATTGTTGGCAGAGTCAAGCGGCACGAAGGAGTAGTCGGTGGCCTCGGCGGTGGCATCGCCTGAGACGGAGACCGTCGGATCGATGCGAGGCACCTCCGCTCCGAGGCCCATGACGTCGTCGCGGCACGCAAGGTTCTCGGTATCGCTGACCGGCTCGTCGTCCGTCGTGGGCGCATTGATGCGCTCGTACCACGAGAGCATGTATAGGCCCGGCGTCACGCTCACCGTCTGCGTCCACGCCGTCGTACCGGGGTTCCGTGGAGTGATGATCTCGACCGCGCGCGCGTCGCCGAGGGTCCGTTCGGCACACGCGGGGACCTCCGTTCCGGTTGGCGCAACTGCCTCGCAGCGGAACGGGGACAGGCTGGCGTGGGTTGCCGTCGCGCACGGTCCCGTTTCGTCAAGGCATGTGGGCACCCAATTGCCGAAATCGGGCTCGGCGCCAACGCCGAGCGACTCGAGCAACAGATTCGGCCCTTGCGTGTCACAGGTTGCCCGAACGCGCAGTAGCTCGTCGCGAAGCGAGACGACGGCCGTATCCGCACCGTCCTGAAACGGATAGTCGATGCGGTACGATTCGACGAACGCCTCCAGACGCCTCACATAGTCTCCGATGAATGAACCCTCGAACGAGCCAACGTTCAGGTCGGCGTCCCGCAGCCGGTCGTAGTTGATTGCGGGCATGCCGCACAGGGAGTCTGCCCACGTCGAAGGAGCCTCTACCAGTGTCATCTCCCGCGACATGCGCGACATCTCGACGCCGAGACGCTGCTCGATTGCCTTGCGTGCAAGGTACGTGTATCGAAGCGCGGTAGCGCGCGCGCGAGCATATCGCACCTGCGTGGTGCTCATACGCGCCCGCAAGACAGGATTTACCGCGTACTCCCGGCCGGCGTCGTCGCGATCCAGAAGGAGGACCTCACTGGCCGCGCGGCGGGCCGCAGACCGATGCTGCTCAAGCTGCGCTAGGAACGACTGAGCCTGACTGTAGGCCTGGGAAAGAAGTCGCGTGGCGTTGCCCAGGGAGTCCATGCGGCTACTGACCAGCATTGCCACACGTGTGAAAACTTCGCTGGTGTTCACGTCGCTAATGTCCGCTCTTAGACCCGCAATCAGGGTCGATGCGAGAATCTGCATCGCGGCATCCATGCACGTGATTGCCGAAGCACCGCCGAACGTGTAGACGTTCTGCACCTCTGTTCCGGAGGCGGCGCAGCGTGCGATCTGCCCCGAGATGTCGGCCATGAGCTGCACCTCGCGGATCTGACTCTCGAGCTGGATCTCTCGCAGTTCTCCTCGGGCGATCTCTAGGTCTCCACCGAAGTCACGAATGTTCGTGGCCACTTGCCGCGTCGCGGAAACAACGTCTTCCAGGGCGCCTCTGAGGCCGGCGACCGCCTGGCCGTACTGACCCCGATAGCTGGGAAAGGTCGACGAAATCGCGCTGGAGCGGAGGTCGTCGGCGAGGGCGACCGGGATGTCCACCAGCGCAAGACGAGTCAGCGAACGCTCGAATCGGTCGGCGGCACACTGCAGCATTCGACGCAGTTTTGGGAAATCCTGAGCGCTGCGCACCTCCGGAAGCTCGGTCAAATCGGCTCCGCATCCGCCCGCAGCGTCCTGGCGGATGAGACACGCAAGCTCCAGCGCGTCCAGTAATTGGTGGTAATCGTAGCGAGCGAGCCCCATGGCGGCGGTTGGGGCTACACCGCCGCCGAGGGCGGCGAGGTTGACGTCTACCGCACCAGAACGCGGACTCCAGACGGCAGCATCGAAGCCCTCGTCGAAGATCGCCGCGGAAAACGTGCGGTAGTATCTGCGCACCGGCTCTGGTGCGTCAAAGTCGCACTCCGAGAAGACCTCCTCGAGCGACGGGGGTATTTCCTGGGGCGAGGTGACGTCTACGCACTCGGCAGTAAAAGGGAAGTCGCTCGAACCGGGGTTACGGAAGTTCCAAGTCTGTATCGTTCCGTCGAAGCAGTTTCCGCCGGCGCAGAGCCGTGGGTCGTCACGCAACCATTGGGGGACCTGGACTTGGCTCACGAGCCGGCGATCATCTACGTCCAGCGGGAGATCGTTAGAGGGGTTGTCAATCTCGGCGCCGTACCGCGGTAACTGACCGCCCAGCGCCCGAAGTAGCTCGACGGCGCGCTGCATTCGTTGGTTGACTCCGTCCAACGCCGTTCCTTGGCACGTATTTCCGAAACCACATAGCAGTGAGTAGCCGAATCGCGGTCCGCCGGTGCACACCCGTGTGTAGAGCGAATCGAGCTCCATGTTCTCTTCGATCACTGGTCCGCATGGGAAGGTACCGTCTGGCGTGCGCCCAAGCCTGCGCGTCCCTGTCGTTGCCCAAGTAGAACCGCCGACCGTGACGCTTGCAAAGCCGAACATCTCTTGGCGGAACTGGATCACACTCGCCAGGTCCTGGAACGCCGGCCAGTCCAGCGCCTCTTGCGTGAGCACGTCTTCGAGAAGCTGTGCGGCATCCGCAGGAACCGGCGAACCGCTACCGATTGGCCATCGAGCGCGCAGACGTGCGATCTGCGCACAGCTCCCAGCGAACGCTCCGCTGGAACCCGTTGCGGTCAGCCCGATCGCCCGGCTGGGCGCAAGCGCGGTGAACCCCGCAGGCAGTGAGCTTCCGTACACCGTTGAGCAGCTCGATGCGTCCGGCGAAGCGATCATGGGGCACTCGAACTCGACCGGGTCAGGGCACTCCGCCGCGCCGACTGGGCAGACACAAGGCGGCTGGTTCCGTTCGGTGACTTGCCACATGCACAACGGATGGTCGCTGAGGGCGGCGTGCACCAGCTCGACCTCGCCGTCTCGCGGCTCCCCCAAGCACCGGCGGACGCTGTCGAGATCGGGGCTATCGCGCAGTAGCTGCGTCAGACCGCCTGGTAAACACCGATCCAAGACACATCGCCCGCAGTCGCTTGGTCCAGTCGCGATTTCCGCACGCTCGCACTCGGCCGCGCCCATGGCACACGTGCAGGTGGCTGGGTTTGCATCCAAAGAGGCCACGTTCACGACGCCGCCGCAGATCGATTCCAGCGCATCGCGGGCGTTCTCCGCGCGCAGGTCCATCTCGAGGCCCTCACGAACGAGCTCCTCGCCAAGGACGTCGGCCTCGTCGGCGGCCTGACGGGCGAGGCGAAGGTAGTGGGCCCATGCACTCTCGATTTCGTCGCGGCCTTCCGTGCTCTCGGTCAGCTCGTCCTCAAGAGGCAGCCGAACGTCGTGGAGCACGCCGGCGCATGTGTATTGCGCTCGCTCCAGGTCTACCGGATCAGGTGCGATGGTCTCGGTCACGGACGTCCGAACCGTCACGCCAGCAGGAAAGCCCGTGAGCCGGGAATGCTGGTCGTCCATGCCATTGTGGTCGCCTTCGTGGGCAATGAAGCCGAGGACGACACCCTGGTGGCCCAACGTGTCGCCCAAGGAGTCGACGATGTACATCGACTCGCCCTCTTGAGCGGCAGGCTCGTCGCCGCCTCCACCCATCCAATTCCACTCGAGATACTTGGTGCCGAAGCCAGATGCCGCGCTCGAGTCGGTCTGGAGAGTCGGCGCGCCGAGCAGGTAGTCGGAGGGATCGCAGGGGACGCCTTCGATGCGCCCGCCGAGCACGCACTGGACGCCGGCCTCGCCGCGAACGAGCTCGTAGCGGTCCACGTCGGCAACCCCGCCGTAGAGGCGCACCCGAACGCGGTCGATGTCTCCGCCCAGTCCGAAGGTGCGCCCTGGGAAGCGATAGCCGCGTTCGGCAGTTTCTGGCGTCTGAGGGTCGTCGGGAGGAAGCCATTGCCCGCCAGGAAGGTGCAACCCGGCAATCCGCGTGTTGGGTGGGCAATAGGGGCTGCAGGTGGGCTCGTCTGCCTGGCCGATGGCGACCGAGACGCGCATGGGAACGGATTCGCGCAGGAGCAAGCGTCCCCGTTCGGCGATCGAGGTCGCGGCGCTGTCGGCAGTGTAGTCCGCTCGACGGATGGCGCGTTCCAGGACCCAGGCGAGGTAGTCCTGGGTGTTGAGCACGCCGCGCAGGGCGTACTCCGGTGTCGGCGCGTGCACGTCTGCGTCGGTGTCTGCGACGTCGCTCAACCGTGTGGCTCCCGCGGTGCGTGCGAAGAGGAATGCGGGATCGGCGGGAGCAGCGTTCGGCAGCGTGCCGACTACGCGGGGGATGCCTCCCAGGGGGGTGGAGGGATCGTCCATGAGCACGCGTCCGGTCGCGGCGCTCGTCTGGAGGATACGGCGGGTCGCTTGGCGGAGGCCCACGAGATCGATGCCGAAGCCCGTAAGCAGACTCTCCGCCTCCGTGTCGCAATTCGCGCTTTCCTCGAAGATCCCAGGGAGGTCTTCCTGCATGGCGCCGCAGACCTGCTCGTACAGCTGGGACTCTTCCAGGCGAGGATCGATGCGGAGGGAGCGGACGAGCTCCTCGGCGCGACGGTCGGCGTCGGTCTCTGCGGGCGTCTCGACGGCAGGCGCTCGCGCGAGGAGCGTGTCGCTTGGGACCCCTTCCGCTTCGAAGAGGTCCTCCGGGATTCCGAATAGGATATTGGCAATCTCCAGCCGCGAGTCGTGCCTTCCGCGCCATCCGCCGATGATCGCTTGCCTCTCGTCACGCTGGGTGGCGCGTTGGGCTTCGGCGGCGGCCTGGAGGTTCTGCGACGCCACGCCCGCAGCCTCGCCAATCATGCGGCCGGCTTCCGAGACGCCAGAGGCGATGACAAAACCGAGCGTGACGTAGTCAGCCGCGGGGTCGTCGTCGGGCGCGGTCTCGACGGAATGGGCATTGAGAGCCTGGGAGCCGCTGCAGTCGATGTCCGTCAGGTCGAGCGCCACGGCCCCGGCGAAGCCGGCGGCCTGGAAATAGGCGGCCGAGATGATTGCCAAGCTTGCGGCGTCCGACGCGGTGGGAACCGGTAAGACGAACTGCGGCGACTCGGTAGGAGGGTCGGGATCTTCGCCGATCGGCTGCGGCCGGATGAGCCCGTCCGCATACAACTCCATCGGTACGACGGTCTCTGCGAAGGAGAGGAAGCGGTAGCCCATGCAGTTGGCAACGAACACCGCGAGCGCTCCTTTCCTGCCACAGCCGGGTGCTGGCGTGGGACTCTCTGGCGGCGTGGTTTCCACAAACCGGCCATTGGTCTCGTCGGCACAAGCGAGCTCGAGCGTGTCGATCAAGTCGGCGTAGGCGCCGGACTGGGGATCGGGTTCGTATGCAATCCGCAGTGTCTCGGTTGGTTCAAGGCCGGGATCCCAGGTAGCGGCAAACGCTCGGCCCTCTGGCCAGGACGGGCCGTCCACGAGCGCGCTCCGAGCCGTGGATGGGGGCGGATCGCTGCTGCACGCTGCAACTGCCGCGATTGCCAGGACCAGCATCGTTCGGCTTCGTTCGGAACCCATCTGTGCCTCCAGCTGAGCAGATCGCGGTTTGGGTGACATTTGGTCGAGCATTCGTGAGTCCGTCAGTAGACGCAGCGAAATCCGTCGGCGCCCGGGTGCTCGTGGCGGTAAACCGCCGTCGAGGGCACTGCGTCGATGATGCCGCTCCATCGCCATCCCCGTGAAAGGGGGCGATTGGGGGGAACACCGGTGGAGGGATCCGTATCTGCGATCTCCTCGTACCCGTCGAACGCATAGCCGCTCGTGTACTCCCATATCGACCCGAGAAGGCGCACGCCGTAGGCCGACACCGACGCGGGCATGGCGTGGATGGAAAACGGGGTGCCGAAGCAGGCACTACCCGAGTGATGTTGACAATCGTCGCCATCACCGTCGCCCCACGCGTGGCGTGGCGCCCGCGGAGCGGGGCCTCGGGCCGCCTTCTCCCACTGATACTCCGTGGGAAGCTCGCCCCCGTCCCAACGGCAGAACTGGGCAACCCGGTCTCGCTCGTAGATGAAGCTGGCGAAGTGCGCGGGACCGGGAGGCGAAATTCGCAACGACCCGAACTCGATGTCCAAGAGGGGACCTGTGCAACCGCCGTCCTGGATGCACGCCATGTAGCGGTCCATCGTGACGGGGTAGCGGTCGATGTAGTATTCGCTGAGGGTGATCTCACGTACTGGCAGACTGCTGGGACCACCGAAACCCCGGGGAATCTCGCCGCCCAGGATGAATAGCCCCGCAGGAATGCACACGGGATCTGCGCCCGTTCGGCTCGGCATCGGCGGGCGGGTGCAGGGCGGGACACACACTGTCGGTTCGCCCCAGACGCAGTCGTCGCGGCATATGCGCTCGCTCGATTCACCGGCCGGGCATCCTGTGACAGGCTCGCGCTCTCCCGCCTCGCACTCCGAGCCGACGGGACAAGGCGGGCGGCTGGCGTCCCCTCGGTAGCGTGCCGCATCGAAGGGTGCATCCGGGTCGTCCGCGTCGACGACGACGGCGTCGGTCGCGTCGGCACCCAGGTCGGGGACGTCCGGTGCGGCGTCCATCACGCCTCCGTCGCGGTCCGCGGCCCCATCCATGCCGCCGTCGCTGTCGGGGGCGACGTCGGGGGCGTCGGCGCCGGCGTCCGGTGTCGAGGAGTCTGCGCGCGCGATATCGGGTCGGCCTCCGAGATCCTCAGAGCTGCGCGCGTCATCTGTGGCGGCGTCAACGCCATGCGTGGCCGAATCGTCACCACACCCTGCCAGCCCGACTGACAAGCCAGCCCACAAGGCGAGAGTCGCCACGGTCGGCGACCACGACCCGAAACACGAGCGACCTATGCACACCACGGATATCCCTCCAGGACGCATCGGGGAGAGCCGCGCAGTCGGACCATCATCTGCCCTCATCTTCGAGCCGCACAAGGGTGGTTTCCTCCCAGAAAACAGCTGCACTATTTTGGCTCTTGATGTCCCGCAGCCTCCGCCGCGAGAGCTGAACTCTCTGTGAGCTCCGCTGCGGGGGTTCCCACGGGACCGCCTCGTCCTGGGCTCTGCGCAATACCAAAGAAACGATGGTCGCCAATCGGGGAACACCACTGGCGCTCGTGAGCGCTCCGACCAACCGCCAGTGCTTCTTCTCGCTGACCCCGAGCTCGCGGCATGCCTCGTGGGCAGTCCGTCCTCGCGAGCGGAGAGCGAGCAGGCGGCCCTCGAGAGACTCGGGCGAGAGGTCACACCCTCGGAGAAACCACCGTGCGGCGTGCTCTATCCCGGCGCGAACCGGATGCGCCCGAGCCAGATCGTTGGTGAACCGAGCGACCTCGGCTGGCCTGACGGGCGCGAGGAAGACGGTGGCGCGTCCTCGCGCGGCGGCCCGGATGAGGCGCTCGCCCGGAGTATCGGTGACGAGCGCAGCGGGCAGCGTCCGGTCCACGGAGCGCAGGGAATCGAGCACGCGGAGGGCCGCGTCCTGTCGAACACCACGCGGCAGGTCCGCCAGCACGACGCCGGAGTACGCACCCGGCTCGAGGACCGCGCGGGCGGCAGCTCGGAAGTCACTCGAGACCGCTGCAGGCCCGCGACCGCGCGACAGGATGCGGGCGAGATGAGGCAGCGGAACGGCGCTGACCAACAGGAAGGGCGCGGTGGACATGGGTTCGCCTCCGAAAGCGAATCCCTTGTCGGCGACCTCGCTGGTCAGTTCACTGCGCTCCGCATCGTAGGGGTTCGTGCGCCAGCGGACGGCCGGACGCGCACTCCGTGCCTGCCACGGCGGAAGCCTCAGGGAGCGCGGGCGTGCGAGTTCGCCTCCGTGGCGCCGACCACGACCTGGGTGGTCTATCGACACGGCGTCGGCCGGATTCCTCACCCCTCCTCCCGGCTCCCCCCGGAGAGCTGGAGCGTGCGCCCCCCGGGCGCACGCGATCAACACCAAACCGCGTCAGCTCCCCGTCAGGCGCCACAATTCTCACTGGCTAGTGTTGAGTGTAGTCGGGAAGTATCGGCCGCCATCGCACAGCCAGCCAACCAGATTGACGGAGGTCACCTCTCTCATGCGGGGTGGGTGTCTGGGATAACGGAGTTGGGAATGCTCACCGAGCAGCTCTCATCGGGTCGAGACGAGTCTCGTTGAGCAGCGAGTCGAGAAGGAACGTCGTCTTGACCACGTGAATGCGGCTCTGTCGGGGTGAATCGCCTCGACGCCGCGCGGCTCGGTGGCCCATCCTTCTTCGCCATGCCGGACACGGGGCATACCGCCCGCCGAGCGACAAGCGCTGCGCTGCGCTGGCTCGCGTCGCGCACACCCAGTGGCGAGGTGCCCTGTCTCGTCGCGGAGCACCCGAGCCTCGAGGGCGCCGTGCCCGACTCGAACTACTTCGCTGCAGCGCAGGCCCTCTGGAGCCTGGCTGCTGTCGAGGGTGCCGCGCCCGTCGTTCGCCGCCTGATCCGGTTCGTCGAGTCGGGCGCGCTGCACACGGGCGCGTGGCGCTTCTGGACGCCCAAGACATACCGGCCGCTCGACCCCGACACGGATATGACTGCCTGTGCTGCCGCGGCGATTCGGGCCGTGGGCGTTTCCGTTCCGGCCACGACGACCGAGATGCTCCTCGCGGCTCGCTCCAGCGAGCGCTTCGTGACCTGGGTGCGTGGGCCCGACGCGCCCAACGACGTCTGCGCTGTCGTCAACGCCAACGTCGTCTGGTACCTCGGGCAACGTGCGGAGACCGCAGCGACCCTCGAGTGGCTGCTGTCGCTCGTCATGCAGCCCGAGGCATCGCTTCCCCTCGGCTACTACGACACCCCGCTCTTCCTCCACCACGCGGTCTCGCGTGCGTACGCCGACGGCGTGACGCGGCTCGGTGCGGCAAGAGCGGAAATGCTCTCCGTGGTCGGCGCGCTGAGGCACTCGGGTGGCGCGTACGGCAACCCGCTCGAGACGGCGCTCGCCCTGTGCACGCTCGCGAACCTTGGGGAGCGTGATCCTGACACGGCAGAGTGGCTCCTCGGCGCGCAGCGCGCGGATGCGAGCTGGCCGGAGGCGGCCTTCTGGAACGGGCCCGAGCAACCGGCACCGCGCTCGCTGTGGTGGGGCTCCGCCGAGCTCACCACGGCCGTCGTGCTCGAAGCCCTCCGCCCCTACCTCGCCGTCACGGCTCCTCGGTCGAGGGATCGCTCTCGCGGACGGCACGCCGCTCGATGACCTTGCGGTGGACGCCCAAGAGGCGCGCCGCTGCGGTCTTGTTGCCATCGGTCATCGCGAGCGCCTCCTCGACGAGGGCGGTCTCCATCGCCCCGAGCTTGTCGCGGTGATCGGGGAGCGCGAGCACCGCGCGCGCGGCGTCCCGCAGCACGGAACGCGAGACGGGTGTCGTGTGCTCGAGCGCCTCCTTGACCTGGGTCGACCCAATCGGGTCGGCATCGAAGAACACCGCCAGGCGATCGATCACGTTCCTAAGCTCCCGCGCGTGCCCAGACCACGCCGTGCGTCGCAAGAGGTCGAGCGCGTCCGGGGTGAACCGGAGCGGGCGCGGCTGCTCACGCGCGAAGTGCTCGACCAGCGCGGGAATGTCCTCGGTCCGCTCATCGAGGCCAGGGACCCGGACCCGCAGCACGTCGAGGCGATGGAAGAGGTCGTCGCGGAAGCGACCCTGTTGCACGCGCTCCGAGAGGTCTGCGTGGGTCGCGGCGATCACGCGTCCCTCGAAACGCAGCGCGGTCATCGAGCCGACGGGACGAAACGAGCGCGACTCGATCACACGGAGAAGCTTCGCCTGGAGCGGCATCGGGAGCTCGGCGATCTCGTCGAGAAAGAGCGTGCCCGGACCCACGGCCGCGAAGTAGCCGGTGCTCTTTCGGTCAGCGCCGGTGAAGGCGCCGCGCTCGTGGCCGAAGAGCTGGGCTTCGATCAGTGCCTCGGGGATCGCACCGCAGTTGAGGTCGAGGAGCGGGGCCGACGGGTCGCGACCCAGCGCGTGGATGGCGTGGACGACGAGCTCCTTGCCCGAGCCGGACGGGCCCGTGACGAGCACCGGCCGATCGGAGACGGAAACGCGCCGGATCCGGTCGCGAAGGGCGTCCATCACGCTCGAAGCTCCGACGAGCCCCGGCACGCCGCGGCTCGGATTGGCTTGCGCGCGCAGCTGGACGACCTCGGCCTCGAGCCGCCGCCGATCCTGGAGCTCGTCGACGATCGGCAGGACGATCTCTTCGCAGAGCTCGTCCTTGAGCACGTAGTCGTGCGCGCCCGCCCGCATGGCCGAGCGCACCTCGCTCATCTCGCCGTATCCCGTGACCATCACGGCGTGTGCGCCCGAGCGCGCGCGCAGCTCGGCGAGGAAGGTGAGGCCCTCGCGGTCGCGCGGGTCGTCGGAGAGGCGCAGGTCGATGAACGCCAGATCCAGTCGTTGGTCGTCGAGCAGCTGTCGCGCTTCACCGATGGTCGCTGCTTCGTGGACGACGATCTCGGCGCGGACCTCGAGCAGGTCCGCGAGGACCCGGCGGGCACTGCGCTGATCATCGAGGATGAGGACGTTCATGTGCCGGTCTCGGGCGGGGTCTCGGCCGCGTCGGGCGCCTTGACCGTCGTGGGCACCCGCACTGCGAAGAGGGTCTCGGCGTCTCGTCGGTCCACGTCGATCGACCAGCCGAAGGCACGGGCGATCCTCAACGATAGCGCCAGGCCGAGGCCGGTGCCGTCCTTGCGGCCCGTCGTCCAGGGTCGGAACAACGTGTCGCGCACGTGCTCGGCGATGCCCGCGCCGGTGTCCCAGAACTCGAGCACGACCCCGCCATTGGGCTCGGCACGGGACCGCACGCCGATCCGTCCGCCCGCCGAGGCCGCCTGGGCACCGTTGCGCAGGAGGTTGGCGAAGAGCTGGAGAAGCTGATCGGGGTCGGCGCGCACGTGGAGGTCGGCCGCGATCTCGATCACGGCCGTGACGCCCATCGCGTCGAGCTCGCTCGCGAGCAGCGTGCGGGCGCGCTCGGCGACGAGAGGGACGGAGACCGTCTGCAGCGCGGGCGTGGGGATCTGGAGCTTGCGCATCGAGGCGAGCATCCGCTCGAGCCGCGCGACCTCCTCTTGTCCGATCTCGACGTCACCGCTCTTCGGAGCACGGCCCGCGGCGAGCTGCCGGAGGAAGTGCCGGAAGTACGTGAGCGGATACGAGAGCTCGTGCGCGATCTCGGCCGCGATCAGATCGACGGCGAGGCGCTTGTCTTCGCGCGTCGCCACGACCTCCATGGTGCGACGCTCGTCGAGCGCATGAACGACCTTGATGTTGTGGAGCGCCATGGCGCCGAGGCCAGCGATCGTGCGCAACAGCGTGAGCTCGTCGTCCGTGAACGGCGCTCCGCCATCCTTCGGCGTGATGACGAGGACTCCCAGAAGCTCGCCCGCCGAGCGCAGCGGCAGGTAGAGACGGCGCTGCCAGGGATCGTCGCCCGACCACAACTCTTGACCCTCGATGAGACGGTCGACCTCGGCCGCCGATAGGTCGAGACCGTCCAGGCGCTCGGCGCGGTCGTAGGCGACGACGGAGCTGCCCGGCAGGAACCGCCCGGCCGCCTGGGCGACCTCGCTCCGCACGGCGGCGGCGTCGTCGAGGGCAGCGAGCCGGTCACCCAAGTGGAGCACCGTCGGACGGAAGTGGCTGACCGCCGGGAAGAGCATCCGGGTGAGCAGGTGCCAGCCCCCGAGCACGGTACCCAGGCAGACGAGCACGCCCACCGCGACGCTGACGATGTGGAACTGCTGTGCGCGCGTCGTCTCCCATGAGACCCACCAGGCCATGCCGCCGAGAGCTACGGCGGCGATGAGAACCGGAGGCAGGAGCAAACGCCGTGTCAGCACGGCGGTCGTGCCGAGGATGTTGTGCCGGATCAACGCGTAGCCGACGGACGCCGGGATGAGGAGCGCGACGAACGGCAGGACCATGTGAAACGCGGCGAAGCCTGTGACCCGGACGACGACGTGGGCCACCGCGACGAGCACCGGCACCAGCACGAGCCCGAGCGCCGCGGACCGGAGCTCGCGCCTCTGCGGGCCCTTGGCGCGCCGCAGTCGGACAACCACCCCGGCGGCGAGAGACAGCAGCGCGAGGGTGATGGCTACCGCCACGGACTGACGCAGGACCGGCAGGTCGAGGTTGACGAGCGGCCCGAGCATCAGGGGCACGCCGACGAGGAGCGACCCCGCGAACACAAGAGCGGCGAGCTGCCAGCCGCGCCTTCCCATCTCCGGCGGCTCCGGGAAGTTGAGCGCGAGCGCCGCGAGGCTCACCGCGATGCCGAAGGTCGACGCCGCGAAGAGCGGCGAGAGGACGCGTGTCGTGTGGTAGTCGAAGAAGGTCACGAGAAAGACGAAACCGCAGCACGTCAGCGCCAGATAGGCACGCGCACCTGCACGGCGGCCCGCAGCGCGAAGGGCAGCCAACCCGGACCACAGGAGCAGCGCGCCCATGAGCGCATAGAGGGCGAAGAACCAGAACAGCTCGTCCGCACCCAGACAGCGGAGAGATGCGCGTACGCGCAGCGACTGGCGCGCACGCTCGAGCTCGAGCTCGACCGAGGAGGCGCCGGCCGCAGCGGCGGCCAGGATCGCCGCGTCCACGGCATCAGCCCGCCGGCCGCTCTGCCCACCGATGCGACGCAGACCGACCGCGACCACGCGGTCGCCGGGCTGCAGGCCAAACTGTTCGGTGCCCCATCCGGGCAGATACACGACCGAGAAATCGCCGAACGGATCCAGCATGAGCGACGGCACCGGACGATCGAGGGTGGTGCTCGCGAGCCAGGACGCGATGGCGGTGAGCGCGACCGCGGCAAGGACCGCGACGCGCACGATCACCCGTGTCTCCGGCTCAGGCAGACGTCCCCGCTCGAGCGTGCCCCACATCGAAAGAGCCCGCGCGATGCTCGCACGACTTACGCAGCGAGTCGCTCTCCGAGCGCCAGGCCACCGAGCGCTGACAGGAGCCCCGCAGGGGAGCGAAGCTCCCGCGTCCGGCTCTCGGACCACGCCGCGAACCGCGCGAAGCCGGCGCGACCGAGCTCGGAGGTGGCGTGCTCGGTCACGACACGCGCGGCCTGGCGCATCGCGCCTGGGCTGACGCCAAGGAGCGCGGGCACGCTGACACCGAAGAGCGCCTCGTCCTCCGCGATGTCGCTTCCATCGTCGAGCGCTTGGAGCCCGAGCATGAAGAGCGTGTAGCCGCGCTCGAACGCCGCGAGGTGGTCGGCTGCGCCACGCCGCAACAGCGCGACGGTCGGACCGGCCAGCCACGCGGTCTTCAGCGACACGATGCGGACGTACTCGGACACGGCGAGCTTGCCCGTGCTTCGCGCTCGTCGTTCGAGGGCAGTCGCTGCGCGGAACGCTCGCTCGGCGCGCTGGACGAGCCGCTCCGCTTCGCACGCGTCGCCGATTGCCGTGGCGAGGGCCGCCACGCGCACGCGGCGCAGCCATGTGCGCACCGATCTGAGATCGCGGTCGAGCGTCACCTGACCGTCCGCGACACGGTCGATGAGCAGTCCGTGAAAGCCTCCGGCGCGATGGGCGAAACGGAACTGCGCGACCGTCTCCTCGCCGACTCGCGGCATCACGTCGAGGACGTAGAGCGGCAGGTCGCAGATCGGCTCGAGGGACGCGAAGTCGCCCCACCCCCCGTGCGGACGGTGGGTGAGGCCCAATCGGTACGGAAGGCCTTGGGCCCGCGACCGGACGTCTCCGGGTGCCTCCGTGAGGAGCCGCTCGAACGTCGTGTCGAGCGGCTCGTCACCACGTACGAGCACTCGTCTCTCCTTCGTCGTACGGGTTGTAGGGCGCGAGCGGCGCGTTCTCGGATGCCGTCATGAGCACGATGAGGCGCCCGACCTCGCCCGGGAGAAGCTCGTAGCTTGCGCCGAGTCGTTGCGTCCGCCCCGCGAGCACGTCGTTCATCCCGATCGTCGCCGCGGCCACATCGATCTCGCCTCTCAAGACCCGGCGGGCCACCTGGTGGAGCTGCCAGATGACTGGCGCGCTCTGGTCCGTCTTGCTCGTCTCCTTCGCGCCGGGGTTCGCGCCCTTCCAGCGCTCGAGCTCCGTGGAGAGCGCTGCGTAGAGCTCGCCCAGGATGTCTCGCCTGGGCATGTCCGGGAGTGGCACGTCGCCGCGCCCACCGCTGACGCGCGTGCGCGTCTGCGGGTTGCCCGCATCGTCGAAGTCGATCTCCACGGTCACGCGTTTCGTCTGACTCATCTCGCCTCCGTTCGCGGCGCCTGGAGCGGAGTTCGTGCCACG
This sequence comes from Deltaproteobacteria bacterium, assembly GCA_020854145.1. Taxonomy (GTDB): domain Bacteria; phylum Myxococcota_A; class Polyangia; order Polyangiales; family JADZFZ01; genus JADZFZ01. The sequence continues at coordinate 23,293 of JADZFZ010001183.1, read as the reverse complement.
TTGCGCGATTCCACGAGGAGCGCGTGGACGTCCGAAGAGTGGACGAACGCGTCCAGCGCGACGGCCGAATGCGTCCGCGCTTCCGGACATGAGATCGCGTTCGTGTCCGGGAGAGCGGACAGACCCGACCGCGGCGTGGAGCGAATCGGCCGTTCGCATGACGGGCAACCTGTGATTCGCAGATTTCCAGGTGTGGCGCAGCGCGTGCTCACACGGCGCATCGCACCGAGTCGTGGGGGGCTGCGTCTCTACCAATCCATTGCCCGGGGGATTCATGGCAGGCGAAGCGCCCTACCCGATTCGCGACCCGGCGGTGTCGCATGCCGTCCTGATGCTCTTTGGCGGCGACAACAACCTGAGCGACCAGGTGTACCGGGACCTCGGAGAGATGGTCGCCGGCAACACCGGCGGCGTGGGCGTGCTGGCGCTTGCCGACTTCGCCGACCGCGGTGCGATCGTAGTCGAGCTCTCCGCGCGGATCGGCGCGCGCGTCGTCGGGGAGCTCGGTGAGGTCAACACAGGCGATCCCGGGACGCTGACGACCTTCCTCGGACGCGCGCTCCACTCCTACGCACACGTACCCCACGTCGCGATCGGCTTCTGGGACCACGGCACGGGAGTGTTCGAGGAGTACGACCCAGAGGCTCCGCGAACGCCCGCGATGGTGTCTCGTCGCCAGGCTGCGCGCGGACGCGGGACGCGGCGCCTGTTTCGGCGCTCGGAAGCCGAGGACCGCCGACCGACGCCCGGCGTGCTGCGGGCGATGCTCCACGACGACACGAACGGCGGGCTCCTGACGACGCGCGAAGCCGGCGACGTGCTTCGGACGGCGCTTTCCGCGGCTGGGCGGCCGAAGGTCGATCTCGTCTTCTCCGACACCTGCCTGAACGGCATGGTCGAGGTGACGCACGAGCTCGCACCCTACGCCGAGGTCGTCGTCGGCTCCGAGGATCTCGAACCGGCCACCGGCTGGGACTACGCGCTCTGGCTTCGCCGGACCTCCAAGCTCCGCCCGGAGACGAGCGCCGCTTGGGCCGCGCTCGCCGTCGAGTCGTATCGCGACGCGTATGCGCGGCGCCCCGCCGTCCACCCGGTGACGCTCTCGGCCTTTCGAGCGGACTCGTCCATCGCCTCGCGCTTCTCCACGCTCGTTCAGGCCCTCCAGGGTGCCGGTCCCCGTGCACGCGACTGGGTCGACCGCGCACGCCGCGACGCGCAGCTCTTCGCGCGGCGCGACACCTACGACATGGGCGACTTCGCCATCCGCCTGCGCCGCGAGGCGGAGCGCGAGGGCCACATGGCGGTCTTGGAGGCATCACGCGCCCTGCTCGACGCCTACGACGCCGCACGAATCGCCGAGACGCACCTGGGCGCAGGCGTGGCGGGCGCGACGGGTCTCGGGCTCTGGATCCCATCGAACCGGGCCGAGCTCGCGGTGACGGGCGGCACCTACCGACAGCTGCGCTGGGAGCGCGAGGTCGGTTGGTGTCGGTACCTCGAAGGGTAGCCACGTGCGGGGGGATCGATGGGCTACGACGGACTCCCGTTTCTCCTCGTGAGCGCCGACGGCGATGCGCCGTCGCTCGTGCGTCGGATGCGAAAGATCGCCCGGCGACCGGTCGAGCTCGTGGCGTCGCGCGCGGACGCGGAGCGTGTGTGGGGAGCACGGTCCGAATGGGCAGCGCTCGTGCTCGAGCTGGGCGACACGCCCGACCGAGCGGTCGCGTTCGCCGAAGAGGCGCGTCGGAATGCCCCGCACATGCCGATGCTCCTCCTCACGTCTTCGCCCGAGCGCGACCTCCTGAACCGTGTCGCCCAGCTCGGGCTCGCGACGCTCGCCTGGAGTCCACCACCAGACGAGCTGCTCGTGACGTTCCTGCGTCGCGCCCTCGAGCATCGCGAGCTGACGATCACGGTGGGGCTCGATCCACGGCTGCGGCTGGCGCTCGACGCGGAGATCTTAGCATCGAGCACGCCGATCGAGGCGCTCCGCGCGTCCGAGCTCCTGCGCCTCGTCGTCGCGGGCCATTCGCGGCAGGAGGTCGAGGCCCGGATGCAGATCGGCTCCGACTGCTACGCGTACCACGTTGGGCAGCTCCTCCGGGCGACGGGTGCTGCCGACCTCCAGGCACTCGTGATCCGAATCATGCGCCGGGCGCTGCAGATGAAGCGATCACCCGCCGCGGAAGACGCCGCCCACGTGACCGAGCCACACGAGCTCTCTGGCGTGCGCGACCGACGGACCGGTCGGCTGGTCGAGGGGAGCAACGTCAAACGCTCGCGACCCGCTGGTGGCTGACGCTCCCTCAGGGCGGGAAGGCATCGCCGATGACGAAGGTCCCGGCCACGTGGGCTGTCAGGTCGATGCCGTGCGCGGTGACGTCCTCGAGATTGCCATCGAACGGCCAATACCCAACGAGCCCAGCTTCCCCATCTCCGTATCGGTCCGGACGACGCTCCAGAGACGCAGCTCGTCGACCGTGCCGTCGAACGATGGCTGGCCGTCGCTGCTCGGGACCACGCCGACCTGGAGCTCCGCGGCGCTCTCGTGGAGCGCGCCCGAGGCAGTCGTCGCGCCGCAGAGGCGCGTGCCGTCGAGATAGAGCGCGACCGCCCCCGTCGACGACGTGTAGGTCGCCGCCAGATGCTGCCAGACTCCTTCGACGAGCGGCGCCGCGCACTCGACGGAGGTGGCGATCGACGGCGACCGCGCCGTCGCGAGCATGAGGAACGTGTCCCCAGCGCCTCCCTCACGACGCACGCCGAGCGCCCACGATCGATCGCCCTCGCCGACGCCACCGCGCGCGTCGTACTGCCCGACGACCCAACGCCCTTGGAACTGGGTCGTGAACGCCAACGTCGCGGGTTTCACCCAGACCTCGACCGTGAGGTCCGAGACGCCCAGCGCTGGGTGGTCGGCTGCCGCCACGTAATCGTCGGTATCGGCGAATAGTCGGAGCGCAAGGCCCGTCGGGGTGGAAGCATCACAGTCCGTGTCCGGGCCACCATCCCGGCTCGCGTCGGGCTTGTGCCCCGAATCAACGACGCCGAGATCGGGAACTGGTGGCTCGTGATGCCAGCATCCTGACGCTCCCAACCACGTCACTACCGCGGCACAGGCGCGAATTCGCGGCAGTCGGCGATGGGTTGGATTGCGGCGACACGCAGCGCTCATGGAGAACCTCCATTCGACGGCGGAGAAGACCCGCTGTGGTCATGAATCCTGGAGGCCGAGGTCAATGTCAACACGGCAGCCCGGGGATGATGGCAAGAGTCACAGACTACTGCCGTCGATAGCGTCCGGCCGGTGCGCCCGCACCTCGATGCCTCACGGACTACACTTGGCTGTAGTTGACGCAGCTTCCTCCATGGGCGATTCAGGGTCCATGTCTGGACCAGCGTGGATGGCCATTGCTCGCGGCGAGAGAGGCGTTCATGAGACGCCCGGCAAGGCCTCCACCAAGCGCATCAACGAATACCTCGCCACCGTGTCCATGGCTCCGAACGACGAGATTCCTTGGTGCTCTGCTTTCGTCAATTGGGTGATGCGGAAAGCGAACCTTCCCGGAGCGGGGAAGGCGCGCGCTCGATCGTGGCTCTCGTACGGCGCCGCGATCGATCCGCCAAAGCCCGGTGCAATCGCCGTCTTGTGGCGCGGCAAGCCGACCGCTGCCACGGGCCACGTCGGGTTCTACATCGGAGAGGAAGACGCCGAGCACGTCCTTCTTCTGGGCGGCAATCAGGCCAACGCCGTGAATGTGAGCTCGTATCCCAAGAATCGCGTGCTCGCGTATCGCTGGCCCGACGGGCAGTAGCGCCGAGGCACGAAGCGGCAAGCAGCTCTCGGCGATGTTCGCCATGGGGAGGACCGAATGACATATCGAATCGCTCGACTGGGCTGGTATCCCGATCCGCTCGACCATCGTGACCTCGACATCGCCGACGCTGCCGTGCTCGCGCGGCTCAACCGCGTCGTCGATCGGACGAGCGCCGGAGCGGACCAGACCGGTGCCGCATCCCCGGTCGGCGACCTTCGTGTCGACCTCCGCCGCTGGTGCTCGCCGATCGAGGACCAAGGACAGGTCGGGTCATGTACCGCGCAGGCGGTCATCGGAGCGCTCGAGTATTTCGAGCGCAAGACCCGCGGTGAGCACGTCGATGCCTCGCGTCTCTTCCTCTATCGGGTCACGCGCCGCTTCCTCGGCTGGGAGGGCCGGGGCGACACGGGGGCATTCGTCCGGAGTGCCATCAAGTCCTTGCGGCTCTTCGGCGCCCCTCCCGAGGAGTACTGGCCCTACGACGAGGCGCGCTTCGACGCCGAGCCCGAGGCCTTCCACTACGCCTTCGGCCAGAACTTCAAGGCCGTCGAGTACTACCGCGTCCCCGAGGACATCGAGACCCTGAAGGCCGTGCTCGCGGCGGGGCTGCCGTTCGCTTTCGGGTTCACGTGCTTCACATCGCTCGATCATCCCGAGACCGGCAGAACCGGCGTCATTCCCTTCCCGGCCCGCAACGAGCAGGACATCGGCGGGCACGCCGTGCTCGCGGTCGGCTTCACCGACTCGCATCTGCTGATCCGCAACAGCTGGGGCACTGGATGGGGCGACAAGGGCTATGGCTACCTGCCCTGGAGCTACTTCGACGGGCGCCGGCCGCTCGCCACCGATTGCTGGATCCTCGTCAACGCCCAATGGGTGCCCGACACCGAGCCCGTGCTCGCGGCACCGCCGGAGGTCGCGGCCACCCAAGCGCTCACCGCACGGCTCGTTCGGGCGCGACCCGTGCCGCCACCCCGCACGTCTCCTCGAGCCGCCGAGGAGAAGCTCCGACCCCGTGTTCGGGTCACCCGAGGCCGCGACATCACCCGCGAGCTGCCGATCCGCTTCGGGCTCGACCCGAAGGTCCCGCGCCTCGGTGCGGGAGACCTGCCCGTGCCCATGCCGACGAGCAAGGCCGCGGCGAGCCTCTACCTGCGCTCTGTCCGGCTCACGGAGTCCTTCGACTTCGGCCTCTTCACGAAGGCCACGAACGAGCTCTACCTCTCCGCGATCGTCTGGGACCTCTCGGGGCAGGCGCCCCGGGTGTGGCCGCCGCTAGCCCTCGGAGACGCCGACGCGGCCAAGGCGCGGGTCCACACGCTCAAGGAGGGCCAGACCATCCGGTTCGTGGGCGACGGCCTCCAGCTCTGGCCCTCCTCGGTCTTCTCCGGCGGCCTCTTCGTGCGCCTGCTCTTCATGGAGAGCGACAACGACGTCCGGGAGCTCGGGGAGAAGCTCGCCGGCGTCCACAAGGCGATCAAGGACAGCCCGCTCCCCAAGGCGCTCGGCGGGCTTCTGGCGGCAGCCGGAGTGGTCAGCGCACCCGCGCTCGCCGCGGTCGCGGCTGCGGCCGACGTGCTGACTGGAGTCGTCGCCGACCTGCTGCGGAAGAACGGGGACGATCTGGTCGCCCTCTTCGAGGGCACGTACGGGGCCGAGAACGTGACGGGGTCGAGGAACGACCTGTACCAAGAAGGGGGCGCGGAGATCGAGCTCGCGTTCAAGGTGGCGTGAGTCGCGAAGGTGGCACGTCGCCGATCCGCTGGTGACCGGACACCGCGACGGACCTCTTCCGAGAAGCGCCGGCTTTCGCGAGTCGGTCCTGTCACACCGTACCCGCGGATCCTCACTCCCTAGTGTCGAGAGTAGTTGACCAGGCTCCCGAATGCAGTCGCAATCGGCCAGGATCGTGCAGCTCCCCAAGAACACAGGCGGCGATTCGCAGAAACGTTCTTCGGCGAATGCGGACATCGAGCGCCCAGTTCAAGGACTTTTGACGCCGTGCTGCCATTCCGTGTCCGGTTCGCGCGTCGAGCCTGATGCACCGAGCGGCCCCGCGGCTCGCCAGACCGCCAATTGTGCGGTGGGGCAGATGCTACTATCCTGCGGCCCGATGAGCTGTGCCTCAGGGCGAACGCGCTGCAACTGTCTTGGAGTGGGATTGTGTTGATCGCCTGCGTCGGCGAATGTGGCGTCGACGAGTACGTTGACATCGGGCTTGAGCGCCCAGGCGGCTGCTCGCTCAACGTCGCAGCAAACCTGCGAGTGCTCGCAGAACCAGGGGTCGGGATCAAAGTGGTGTCCGCAATCGGAGATGACGCGGGCAGTGCGGTCGTCCGTGGAGCGCTCGACCGGCTCAGCCTCGGTGAATTTGTGCGAACCGCGCGCGGGCCGACACCGAGGCAACGCATTGCGATCGATTCGCGCAATGGCGAGAAGCACTTCTGCGGCTACACCTCCGGCGTCCTCGCCTCACTGTCCCTCGACACGGAGCAGCGCGCTTTGGTCGCGCGTGCCGATCTCGTCTCGACAGTCGTCTACTCCCAGGTAGTCGATCTCTTCGAGACGGTCGCAACTAGTTCCCGAGTTGGGGTTCTATCCGCCGACTTCATGGATGGACGTGATTTCGGATGCTCGCTTCATCGAATGGCGGAATACTTAGAAGCTGCAGATATTGCGTTCTTCGGACTCGCGGATGAGGACAGCCCACTTTCCCAGGACTTGCGTCGCTTCGCGCGCGACCATACCAGCACGAGGATAGTCGTGACGCTTGGCGCGCATGGCAGCGTCCTCTACCATGGACCACACAGATTCTTTCAACCGGCAACGCATCTCGTGGGCCGACCCGCGGTGGACACCACGGGCGCCGGGGACGCGTATGCTGCAGCATTTCTCGTCGGCCTGCTGGCCGGTGATGCTCCCCAGACGGCGATGCGCGCTGCCAGCGACCACGCCGCCCTCGTCGTCTCGCGTTTGGGCGCATTCGAATTGACCGGCTAGAGCCTACGCGAGAAACGCGAACCGCTCGGCCCCCGTGGGCGCAGGCGCGTGTATGCTTCGCGACCGTAGCGGTGCTCCTCGCCGGCGGTCAGACGTGCGGAGCCTCACAGGCGCACATCGAGGATGCCGGCGACGCGCGGACGTCACCCTTCGGGTGGTATCCTGCTCGCCGTGTCAGACGCCTCCCACAGTTCCAAGTCGACGCCGCCGCAATCCGGCGAGCACATGCCGCTATCCTTGGACGGCCGCTCGTTGGGTCTGGACGACGTCGTCCGCGTCGCTCGACCGCCCCCAACAGAGTGCTGCTCAGTCGCGCTCGACCCGAAGGCCCGGGACCGTCTCGCGCGCGCCCGCGCGCACGTCGAGAGTAAATGGCTGAACGGAACGCCCGGAGCGATATACGGATTCAATACAGGCGTAGGACGCCTTATGGATTGGACGGTGCCCCCCGACCGTATGACCGAATTCCAGAGACTGCTTGTCAACGCTCATGGCGCCGGAACGGGGCCGCCATTCCCTGAGGACGTGGTCCGCGCCACGATGCTGCTCCGGGCGAACGCGAACGCGCGCGGTCATTCTGGGGTTCGGCCTGACGTTGTCGAGCGACTGTTGAGTATGCTGCAGGCCGGAGTTCATCCCGTCGTTCCCCAGAAAGGCAGTGTTGGCGCCAGTGGCGACCTAGCGCCACTCGCCTACATTTCTGCCGCCCTAATGGGCCATCCGCGCGCGGAAGTAACGTACCGCGGCGAACGCATGGCCGCTGCTGCTGCGCTGCGCCAAGCCGGCCTCTCGGCTGCCTTTGACCTGGAAGCCAAAGAGGCACTGGCCCTCCTTAACGGGAGCACCGTTAGCTTGGCCGTCGCAACCCTGGCGAGCCACGACGCAGTAACCCTGGCACTGAGCTCTGAGGTGGCGCTTGCCATGACGATGGAAGCACTCCGCGCAGATCTCACGCCGTTCGACAACCGAATACACGCTGCCCGACCGCATCCGGGTCAGCTCCAGACCGCAACCGCAGTGCGCCAGCTCCTCGAAGGCAGTGAGCGCTGCAGCGCCCCTCGAGCATCAGGCGTTCCCGGTGATCCTGGAGTTCCCTTGCCAAGGGGGCGACTCCAGGATGCCTACTCTATTCGCTGCGCGCCGCAAGTCCATGGCCCTGTCCGGGACGCGCTACGATATGTTCGCAACATCCTGCGAGTGGAACTCAACAGTGCCACCGATAACCCGCTCATGTTTCCAGTCGATGACGCTTCCAGCTCTTACGATGTCCTGTCGGGCGGCAATTTTCATGGGCAGTATATCGCGCAAGCCATGGATCTGCTGGCGCTTGCAACGACCGATCTTGGCTCGATTAGTGAGCGCCGAGCCAGTCGGCTGTTGGATCCCTCAACCAGTTTCGGGCTGCCGGTGAATCTCGTTGCTGGCGATCCGGGGCTCAACACCGGGTTCTCGGTGGCACAGTGCAGCATGGCTGCGCTTGTCGCCGAAAACCGTACGCTGAGCGTTCCTGCAAGCGCCGACAGCATCCCCACGAAGAGCAACCAGGAAGACCACATCAGCAATAGCACGTGGTGTTCGAGGAAAGCTGCGGAAGTGGTCCGCAATGCACTGGCAATCGTGTCGATTGAGCTCCTGATGGCAACTCAAGCGCTCGCGGTAGCAGAACCCAAGGCGCCCCGATGTCGCCTGGGACGAGGTACACAACCTGTCTACTCGCTGATCAGGGACTCCGTGCCCGCTTCATTCGACGGAGACCGATGGATTCATGATGACATCGGCACGATAGCCGGGTTGGTCGAAACTGGCGCGGTGCTTGATGCTGCCAGGATGGCATTCTCCGACGGCGTCGATAAGATCTAGAGGCTGGCAGATGGCGGAGACGGATCCCACGACAAGTCATGCCACTTCGGCACCGGACAGCGCCGCAAGTTCCACGATCTTGTGGATAGTATTCGCGCTGCTGCCCCTCGTCCTGCTCGGCCTCGGGTTCTACTTCGTGAACATCGAGCCCGGCGTTACCCTTGCGGGCATCGCTCAGAACGTCTGGTTCGGCGTTGGTCAGTCTGTGATGGCATCGGCGCTGGTCGCCCTCGTCATGTTGGTGGGCACTTGGGCCGATCGCCGGACCGCGAGAGCCGAATCCCAGATGCTCCGCCGGACGCTAGAAGAATTTCGGCAGACGTCGGAACTAGTAAAGACGGCGGGGTTGCGGAGGGTGCACCCCGACAGATACATCCGGAGCGTCTATCAGGACCACCAGGGGCGCGTGCGCGAGCGCCTCGATTTGTTGGGAATGAGCCTAAAGCACTTCCAACAGGATGTTGGCGACGACCTGGTCCGTTGGGTCACCGAGCGCGATCAGTTGGAAATCCGAATTCTCGTTCCCGAGCCTTGCGGGGCGTACTGCCGCACGCGAGATGTCGAGGAGGGCAGACCGGCAGGCGACACTTCTGAATGGGTTCTTCGCCTTACCGACCTCGTCCTTCGGTCGGGACATGCACGAATCCAGATTCGTTGGCATTCGACGATTCCGACCGTCAGCATCTATCGTCTAGACGACGTAGTGTTCGTGGGTCCGTACCTAATCAACCGGCTCAGTCGTCTCACCACGACCCTCGAGGTTGATTCGAAGAGCATTCTAGCGGAGCAGTATCTCCTCCATTTCGAGAGCCTCTGGACGCCGCCTCGGGAGCACCCCGAGTGGTCGCGCGTTCCCACTGCGCAGGAGGCGCTCGCTGCTCGGTCTCAGTTAGGTCGATGAACAACGTCATCAAGTCGGTATCTATTCGGGTCCCCAGCCGGCTGGAACTCACGCTGATCGACCTCTCGGTCGGCAGTGACCGCGTGAATGGCGGCGCGGGTATTGCCATCTCGTGGCCGCTGTTCCACTGTCGTGTCTCCCGATCCTCGGCGCTTGAGGTTGGGGGCCCCGGATTCCCTTACACGTCCGAGGTCACCGAGTTCCTGACGAACTACCTCGACAAGATCGCGTGCGGGGCGGTCCGGGTCGACGTTCTCGAGAGCATCCCCGTTCATCGGGGTTTCGGGTCGAAGACGGCGACTTTGCTTGGCGTGGGTCGCGCGACTGCTGAGCTGTTTGGCGCCACGGTCCCGACGGCCGAGATAGCAAAGCTAGCAAAACGGGCCCGAACATCTGGGGTTGGCGTCAACACGTTCGACCGTGGTGGGTTCCTAATCGACGGTGGGCATCCTGTCGCCCCCCAGGCATCCGGAGCCAGCGATCAATTCGTGCCGACGCGTTTCTCGAGCCGGACCACGGTTCCTTCCGCGCTCTTTTCTCGGGCATTCCCTTGGCCGCTTCTCGTGGTGCTTCCAAAGGGAGTCATTGTCGAAGGCCAATTGGAACTGGACCACTTCCGCCAAATTTGCCCGGTGCCACGCTCCAGTGTCCATGAGATCGCCTATATTGTTTGTTTTCGAATGGCTGCTGCCGTCGCGGAGGCGGACTATCGGGCGTTCTGCCAGACGGTCGGCGAGCTACAGCGCGCCTATTTCAAGTCGTGCGAGTTGCGCCTGCAGTCGGATGAGGTGCGGCATGTTTACGAACGCGCGGATGCTCACGGGATCGATGCAATAGGCTTGTCGAGCAACGGCCCTGCATTGTACGCGCTAAGCAGATCCCCGAGTAAAGCTAATGCGTGGCTCCGTGACCTCCGCGAGTCCGGCGTGATAGAGTCATACTGGTGGACCAACAGCCCCACAACTGGCGCAACGGTGCGTCGGCACCGATTCATCGAGCGCGTACGGCCGTGAAGCGGTTACGCGTATACTTGTTGACGACCAGCGCCAAAAAGGGCGCGCACCTGGGAACGCTGTTTTCCCTTCACGGCGTTGTCTTGCGTCGCTGGAGTGGATTTCGTGGCTATCCGGAACTGCAGGTGGAACGCGCCAGCGAGTCGCTCCGCACGGGGGCGGAGTATCTCCGGAGTCGATTCTCCCGCCCGTTTCTCATTGAGGACACCGAGGTGCGAATCGAGGCTTACAGCAGGGGAACCCGATTCAGCTATCCTGGCTTCGATCTGAAGCGCTGGTGGAGCGTTACTACGTTTGAGGAGATTGACGCCAAGTGCCGTCAGAAGGGTACGCGTGAAGTGCGTCAAACTTCGAGCATCTGCCTGAGCGTTCCTGGATTGCCGCCCACTGTATTCCGGGGCGTTGTGCGTGGAACGATCGCGCACGATCCCTATCGCGGGCCGGAGCGGCCTGACGCGCCATGGCTCAATCCGGGTGAATTCGGCACCATCTTTGTACCGGACGGTGCGAACCTCCCGTTTGCCGCGATGCCACTCGCTGAGTCGTTTCGTTATGACTTTCGCAAGCGGGCGGTGGACCAGGTCGTCGCGAGACTTAGCGAATTGAACACGATCCTCAATCTGGAGCAGTCGTGCTACGTCGTTGATGACGAGTTGGAAAGCGTCGTTGGTCCGCAGCTCGAGTTGTTTCCTTTGGATGATGGCGGAACCAACGGAACCTTGGGCGACCCCCACTGAGGCTCGAACGCGCGGAGCTAGCCATGCTGATTGTGACGGGGCCATCGTGCTCTGGTAAAACAACCTTCGGACGTGTCGCAAAGGCCGAGGGTGCCTGCGTGCTCGAGACCACCGATGTCGTCAAGGCCTCATTTGGGCAGCAGGGTCTACCGGGGGAGGACATCATCGACTTCTGCGTGAGGCGATATCGGGAGGCTGGCGAGGATGTATTTGCCGCGGAGAATTATCGCCGCATTCTGCGCGACGGGCATGGGCTTGACAATTTGGTTCTTGTCGGGTTACGGGCTGCAGGGGAGGTCGACTTCTTCCGGCGAGTCGTGCCGGGCACGAGAGTCGTTGGCGTGCTCGCAGACACATCCCTTCGGTTTCAGCGGGGATTGCTCCGCGGCCGCGCGGATCGCGCGGCGACACTTGAGCAATTCGTCCGTCGCGACATGAGAGAATACAGCATGGGCCTGGCGTCTCTCCTGGGCACCGCAATCGATCTCTTGATGTGGAATAATGGAACGCTTGATGAGTTTCAGCGCTCCGCCGCGCTGGAAGTCAACCGCCCGTGAGTTGCTGCGCGCGGTCGCAGCGGTGGTGTCGTCGGCTAGCCGGCCGGCGCTGCCGCGTGGGGGGCCCCAGCGTAGTCTCAAACGCTACTGACCGAGACGCGTCATTCGCCACGGGGGACTTCGCCGAACTGACGTTCAGCGAAGTCGGAGGACCAAGGATAGCTATTCGACCCAGTCGGGTCACCGGTCGGGTTTCTTCCGGCGGACAACCTGCGACAGAGGACCTCGCCGGCGCGAGGCAGGTGCCGGTTGCGGTGTACCAACCTGAACCTGACCCTCGTGTCGCCTCAGAATTGCCTCCGCAGCCGGAGGCGAAACGAGTTCGAACAGCCCCATGCCTTGCTGCCGCGGGTCGATTTTTGGGGTTAGGTGGCCAAATACGGCCGGGTTCATGAGTAGCAGCAGCCTGTTTTCCATCGCCGGCAGGAGAGCAAGCAATGAGTTCACCAAGGGCTTCCGGAGCGCGGCGAGTAGCACCCACCAACCCCCAGCAGACGACGACCTGCCGATGGCCAGCGACTCCAGAAGGAGCAACGTTGTCCAGAGCACATGGACGCGACTCCGATCGGAGTGCAGCGCTTCGAGCGTGCGTCGAAGGTGTTTCGCGAATTCGCGACCGCGTGGTGCTGCGGGCGACGAGCGGCCGAACTCACCCTCAATGGCGGCGAGCGCGTCCCTCGAGCAGACCGTGGGCCGCAAGAGGGCCGAACCCGGCGGACGGGCTCGAGGTTCAGAAGCTCGCTGGAACAGGGCGATAGATGCCTGCATCATGGTTAAACAGCGGAGCGCATTCCGCGTGAAGGTTCCAGGCTGCCCGAGGTAGTCGCAGGTCGCCCGGTGACGTCGCTCGCGCTCATCGGGATCGTGGTGCGCGGCCTCCTGCTGGAGAAGTGCCACCATTCCGAAGGCGTCCGTAAGAGCCAGGCTGTCAAAGCGACTGGAACCCGTAGCGAGGCGCTGGGCCGCCTTTAGGTACTGGTCAGCACGCGTCAGGTGATGATTCACGGACGATGTTCCGAAGTCTGGGTACTGCGTCGTGGGTAACAAGGCGGCTTCGTTCTTCGTGCTCAGCGGGCCACTATAGAGAGCGAGCAATCCGCTCACCTCGGCAAGGAGTGCATTGGCCCAGGGCCGCTGTCGCCAGAGGTCCGTGTTGCGCAGGAGGTCGTAGGCAGCGCTGAGTCGCCGATAGCGCACAGGACGGTTCACGCCCCACGGAGCGTCCCGGTCACGGGGGGAGCGGGTGAGCTTGCCAATCGGATCGCCGTCATCGGCATCGAATATCAAGCTGTAGATGAATTCAATTGCTCCCCACTGTCGTAGTGCCGCCCTTCCATGAGCCTTCCGGTGAATATCTCCGCCGGGTGAGAAGGGCGATGGTTGCTTGTCCTGGGGGCTGACCCAGCGGGACACGATGTCATTGAGCTGGGCCGCGAGATGACGTGGGAGACGCATGTTTGCGTCAGCCAGCTGGCTACCGACGTCCGCGCGGTGAGCACTGAGCGTGTAGTGGGACCAACTTGGGTCGATGTCCTCAAGAAACGGCACTACTCGTAGCCCTTGCACACCGAACACGAGTTGCGCCGCGGGCAGACCTCGAAACAATTGCTCCCGTCCCTCCAGGTATCGGAAGCCGGGAGTGCGATATCTCTTGGCTAACCCCCGAGCCTCGCTCGACACGACGATGTTCGCGAGTTCGGGCCCACGCGCGAATTCCTGCAGGCGAGCAGCGTAGGATATAGTGACCCCGTCGGGTTCGAGTTGGGCGTCTTGCCCGGATCCATGCCATGTCTGCAGGCGGCCGCGGGGTGCCATCCAGTACACCCATCCGGAGTGGATCGCCGCGGCACAACCGTAAGGCTCACGACCCTCTCGAATCCGTTTGGCATTTGGGGGCGACCGCAGCCAATAGAGCTTGATCGCGCGTGCATACCGATGCGCGAGATCGAGGGCCAGGTGAACGGAGCGCTTGCGTCGTCGGTAGTCTTCGTATGTGCCGGCGCCCCAGCCTTCTGTGACGGGACGGTTGGGATCTCGCCGGCGGGGCCGACGGGTTGGAGCGTCTCCTTCGACCCAGGGCTGGAGGCACAGCAGAAGACCATCGCCAGTGAACCGCTCGTACCAGAATACCCTTGGACGAGCCTGCGCGGTGAATGGGTCGCCATCCAGGAAGACGAAGGTGCTTGACCACACAGTTTCGCGTGCGAGAGCCGCGCAGCGTCGGAATAGTAGGCGTAAGAGGAGTTCGTGCTCCTCATCGAGTGCCGCGCCGAGCCCGACGGAGTTGACGATGTCGACGAATGCCACGATCGCCGGTGGAAACCCCCGTGGTTCATCGGTTGAGGTAGGACCCGGCGTCGTGGCGGTCGGGTCGGCACAGCCCTTCGCGAATGTCTCAAGGGCGTCGGCGTCTGCGAGGATCTGCTCTCCTTTGGCGCCAGCTCTCCAGAACGGGAGCAACCCGTGCTCCGCGTCGATCTCCTGCAGATGACTCCACGAGGCCAACTGCCACGGCGCAGGATTCGGTGGGTTTCCGCGGCCCTTGGTCATCGGCGCAATCGAGGAGACACCACTCCGGCTGGTCTGTGAAGTAGTGTCGGCTGTAGTCGTTGACTTCCCTCACCTTGGAACGCCAGTTTGTTGGTCGTGACTGCTCCCATTGCCGGCGGCGCGTTGCCAGCGGCGACACGCGGTCAGCGCATTCGAGCGGCTCGGCGCGTCCACTGGGACCGAGACCCACGGCCTCAGCTTGTTATGACGCCGCGTGGATGCCGCAATCCAGAACCACCATCTCCGGCAGTCACTTGCGAGCAGGGGGGTGTACCCGGGCAACGCCCGCACCTGACGACGCCGCCATCGCCGCGTTCAGCTCCCGGTTCACCGCGGGCCGGTACCGGTGCTCCGCGCGCACCCGCGCGATCAGCTCCGCCGCTTCCGCCTCGTACCCTCCCAGGCTCAGCCCCTCCGCCGCCGCCACGACGAGTTGCGCCCCGTGCCCGTAGCGGCGGCGACGCTGCTGATCGCCGAGCATCGAGAGCCGTCGCTCGGCCACACGTGCCGCTACGGTGAGCAGCCGATGTCGCTCGCTCGGCGTGAGCACCATCTCCCGAGCGCTCGTCGCGATCGCGTCTGCCACCGACGGCCTCGCCGACGCGGCCTCCTCGAGGATGGGCGTCGGAGTCCACAGCCCCGATGCGGCTGGATCGAGCGACCGCCACAGATGGTGGACCACCGTCTTCGCGGGCGGCGCGTCGCCGAGCCCGTAGAGGATGGTCGCGACGAAGGCCAGGTCTCCAAGATGGTCGGGCGCCGACCATCCGAGCGTGTCGGCTTCTTCGAGCGCCTTCGCGCACTCGAGCGGCTGGCCCGCGAGCGCGAAGAGAAGCGCGCCGATCGTGTCGAGCCCGCGCGGATCCTTCGGGTACAGCTCCGCCTCGGCGCGAAAGATCTCCCGTGCGCCTCGAGTCCCCGGATGCGCGAGCGCGAACAGACGCGTGACCGTCGGCCACGCGCGGAATGCCGTCTGTCTCGCTTCGCGTTCGGCCACGGCGTCGTCTGTCGCTGCGGCAAGCCCCGCCACGACGTCGGCGAATCCGGCGCGCTCCGTACCGTCGGTCACGGCTTCGAGAGCCTCGCGGGCGATGGCGAGCAGCTCCGCCTTCGATGCCCCTTCGCGATGACGGGCACGGAGCAGCTCGGTATAGGCCTCGGCGCGGTCCGTCGCGTCACTTTGGGCAAGCGCGTGAAGTCCACGCAGTCCTTCGCGACGCTGGACGACCTCCCGCAGAAGCGAGTCGCGCCGGTGCGAGTCGAAGTGCTTGGTCCGGTCGACCTCCCATGCCCGGAGCGCCTCCTCCCACGAGAGGAGGAAGGACTCCAAATCGGGTAGCGGACTGGGGTCGGCGTCGAGGAGCACCTGCAGCGTCGCGCTGCCACCCACGAACTCGAGCGCGCGGGTCTCCGCCAGCAGGCGTGGCGCCCGCGCGTCGGCGGGTAGCGATTCGTACAGGGCGCGGAGGTACCGGGCCTTGAGCTCCGTCAGATCGGTGGCGACGAACGCATCGAGGACGCTCTCGTACTCGGCGAGCGCCTCGCGACATGCGTCCTTCCCATCCCCGAAGAACCGCATGAGCGGACCGGCGGTCGCGAGGACGAGATCCTTGTGGCCGGCCTCGTATGCGCGCGACGCCCGAGCGAAGAGCGCGTCGGCGATGTCCGACCAGCTCGGGTCGCCCGCGTAGTCGCCGCGATTGGCGCGGGCCATGAACGCCTCGACATCGGCGATCAGAGACTCGTCACGGGCGGGAGCTCGCGGCGGCTCGGCGCCCGCACGGACCGAAGCGAGCCACACGCGTCTCGTGTCCGTGGGCTGCGCAAGCCCCATCGCCCGGACCGACCGCCGGAGCTCTTCATGCGAGAGCGTCGCGAGCAGCTCTTCGAGCTCGCGGAGAAACGGGGCGTAGGGAAGCGGCCACTCGGTCATTGGCGGCTCGAGCTCGGCAAGCGCCGCGGCACGGTCACGCAACTCAGCGCGCCAGGTTCTGACGGCGAGCTACGGTCGCTCACGCTTGCCTCGTCTTGGTAGCCGACGCAGAGCCTCGGTTTCGCAGCGCCGACCGCTGCGCCGGGCTCGCGACCTTCCGGGCCGCCGTGATGAGCGTGCGACTGTGGTACTCGGCGAAGTCGTGGATGGCCGCCCGCACGCTCTGCGCGTACTCGTCCGGCGACGCCGTCGTTGCCAGGCACCCAAACCAGGCGGGCAGCACGCGTTCCCACGGGATGCCGAGCTGCCAGCTCCCATGCTCGTCGGCGAAGAAGACGATCTCGTCACCGCCCTCGCCGTCGATCCGACGAACGAGGTCGAAGACCAGCTCGAACGACTCGCCGGCTTCGGCGTGCTGCCCTTTCTCCGCTGCCTTGGCGCATCGGTCGAGCAGTCGATTGCATTCCGCGATGAAGGTACGGGTCCCGGGGGACTTCTCCTGCCAGTTCTTCGAGTTGACATTGAAGCTCTCGTAGAAGTCGCCGCGAAGGGCGGCGGCGTGGAACCGGCGAACGTTGGCGACGAGCTGTCCGCTGCGCGCCGAGTCCGGTCGGAGGTCGGCGGGAGACGCGTAGCCGCGGATGAAGCTTCCGAGCTTGGCCTGCGGCAGCAGGTCGATCGCGCGCTCGACGAGATCGCGCAGCGCGCGGTGGCTCAAGCCCTGGGTCGCCGCCCGCACCTTGTCCTGGTCGACGGCGATCCTCCGCGACGGGCTCTGCTTTGTCGGAGTCTTGGCGATCATGAGTCGGCCTACCGCTTCTTGGGCTCTCTGACTTCGATCGTGGGCTCGTCGGTCAGCTCGTCGTCGGGCACGAAGACGATCCGCATGCCCCACCCGCCATGGGTGGCGAGCAGGCGCCCGAACTGCACCCACGTGAGATCGTGCTCGTCGATGTGGATCTCCGGCCCCTCGTCGTCGATCGCGCTCCCGCCGATCACGCACCGCAACACGTCGCCGCGCGGCGTCCATTGATCGCCGGGCTCGAAATACTCGATCTGCGGTTGGCCGACGGGAACCTCGACTGCCACGTGCTCGTAGTCGGCGGCGGCAGCCTCTCGCGCAACGAGCGAGTCGTTCCAGCGCTCCAGGATCTCTTCGTCCGACATCTGGTGGATCTCGGGCCCGAGCCCCCAGCGCGTGACATAGATGTCTGGATCGGCGTACTCGATGATCGCTTGGTCGCCTTCACGGCTGATGCGAACCTCATCGAGCGATGCCACGTGCGGACGTCTCTTGCGCATGGTGACTCGACCTTTCAGGAGGCAGCGAGAGCCGTGGCGACGACCCGAGCGATGACGTCCGTGTCGCGCAACGAGTACAAGCGTTCCACGATGCGGCTGCGTTCCGCGCCCACAGGAGCTTCCTTGAGCGCGACCATCAGCTCGTCCATCTCCCGGCGCCAGGACTGGACTGGACCGGCCCGCCACCAGAAGCGCAGCGTCTCGGCCGAACGCGGGACCCGCGCCCAGAGGTCGCGCACCTCGTTCACGAGATCGGCCGCCCACTCGGGCTCGGCCACGTTCGAGCCGTGAAACGCCTCGAGCAGCTCCCACCGCTCGCCGAGGAGCATGGGCGCCAGATACCGGTTGCTCGCGAAGCCCTGAAGGAGCGCGGCGCCGACCTCGGACGCGCTCGCCCTCGAGTCGAGCAAGACGAGCGCGAGACCGAACGCGCAGCCTGGGTCGTCGAGCCCCTTGCGGTACGCCGCGATCGCTCTGCGCGCGTCGCCAATGCGGTGGTACTCCTCGCCGACCAGGAAGCGCGCGCCCTGGTTGTCGTTCGGGTTCATCCGGATGAGCTTCTCGTGCAGCTTCAGGGAGCCGGCGAAGTCCCCGCGTCGCCGGAGCACCAGGGCCAGGTTGTACATGCCGCGCATGTGGGGCCGGTTCTGGATGTAGCCCCACGGGACCTTGTTTCCCTCGCGTTCGAGCCCCCGCTCGCCGCCTTCGATGGCGTTGCGGAAGTGCTGTTCGGCGTCGGCGAGCCGGCCTCGATCGAGCGCTTGGATGCCGAGGTGGTTGTGCGCGTCGGCGTGCAAGGGATCGATCTGGAGCGCTCGCCGAAAGAGGCGACACGCGGCGGGTCGCTCGTCTCTCCACCAGTGCTCCAACCCGCGCTCGAAGACCTCGTCCGCCATGCGCATCAGGGGCGTTCCGGATTGCTGGGTTTCCATGGACACGGGTTCCTTTCTCGGGTCGGCTGGCTCCGGGTTTGGTCGCGCTGGACCGAGAACGCGCGCAATCGACTGCGCCGCGAGGTCGAGCGCGTCTCGCGCGGTCTCGAGGATCAGCTTGTCGGCGGGGCGGGCGGGTGAGAGCGGACGCAGCGCCTCGACGAGCTCGAGGGCGAGCCGCCCGACGACACGCGCCCGCCGATAGGTCTCGCCCGACGGCATCTGTTGCCACGCCCCAAGGGCCGTCTCGAGGTCCGAACGCAGCCGCGGCCAGTCCCACGAGAGATCCGGGTTCCGCCATGCGAGCGTCTCGCCGAAGCGTTTCCACGCCCCATCGGCAAGGGTGCCGGCAAGCTCGTCGGGCGAAGAGAACGCGTGGAGGACGAGCTGTCGCACCGCCCCGCTCTCGGGGGTGCGGTGGCTGTGGGCGAGCACGACCTGGCTCCGCTTGCGTCGAACGAACGGCACCGTAGTGCGCGATATTGCGGAACGCGCACTACAGCGTCAAGCGAGATCGCCGCGGTCAATGAAGGATGGCGCGGCGCTCCCATCGTTCCGGCGGCGGCAACCGAGCTGGACGCCTCGCGACGGCCTCCCGGCACGGGATCCCGCTGGAGCCGCGCGCGGCAAGCGCGCCCGTGATCAGCGCCCCGACGTACACGGCGAGTGACGTCGCGATCGTCACAAGTGCTGCCTCGACCGCGAGGACCCCGGCGATCACTCCGATGACCGCCGCCGCGAAGCCGGCGATGCCGACGACGCCCGCGACGAAGATCGTTCGCGTGCTCATGCGTCGCCCGGCGGTGCATGGGACCACTGCGTGGTCGTCAAGCGCGTGGAGGCGTCGGCGAGGACGCGGGCGATGGACTGGAGGGCGCCGGCATCCATACGGACGGTGGTGGCGCCGAGGTGGACCGAGACGCAGCCGCAGCTCGCACATTGCTGAACGTGGGCGAGCGGGCCGCGAGCGAGGGTGTGATGCCGACAACGTTCCGACATGTCCCGACGCTACTGCAAATGATTGTCATGTTCAATAGCGCGCGACGACTACGCGCGGGCGGGTGCCGACGCGGCCGAGGCCACCGCCTCGAGACGACGGCGACCTCGGGCGTGGCGCCCGAGTCTTCGGCTCGCTACGCGCCGGCTTCGGTCTTGGCTTTGGCCGTCTTCGAACGAGCCTTCGTCGCCGCAGGCACGGCGCTGCCGCCGGGGAAGTACTTCGTCGCGCGCTTCTCGCCTTCGCGACGAATCGTGCCCGCTGCGAGGAGCTTTGCGACGGGCCCTGTCAGATCCTTCGTCGGCAGGCGAAGACCGGCACCGATGTGCTCCATCCGCGAGCCGGGATGCGCGGCCACGTAGTCCCTGACCCTGTTGACCGCCTTCGCGATCTCGGCATCGGAACGACGGACGCCGGCGCGCGCTGCCGGCGCAGCCTTCGTTGGCGCTTTCCTTGCGGACGGCGTCGACGTGCTTGGAGCCGCGCTTCCGACAACCCCGACGAACTCCCGGACGATCGCCATCATCTGCTTGCGGAAATGGTCCTGGAGGCGGCCTGTGAATTCGCGAACGAGTGCTTCGAGCTCGGGGTCCATCTTGTGCTCCGGAAGGGGAAAGGGCCGTATACACGCGGAGAATCTTCCAGCGCAAGGTCATCCAGAATCGGTGTCGTCTCGACGCTCGACCAAGACGGATGCCGTGGCTCCGATGAGATCTCGATCCACCGCGTCGATCGGTGCGTCTCGGCCGCGGTGCGGCCGACTTCGTCCAGGTCGGCCGCTGCTCGTGGCTTGTCCGGCGTCCGGCCGCGAGTGGCACGTCGCTCGCTCGGTGGCAGCGTACGATGGCTACCCCTCGCCGGAATCGCGGGACCAGCAAATCAGGCGCGACGTTCGCCACGCAGACGGTGCTCGCTGTCTGGCAGAAGGCTCCGGTGGTACCTGGGTACGATCCCGCCAAGACCAGGAAGGATGCGTGCGGCGCTTGGATCGAGGGTTGCCCAGGGTGGTGGAGACGAGCTCGAGAACCTCCAGCCGCTGCAATGGCAGAACAATCGGCACAAGGGCGATTCGTGGCCCTCCTGGGAGTGTCTCGTCACCGCGAAGTGATGGCGAGCCTGGGGCTGAGCGATGATTCGGATCGACCGCCGACGATGAGCCTCCCGACGAAGAAGCGACGCACGACGCGGCGACGTGCCCGAGGGCGAGTGCTCGACCTCGAGCTCCAGGATCTCGTCGCGGCCGAGCGACGGCGGCCCGTACCCGACGACTTCGTCCGGCGTGTCCTCGACGGCTTCCGCGCCCGCGTGGCGAAGGAGCGATCGTCGTAGCGCGTGCTGTCGCTTCGCCAGCGCAGCTTCACCGCGTGGTCCCGTGCGGTTACGCACCGCCTAGACCCGGCTGTAGTTGCCCCCTCGCGAACGCAGCGTCGATCCTGGCGCCGCTGGGGGTGCGTTGGGATACGACGGTCGGCCAATTCTCCTCGTCGACGACGACCGCATGGTGACGGTGTCGGTCGGTCGGCTACTTCGCAAGACGCTCCGACGGCCGGTCGAGACGGCTGGATCGTTCGCGGAGGCGCTCAAGCGACTGCGCACACGCGCCGACTGGACGTGCCTCGTGCTCGACGTCGTGCTGGGTCCAGATCAGCCGTCCGGCTTCGAGATCCTGGAATCGGCGCGCGTCATGATGCCGGCCGTGCCGGCGATCATGCTCACCGGTCTCACCGACCGCGAGCTGATCAATCGTGCCGCGGCGCTCAACGCGACCTACCTGTGCAAACCGGTCGCGCCGTCCGAGCTGGTGCTGGTCGTCACGCGAGCGCTCATCGGCGAGCACTCGAGTGACTCACGGATCGCCGCCGCGGTGGAGACCACGCTCCGGCAGCACGAGCTGGAGTCGCAGCGTTGTGCGGAGCTCCTGCGTCTCGCCGTGGGCGGGCGCAGCCCCGAGGACATCGAGCTCGCGATGCACATCGGCAGCGACGGGTACGCCTACCACGTCGGCAAGCTCCTCAAGACGACCGGCGCACGCACCTTGGAGAACCTCGTGAACCAGATCCTCTGGAGAGCGCTCGGGGAGTCGTAGCGCCGCCGTCGCCGAGGCCACCAGCGACGCCCGGCTCAACATCTGCGGCGCCAGACGCGCCCGGAACCTCGGGCAGCTTCTCCCTGGTCGCGGAGCCAGCTACGTTCTGGCGTCAATGGGCTTCCTCGACGCGCTCTTTGGCGACGGTTCCACCGAGGTGCTCGAAGCGCTGAAGCACCTGCCGCACGGCGATCGGAGCATCCGCGAGACCGATTTCCGCGACTCGGCGGCGGAGTTCCTCTCCGCCACGCTCCGCGATGTGGAGCTGAAGCGCGAGGCGGGAGTATCCGGAACGGGCACGCGCGTGGACCTCTACGCGCACTATCGAGGTCACGATTACCTGATCACCATCAAGAAGGGCCTCAGCGAGCAGAAGATCAAGAAGGTGATCGGCGAATGCCACATCCTCCTCGATCACTGGCAGGCCCGCGTCCCGGGACGGAAGACGTACATCATCTTCCTGCCCTTCGCGCTCGCTCGCGCCCGGGACTTCGACGACTTCGCCATCCCGTTCTTGAAGTTCGCTGGCGGTCGGAGCGACGATCGTTTTGAGATCACCCTTGCTCTACCGATGGGTGGATTGCCCGAGTAGGGGCAGCAACTGCGCGGTCACGCCGCCGCATCCAACGGGAGTTGGACGTCAAGGGGAAAAGTCCCTGAATCTGAGGGTAATTGCGCAGGTTCACCTGGCCGGGCAGCCGATACGCCCCCACTGATCAGTGCTGGGTGGGTCAGGACGCTCACGGGGATCGTGGAGCCCATCCGACTGACCGCCTCGCGCTTGCGCGTGTCCACGAGGTGCAGGTAGCGGCGCGTGACGTTGAGGTCGGCGTGGCGCAGCAGATCGCCGACCGTAGACACGTCGGTGCCGAGCGAAAGAGCGAGCGTCGCGGCCGTGTGGCGGAGCACGTGCGGCGAGAGACGCTTCTGAAGATCCATCGCGAGCCCAAGCCGGGTGAGGAGGTGCTGCACCGACCGGATCGACAGGCGTGTGCCTCGGACGGAGATCAGGAGCGCCGGCTCCCCATCGCGGGCGAGGAAACGCCGTCTCGCGAGCCATGCTCGTAGAAGCTCCACCGTCGGCGGGTTGAGCGGGAGGTCGTGCACCGAACCGCCCTTGCCCCGCACGGCGAGCAGGGACGCCCCTTCGAGGTCCACCTGAGAAACGTCGAGTGCGACGGCCTCGTGCACGCGCAAGGCGGCCTGCGAGAGGACGGCGAGGATGGCAAGCGCGAGCGCGCGACGCGGAGGGTCGGCGATGTGCCCCGCGGTCTCGAAGAGGCGCCCAAGGTCGCCGGTCGTGAGCACCGGAGGATCGCGCGGAGGCTCGCGGCGGACGGCGATGCCGTCGGTCGGTAGCGTTGCCCACCCGAGGTCGCGATGTCCGAACGCGGCGAGGGCGCGCAGCGCGGCAAGCTCCTGATTACGTCCTGCAGCGGAGCGGCGCCTTCCGTCGAGTCGCGCGCGACCGAGGAAAGCCTCGACGTCCGCCCGGGTCGGTATTCGCGCCGAATAGTCGCTGACGCCGAGGAACTCTGCGAGCGCCGTGGCGGTGCGAACGTAGGTGGTGACGGTGCGCGGGCCGCGCCGATCGGCGAGGTGGTGCG